>CAJWTF010000130.1 GCA_913046825.1 uncultured Rickettsiales bacterium | reverse complement strand
ATCATTGCCAAGGTTGAGTATTTCAAGGCGGCGACGCTTCTCCTTCGTACCCGGCCCCGGTGGGCGGCGCACGCGATGGGCGTGGATTTCATCGAAACCATAGCCATGTTCGTCAAAAGATAGGCGGATCGTATACGGGCTGTTCCAAAACGTGGCGTCAAGCACATCCACATCCTTGTCGATCAGTGCTTGCTCGTACCGCTCGAACAGCTCGCGCACTTCTGCGACTACTTCCGGCTTATTCGCTTCCATCTTTATAGTCCCGCCTCCGAGTTGAAATCGTCAATCAATCCGTCCCAGATCGGCACCATGTCCATCATGCCGCCCCAGAAATCCGGATCGCGCCGCGCGTCGAAATCAGCGAGCGATACGCCCTGTTGCTCGACCCAGGTATAGTAACCAAGATTGAAAATGCCCTCGCGGTCAGGCCGCGTCATTTCCTTCATATGATCCGTGGTCGCACCCAACATATAACGCCCAAAAACTTCCGCCGCCGCGAGACCGTCGAAGTTACCGCCGAACGTGGCGCGAGATTCCTTGTCGAGTTCGGTGCCATACATCTCCGAGCCGTCGGTCGCTACCGTGAGCACCGCGTCATTGACGCCGAGGCCTTGATACTTGGCGTATTTGATTGCGGCCAGAACATTGGCGATGGATGAGAGCCCAAAATCGGCGAGCCCACTCAAAGCTTCCTGTCCTAATCCCGTGCGGGAAGCGAGATATCCGCGCCCGACCGTCGTGTTGAACAGCAAGTTCAACGCGTCCGATGCCCTGTCCGAGACGGCAATGACATAATCGGTATTCAACGCGTTGTGGATGAAGGGCACGTGCTTGTCGCCAATGCCTTGGATGTTGTGCTCACCATAACCATTCATCAACAAGGTCGAGCATTCAAGCGCTTCCACCGCGCAAATATCCGCGCCGAGAGCCTGTTTTAAATGATCCCCCGCCGCCAAAGTGCCACCTGATCCGGTGGCCGAGACAAATGCCCGCGCTCGCAAGCCGCTATCGGCGTCAACCGCGTGGAAGATTTTTTCCATGGCAGGGCCGGTGACCGCGCGGTGGACGATGTAGTTTCCGAACTCATTGAACTGATTGAGAATGACGTTGTCGGGGATCGCCGCCAGCTCATGACAAGCGTCGTATATTTCCTTCACGTTGCTCTCGGTGCCCGGCGTGCGAACGATGTCCTCGGGTGAGCCGGCCCAGTGCTCCAACCATTGAAATCGCTCCCGGCTCATGCCTTCCGGTAGAACGGCAACACCTCGGCATCCCAGGATGCGTGAGATTGCGACACCACCACGACAGTAATTGCCGGTCGACGGCCAGATAGCCCGATGTTGGGTGGGATCGAATTGCCCCGTCACCAAACGCGGGACAAGACAGCCATAGGCCGCCAAGACCTTATGGGCTCGAACCATGGGAAAGCGGTTTCCGGTGGCGACGATGATTTTTGCCTCCACGCCAGTCAGTTCGGACGGCAACACCATATGCTCCGGCGTTTTGACAAGAGATCGGCGGTCCTCGCCATTATGCCAATGGACGCGAAACAGGTTGCGGGCATCAGCCGCATCCGGGTCCACGGCCGACAAACCCTCCGGCATCGATGAACTCTGACCTACTGGATCGGCAAGCGTGGAGAGACGCGGCAAGCGCACACCGCTTTCAGCGAAACGTTCGACCGCGCGACGGCGTATTTCGGGATCTACGATGTCACGCTCAAGTCCGAGAGGCATCTGGCCCACCCTTAATCGGAGTTACCGGAAGATCGTTAGTAGAGACTGACGGTACGGGCGGCAAGCGGACTGGTCGCCACCGAAAGAATTACACATACATCTGTTTTGTTGGAAGACCGTGGATTACGAGAGAGGGAGACCAGGATGCTTGAGCAAGCAAAAGATTTCAAGGACGAGAGCGAGACTTTATTCGCCCTTATGAACCCTTTAAGCGATGCTGATTTTGAACGCCCAACATTGTTCAAAGGGTGGACCTTTAACGATATTCTCGGGCATCTGCATCACGGCAATATGTTGGCCGACCTCTCGCTCAATGACGAGGCCAAGTTCCACGAAACCTATGCCAAGATCAAAGCGCTTCGAGATGCCGGAGCCGAAGGCACCGATGCGACGGCAACCGTGCTCGAGGGCCTGAAAGGTCGCGCATTGCTGGCGGCTTGGCGTGACTTCTACGGCCCCATGAGCGATCGGTTCGCCGAAGCCGATCCGAAGAAGCGCGTGAAATGGGTTGGCCCAGATATGAGCGTCCGTTCCAGCATTACTGCACGCCTGATGGAAACATGGTCCCATGGCCAGGCCGCCTTTGATTTGCTCGGTGTGGAACGACAAGACACTGATCGGATTAAGAATGTCGCGGTTCTCGGGGTAAACACGTTCGGCTGGACCTTCGTCAATCGGGGTGAAGATGTCCCAGAACCGAAGCCCCATGTACGATTGACGGGCCCCTCGGGCTATATCTGGGAATGGAACGATCCGTCGGACGCGGAGCGCGTCGAAGGATCGGCTGTTGAGTTCTGCCAAGTGGTCACGCAGACCCGAAACATAGGCGACACAGCCCTGCACGTGACCGGCACTGTCGCTAACCAATGGATGGACGTTGCACAGTGTTTCGCAGGGCCGCCCCGCATGCCACCAGCGCCTGGAACGCGACGTATGGCGGCCGGCTGAAGGGTGAAAGGGCAGCTCGGGTGGACAGGATTAAGTGGATTGGACTGGTCGGCATTCGCCGATTGGATGTTTGCATTGTCCGGGTGACCGCTCAACTATCCGGGTGTTTATTGCGAGACTAGGTGAAATGGATGTCTGATAGAGCGGCAGTTGCAGAAGAGCTAGACGACGCTGGCGCGTCGGGCGACGAGCGCTGGGCCATCAGCCTGATTAGCGCCGGGCATTATCTCAGCCATTTCTATGGCCTGGCCCTGCCCCCGTTGTTCCCGCTGCTCAAGATGGAGTTCGGCGTCTCCTATATCGAATTGGGTCTCGCCATGACCGCCTACGGTTTCCTTGGCGGTATTCTCCAAGCGCCAGTCGGATTTCTCGTCGACCACCTGGGACCCCGCCGGGTTCTGTTGTGGGGCCTGTGTTTGATTTCCACATCGGTCATGTTGATGGGTTTCGTCGACAGCTATTGGATGCTCCTAGTCCTGGCGGTGTTTGCGGGCCTCGGCAATAGCGTCTTTCATCCGGCTGATTACGCGATCCTGGCCGGGTCCATCGGCGAAAAACGCCTTGGCCGCGCCTATTCAGTTCACACATTCTCCGGCTTTCTCGGCGGTGCCTGCGCGCCCGTCGCCATGTTGACGATTGCGGCCTATACGGATTGGCGAACCGCCTTGATCGTCACTGGTGGGATCGGCCTGCTGGTATTGGCGGTTATGACCGTGAGGCGCGGAGTCCTCGTAGGCGAAAGCCATAGCGAAAGCAAAGTAGGCCAACCCGCGGGCTTTAAGGGCATCGCTCTTTTGCTGACACCACCGGTATTGCTATTCCTCGCATTCTTCATTCTCTACGGAATGGCGAGCGGCGGCCTCCTCGCCTTTACAGTGAGTGGATTGATCGACCTTCATGGCCTCGGGTTGGACACCGCCAACACCGCTCTGACAGGGCATCTCTTCGGCGTCGTCGGCGGCATTTTGCTCGCGGGATTCGTCGTCGACAAATACCCACGACATATTGTGACAGCTTCGGCAGCTTTGATATTAGCGGCGCTCGCTACATTGCTTCCGGTCTTTGTCGGACCAATGGAAGGGATACTCATCGTGATCATGATCGCCGCAGGTGTCGGCCTCGGCGCGGTTCTGCCGGCGCGTGACCTAATGCTGAAAGCAATCATTCCAGCTGGACAAACCGGAAAGGTATTCGGTTTCGTCTTCGTCGGCTATTCGATCGGCGTCAGTCTGGCACCGCTGATTCTCGGCTCCCTACTCGATGCGGGAATGCCGGCAATGGTGTTCAGCATCTCGGCGGGCTTCGCGTTACTCTCATTAATTGCAATCGCCGCAGCATATTTGTTGTCTCCGAAAACCTAACTTCGCAAGTTCTTGCGCGCTTCGTCCGCGTCCCAATGTAGGAAATCAGGGCCGAGTTGATCGAGCGACGGGCAGCCGAGCTGCTTCATATTGGTTTCAATTTCCGAGCGGACGATCTCTACCGCCTTCGCGGCGCCGAGTTGTCCACCGGCGATGCAGCCGTAGAGCGTCGGTCTGCCCATGAAGATGAATTTCGCGCCCATGCAGAGCGCGATCATAATGTCTGCCCCCCGCCGGATGCCACCATCCAGCATCAAAGTCATCCGGTCGCCAACCGCCGCGTCAATTGCGGGAAGTACGTCGAGCGGCGACGGTGCGCGGTCGAGCTGCCGGGCACCATGATTGGAAATCATCAACCCGTCCACACCCGCTTCGGCGGCGCGAATTGCATCGTCGACCCGCATGATCCCCTTCAGCACCAAATTCCCCGACCAAATTTCCCTGAAATGTTCGATATCCTTCCAGGTCAGGGGACCAGGGAATTGGTTGGCGACAAATTCGCCAACTTCTTCCGCGCTCGAACCGGCTGGGGCGTATTGTTCCCAATTTGCCAGCATTGCAATGCCATTGGTCATGTAATCCTTGAGCCAGAGCGGATGGCGCAACGCGTCCAACTTGGTCGCCAAGGACAATTTTAGCGGCCGACCGAAACCATTGCGTTTATTGCGCTCGCGATTGCCGCTGGCGGGGACATCGACGGTAATCACCAAGGTCTGGATGCCAAGATCGGCAGCCCGTTTGACTTGGTCATCGGCAATGGCGCGGTCCTTCGCGGTATAGAGTTGGTACCAGCCGTGATCCGGCGCTTCACGGGCCATATCCTCCATACGGGCGGTCGCCGCACCGGACATGATAAAGGGGATGTTCGCGTCTCGTGCCGCGCGCGCCAGCATCAGATCACCTTTATGCCGGTAGTTGGAAATACCGCCGGTCGGCGCGATCCCGTAGGCGCTGGAATAGGTGCGCCCGAACAATTCGGTGTCCTGATTAATGCTGGAAATATCCACCATGTATCTCGGCACCAGCGCGCGATTACGGAAGGCATCCTCGTTTCTCACGAGGCCGGATTCATCCTCAGACCCACCTTCGATGAAATCATAGATGAGCTTTGGCACGCGCTGTTTCGCAACTTTCCGCAAATCATCCAGATTGATGCAATCGTCGAGCTTCATGGGATTATCCTTCGCTGGCCCCTATTGGCGAAATTCAAGTTAGCGCGGAGACGCGCAGCGGCGAGAGCCGAGGCCGCATAACAGGGACCTTTAGTAAGGCGCTTCGACACCTTGTTCGGAGACACGGCCCTCCTGCCATTCGGTTCCCTTGAAATATACCTGCCGCTGTCGCTCTTCCGCCATTTGATGGAACGCGACGGCAACCGGGTCCATATCGCAAGCCGGCACCGGTTCATGCTCGAAGTGACCAAAGGTGTCGCGACCACGGACCAGGGCCGCACTATCCCAATCAGAAAGTACTTGCCGGGTTTGCGGGGGAATGTAGCGGAGGACTATTGCAATGCGCCGGTCGTCGCTTTTATTGGGATACGAAGCATGGGCAATTGAATAATCAAACAGCGCGGCCTCGCCTGTTTGCAATTCAACATTCACCGCCTTGCTCTCATCTATATCCACAATGCTTTGCCCGCGCGTCAGCATGTTATGCTCAGCTCGTGTATCCACATGGGGCATTGGCGGATTCAGATGACTGCCCGGCAGCATCCGCATGCAACCACTCTCAACCGTCGCGGGAGATAGCGCCACCCAAACACTCACCAGATCTTTGGTATCGAGACCCCAGTAATTATTGTCCTGATGCCACGACACATAATCCGGGCTATCCGGCTCCTTGATGAACCAATGGGTTGTCCAACAGAGAATGTCCGGCCCAATTAGGTCTTCCACCGGGTCGAGAATATGCGGAGCGCGAACCAGGTCCGCGAGCCACTTGAAAAGTAAATGCGTCTTAAACCGATGAGCCCCTTTCAGCGCACCGCCATTCTCGGCCTCAAAAGTTTCGAGCTGGCGGCGGTAATCAACCGCGTCCGCCTCGCTCACGCCGAGTATCGGAAAATGGAAGCCGTCCAGGCGCAGCCGAACAATGGCATCGGAGGTAAGTGATTTGGGCATGCTGCGTCTCCTGTTCAGTAGCGCCGCAGACCACATTTCAGGGTTTCACCCAATTTTAGTCAAATGTAAAAGCTTAATTCCCTCACGCTGATGGGAATTTTTCGAGAAAGGCGCCACTTCATTCTTGACGAATATGGGTCGATATCCGCGCAGTGTCGAGCAATGACGAAGGGAAAACATTCGAGATGGAAAAGAAACTGTTCGGCCGCACGGGTCTAGAATTATCGAGATTAACTTTCGGATGCGGTGCGGTCGGAGGGCTGATGACGAAAGGTAGTGAGGCCGACCAAGATCGCGCCATCGCCTGGGCGCGCGATAACGGCATCAATCACTTCGATACCGCACCGAGTTATGGGAATACCGCTTCGGAAACCAACCTGGGTCGGGCTCTGGGACGGAACCGCGACGGCATTATCGTCAGCACAAAAGTCGGGGTGACCGAGGATGATCAAGGGGATTTGGCCATGGCAATCCGAAGCTCTCTTGAGGCGAGCCTAAGCCGATTGAGGCAGGATCATGTCGATATATTTCAACTGCACAACACCTTGGAAGACCCGAGTGACAAGCGGGGCAACATCTCCGCTGATCAAGTCTTAAACGAGATCGTCCCGACTTTCGAAAAACTCCGTGATGAGGGGAAAACGCGCTTCCTCGGCTTTACCGCCAAAGGCGACACGGATGCCCTGCACCGTTTGATAGAGTTCGGTTGCTTCGACAGTGCGCAAATGTTTTACAACATGCTTGTCCCCTCCGCCGGCGAAACCGTGGCGGCCGGCTATCCAGCTCAGGATTACCGCCAACTGTTAAGCGCGGCCAACCGACACGGCATTGGCTCGATCGGCGTCAGGGTGCTCGCCGGTGGTGCACTTTCCGGCACCGAAACCCGGCATCCCTTGGGCATTCAGAATGTGACCCCGATCGGGGCAAGCCACGACTACGCGACGGATGTGCGGCGCGCCCTGCTGTTCCAACCACTTATCGATTCGGGTCACGCGGCGACGCTACCTGAATTGGCGGTTCGGTACGTGATCTCAAACCCGGAGCTTTCGACGGTCGAGATCGGCATCGCGACACATGGGGAATTCGAACACGCTGTCAATGCAGTTAACAAAGGACCGCTATCGCCGGATACCTTGAGCGCAATTAAATCCCTCCAAACCGAGTTTATTTAAGCGACGCAAAAACAAATTGGAGCAGCGTCCAGTGTCCGATCGAACTGCGAATTGGCGGTGATGGGCCAAGAGCAAGAGGCTACCAACACAACTAGGCTAAGCTGGGATGACGGCCTCGCCCTTTGTTTGGGTGCGCCACATGAAACGATCAAGGGTCTCGTCCACTGGATGGCGCATGTGCAGCATCATTCGGTTGTCCCATGCGACGACTTGACCAACCTGCCATTTGTGGCGATAGCAAAACTCAGGCCTCGTCGCATGCTCCCAAAGTACGTCGAGCAGTGCTTCACTCTCATTCAGGGACAGGCCAGTGATATATCCGTTGGTTCGACGGCCGAGATAGATTGCCTCCTCGCCAGTGGTCGGCACCTTGCGGAGAATTGGATGAGCATGGCCGATGGCCTCGACCGGTGTGACCGGTGGTCTCATGCCGGGTCGAAGCTTACCGCTAGAGGTGTAGGTAGAATCGTGTTTGGCGGTCAGGCCGCGGACACGCTCGCGCAACGCAGACGGCAATGCTTTCGCCGCCATCACTTGATTGCAGAACCCTGTATCGCCGCCTTCTTCCGGAAGGATACGCGCATGAAGCAAGCTGAACGTGGGCGGCACTGGAATATAGGACATGTCGGTGTGCCATTCCCATTCACCGAAAAATGTCTTCGCGACAGGCTTTCGCTCCAAGGTGTCAGGCTCCAGATTACCAATCGTCGCCAAGTACGGATCAACGCCTTTGGCCCGCAGCACGGCCACCTGCTCTTCGACCGATAATATTTGCTCGCCGGGTTCGGCCTTTTTACCGATCCCGTTGATGCGGCCCGGCCCAAATTCATTCTCGCCAAAAACACCTGTTAGCGCATGCAATTCGTCACTTTCTAACAGACGTCCAAACGAGAAGCACAATAGTCCTAGGCGCTCCCGATAGACGCCCATGATCACTTCCCGCTGTTCTTCCGTGATCTCGCACGGCGTAAGCCCCAGAATTTCCGCACCAAACCGCGCGCCTTCTAATGGTCTGATGGTCAATCCAGCTCTGATCTCGATATCAGTCATCGCTTTAGTTCCTCATAAGTCGTCTACTTCTCCGCAAAGATACTTTCCGGAGGAAGTATGTTCTCTGTCCCGCGGGAATTTAGCGTTCTTGGCTGGCACTACAGTCGCAATTTTCCTCAGCTTGCTGGACATATGCAAATTGATAACCAGCATTACTTTTTAATTCCTCTATGTTCTGACGAATGTTTATTCAGACAGAACGAAACCTAACATTTGTCGGGAGAGAGTTCGTCATGCAAGCGGATTATGTTATCGTGGGGGCCGGTTCGGCGGGTTGTGTGCTCGCCAATCGATTGACAGAAGACCCAAACACCCATGTCATTCTGTTGGAAGCGGGCGGCAAGGATACCAACCCGTATATTCATATTCCCGCTGGCTATATGAAACTTCTGGATCATCCCAAGGTGACTTGGGGATATAAGGCGGACAAGGACTCGGGTCTTAACGGTCGTGAAATTCCCTATCCGCGCGGCAAAGTGCTGGGCGGATCCAGCTCGATCAACGGCATGATCTATATTCGCTCTCAACCAGAGGATTACGATCATTGGGCTCAGATGGGCAACCGGGGCTGGGACGCTGCCAGTACTTTCCCATATTTCCGGAAGGCAGAAAATTGGGAGGGTCCGGCCGACGAGGTCCATGCGAAAGGTGGACCGCTCTTCACATCGCAAAACCGCGACAAACCAGAGCTTTGCGAAATCGCCATTGAAGCCGGCCAACAAATGGGTTGGGCCTATCGAGAAGACCTCAACGACTTACCCCACGGGTTGGGCGACCATATCGGTTGGGTACAGCAAACCCGGGGCGGGCGTTTTCGCGCCAGCACCGCACGCTCTTATCTACGCCCGGCGATGGGCCGCGCGAATTTGCGGGTCATAACAAACGCCTTGGTGCACCGGATCGTTTTAGAAGGCAAACGAGCGGTAGGCGTCGAGTTCTCCCGCGATGGATCAACGCACCGCGCAGATGCAGGTGGAGAAGTGATTCTATCGGGCGGCGCCATCGGGTCACCCCATATTTTACAATTGTCCGGCATCGGAGACCCGGATCATTTGAGCGGGATCGGGATTGACACCCAACATGCACTGAAAGGTGTGGGGAAGAACTTTCAAGACCATTTCATCGTTCGCGTTCAGGCCGAAGTGCAGAATATTGCAACACTGAACGAACGTTCCCGGGGCTTACGATTCGCCGCCGAATTGATGAAATACGCCTTCAACGGGACTGGCATGCTGACATACGCGGCATCGCTTCTCGCCGCATCGGTGAAAGTTCTTCCGGAATCGGCGACACCGGATGTGCAAGCGCTGTTCGCTTCGGCGAGTTTCGCACTCGGCCCCAAAAGAGTGTTGGACACAAAACCCGGGATGACTTCCGGCGTCTGGCAGATGCGACCGGAAAGTCGCGGCTGCGTCGAAGCAAAATCGGCTGACCCCCGCGAACAGCCGGTGATCAACCCGAATTACATGGCCGAAGACCGTGATCGCCGCACCGTCATCGCAGGATTACGGAAGGTCCGGGAATGGTTCAACACACCTGCACTAAGGCAATATCTCGTGACGGAAACCTTTCCAGGGGTCGACGTTCAGACCGATGACGAATTTTTGGCTTATGCGCGCGAGATTGGTTCAACCGTTTTTCACGCAACCTGTTCCTGCAAGATGGGCTCAGACTCGCTGTCGGTCGTCGACGATCGGCTGTGCGTTTACGGCATGGAAGGACTGCGCGTAATTGACGCTTCCGTTATGCCGGCAGTGACGTCAACCAATACCAACGCACCGACAATCATGATCGCCGAAAAAGGAGCGGATATGATTAAAGAAGACGCTCAGAGACGCCACGAAGCTGCTGCATAGCGGCGCATTCCATTTGCCCCTAACAGTCAACCTTGGGCACAAATAAAATCTTGATCATTGGTGTTAATGGGCATCCCGATAGATAGCAATTTATCAGGATGCCCAAAGACCAACTTTAGATTTTTATTCGTCTAGTACTTTCAATACTTTGGGAGGTGACATCGGCAGTTCATAGAGACGTTTGCCAATGGCATCGGCTATTGCGTTAGCAATCGCCGCCAATGGCGGCACCAGCGGAATTTCGCCGACGCCTTTCACTCCGTAAGGGTGTGCTGGATTAGGAATTTCTACCATAACCGTGTCAATTTTCGGCAAATCGGAGGCAACTGGTATTCGGTAATCGAGGAAGCCGGAGTTATCCATGCGACCGTTTTTGTCGTATATGTACTCTTCATTTAGCGCCCAGCCGACGCCTTGTGCAACGCCGCCCTGGATCTGGCCTTCCACATAAGCCGGATGGATGGCCCGGCCGACATCTTGACTGGCGGTATAGCGTAGAATTTTGACATGCCCGGTTTCCCGATCTACTTCAACATCGACCATGTGCGCGCCAACAACA
>CAJWTF010000129.1 GCA_913046825.1 uncultured Rickettsiales bacterium | reverse complement strand
CGAAACCGGCAAGTCAGGTCAAGGAAATCCAACACTTGGAGGGTGGAATAATCGCTGCAATCTTGGTGAGTGAGGGCGATAAGGTCGAGGCGGGACAGCCTGTGGTCGAATTGGAGACAACCCGCAGCGGGGCTGATTTGCACGAGCTTCAAGTTCGAATGGCAAACCTGTCGATTGAAACTATCCGACATCATGCGGAAGCGATTGGGAAGCAATCGCTCTTAATTCCTGAACCCTTGGCATCGCTGCATCTGGATGCCGTTCAACGGACCAGAAATCTATTCGAAACACGTCGTAAGCGATATAAGGCAGAGATATCTAGTCAAAGAGAGCTAATTACGCAGCGGCGGCAGGAGGTCCGGGAAATTAAGGTGAGGCTTGGAAATACTCGTAAAAGCTTGCAGTTGTTAAACGAACAAGTTGCGATCAGCGAAGAATTGCTGAAAGACAAACTTACAAACCGCTATAATCATATCGAGCTACTGCGCGATGCGCAGCAAATGACCAGTCAGATTGATGAAGACAAGGAAGGGTTGACCGGCGCACAAGCTGCCTTCAACGAAGCCAGGTCAAGATTGGAGCAGACCGAAATCGCATTTCGTGAAGATGCCAGGAATAGTTTTGGTGAAGCGCAACGGGAAATCGATGAGCTGAGCGAGCGGTTGAAGAAATTTCAGGATAGTCTTGAGCGCACGGTTCTCAGAGCTCCGGTTGCGGGCCTAGTGAAGTCCATCCACGTTTCGACTATTGGTGGTGTTGTTAAACCGGGAGACACGGTTATTGATATTGTACCTGGCGAAGATAAGCTGATTGTCGAGGCGCAACTTCCAACACAAGACATCGGATATGTAACGGTCGGCCAAGAAGCAATCCTAAAACTGAATTCGCCTAGTCTACAGCGCTTCGGTCACGTGTTAGGAAAGGTTATCCAGATTAGTCCTGATAAATTGACCCGAGAGGAAGATGGGCAGCCGTATTATAAAGTTCGTATCGAACCGGAAAGGTCATATTTTATGCGGCAAGACCAACGATACGACGTTTTCCCCGGAACGCAAATCATGGCGAGTATTCGGACTGGTAAACGGACCGTTATCGAATATTTGCTTGATCCATTTTTGGGGTCGTTTAAGGAAGCGATGCGCGAGCGGTAAAACAAGCGTTTCATTTACTTGTTTTGAGCTGCGCGCCGCCTATGATGCGCGGCATTCTCAAATTAAGTTGATAGAAAGAATTTGATGGACCTTCGGAACGTCGCGATCATTGCCCATGTGGACCACGGGAAAACGACTTTGGTGGATTGTTTGTTGAGGCAAAGCGGAAACATTCGCGACAATCAACGTGTGGCTGAGCGCGCAATGGACAGTAACGATCAGGAGCGCGAGCGCGGGATCACAATTTTGGCAAAATGCACTTCGGTTGAATGGAAGGGTGTGCGCATCAATATCGTCGACACGCCCGGACATGCGGATTTCGGCGGTGAGGTTGAGCGTATCCTCAGCATGGTCGACGGCGTTGTGGTGTTGGTCGATGCGGCCGAAGGACCGATGCCGCAAACGAAATTCGTGGTCGGCAAGGCGTTGAGCCTTGGGCTGCGGCCGATCGTCCTCGTCAATAAGGTGGATAAGCCCGAAGCCCGCGCGCATGAAGTGCATGACGAGACATTCGATTTGTTTTCAGCCTTGGATGCGAATGAGGAGCAGTTGGATTTTCCGATCCTCTTCTCCTCAGCGAAGGAAGGTTGGGCCGCAAGTGAGCCCGACGGCGAGCGCACGGATATGACGCCGCTGTTCGATCTAATTGTGGAATATGTGCCGGCGCCGTCCGTGGTCATCAATGGCAAATTTCAAATGCTCGCGACCATATTGGAGGCTGACCCTTACCTTGGGCGCGTTCTGACGGGGCGGATTGAGTCCGGTACCATCAACTCCAATACAACGATCAAAGCGTTATCGCGAGAGGGAACGGAACTTGAGCAGGCTCGCGTCACAAAACTTTTGGCGTTTCGCGGGTTGGAGCGGGTGCCGGTAGGATCAGCATCCGCTGGTGATATTGTTGCCATCGCCGGGTTTAAAGAAGCCACGGTCGCCGATACACTTTGTGACCTGGCGGTCGAGGCACCGATCGCTGCCGATCCGATTGATCCGCCAACTCTTGCGATGACATTCGCGGTGAACGATTCGCCACTTGCCGGACGAGAAGGTGACAAAGTCACTTCTCGGATGATCCGTGACCGCCTGATGCGCGAAGCAGAAGGCAATGTTGCACTCAAAATTACCGAAACTCCGGATCAAGGCGCATTCGAGGTCTCCGGGCGTGGTGAGCTACAATTAGCCGTTCTGATCGAGGAAATGCGCCGCGAAGGCTACGAGCTATCGATTAGCCGTCCACGGGTTCTGTTCCAGAAAGATGAGGAAACCGGCAAAACGATGGAGCCCATCGAAGAAATCGTCATTGATGTGGACGAAGAATTTTCGGGCCCTGTCGTCGAGAAGCTGGGTGCCCGGCGCGGCGAATTGATCGAGATGCGCCCCTCGGGTGGTGGGAAGCAAAGATTGGTTTTCCACGCGCCGACACGCAGCCTGATCGGCTATCACGGCGAATTCATGACCGACACCCGAGGAACGGGCGTTTTGAACCGCCTCTTTCACGGCTACGCGCCTTATAGGGGCGATATCGAAGGGCGGCGGGTCGGCACAATTGTCTCGCGCGAGACCGGGAAGACAGTGCCATACGCTCTCTGGAACCTCGAAGAACGCGGAGCGTTGTTTATCGGACCCGGCGAGCCCGTGTATTGCGGTATGGTTATCGGTGAGCACAACAAAGGGGATGACCTGGATGTTAACCCTTTGAAGGCGAAGCAGCTTACGAACTTCCGGGCATCGGGCAAGGAGGACTCGGTGGATTTGACGCCTCCGCAGCGGAAAACGCTGGAGAAAGCTCTCGCCTATATCGAGGACGACGAGCTGGTCGAAGTGACGCCGCATTCGATCCGGTTGCGCAAACGCTATCTCGATCCGCACGAACGCAAGCGTGCTTCGAAAAGCGCGGTCGCTTAACGCAGTATTCGCGCTAGATGTGTCGTTAAATAATCCCGCTGAGGGCCAATAGGTCTGTCTGAAGTTTACACCGAGAGGAAACATGCCGCATCAACCTGCGTCCAGCGCCTTGACGCGCTATACCGTACTCGATTTGACCCGTGTTCGTGCCGGACCTACCTGTGTTAGACAATTGGCCGATTGGGGCGCCAATGTTATCAAGATTGAGATGCCGGCGGAATTAGAAGGGAAGGGTGCTCTTGGGGGACCACGTAGCGGCCCGGATTTCCAGAACCTGCATCGCAACAAGCGCAGCATCACGCTCAATCTGAAAGATCCGGACGGCGTCGCGATACTCAAGAAGCTGATCGAGAAGACGGATGTTATTGTCGAAAATTACCGACCCGACGTGAAGAACCGCTTGGGGATCGATTACGACAGTCTCTCCAAGATCAATCCGGGATTAGTCTATGCCAGTATTTCGGGGTTTGGACAGGATGGGCCTTATAAGGGCCGACCAGGATTCGATCAGATCGCGCAAGGAATGGGTGGTCTTATGTCGATTACGGGGGTACCCGGGGAAGGTCCGATGCGTGTCGGTATTCCAATTGCCGATTTGTGTGCCGGCTTGTTCGCGGCACAAGGGATCATGATTGCGCTGCTGGAACGTGAACAATCCGGAAAAGGGCAATGGGTGCAGAGCTCTCTGCTGCAGTCGCAGGTCTTTATGCTCGATTTCCAGGCGGCCCGTTGGACAGTAGAGCAAGAAGTTGCGCCGCAGGCTGGCAACAATCACCCGACCAGTATACCCACTGGCGTCTTCCAGACTACTGACGGACACATCAACATCGCATCCGCGGGCCAAGCGATTTACGAACGTTTTTGCAAGGCGGTTGACGCTGAGCAATTGATCACCAATCCAGACTACGCGGACGGTGCCGCGCGGTCGAAAAACCGCGATGCGCTCAATGCGGAAATCAACGCGATTATCAAATCCAAAGACTCGCAAACCTGGGTCGATATGCTGAACGAAGCCGGTGTGCCTTGTGGACCGATCTACAGCATCGATCAAGTATTCGACGATCCGCAGATCAAACACCTAGGTGCGGCTGAGTCGGTTTACTCGCCCGATCGTGACGAAGATATCGAATTGGTGGCGCAAGCGATTAAGATGTCTCGTACACCCAGTAAATTGGAAGTTGGTCCGCCGATGCGTGGTGAACACACGGATGAAATCCTTGAGGAGTTTGGCTACTCGTCGAATCAAATCGCCGACTTCAAAATGCGTACCGTTATTTAATCGAAAGTGAGATCGAGAAATGACTGAAGGTAGAATTATAGCCGAGAAAGACGGCTATGTAGGAAATGTGATTTTTGACAATGTCGCAAAGCATAACGCCGTCTCCAAAGCGATGTGGGATCAACTCGGCGACGCCATAGAAGCGTTCGATGTCGACGACGATGTTCGGGTTATCGTCCTCCAGGGTGCGGGTGAGAAGGCGTTCGTCTCAGGCGCCGATATTTCCAAGTTCCAGGACGAGCGCGCAAACTTGGAAGCGACGAAGGAATACGGCGCTTCGGTGAACCGGGGATACGGCGCGGTTCAACATTCAGCCAAACCGACGATTGCTAAAATTCGTGGTTATTGCTATGGCGGCGGGATGGGTATCGCTGTCTGCTGCGATATTCGGATTAGCTCCGATAACTCGAGTTTCTGTATACCGGCGGCGAAGCTGGGTATTGGCTATGGACATGAGAATACCAAGGTGCTGGTCGACCTTGTCGGACCGTCCTTTGCGAAGGAAATTTTCTATACGGCGCGCCGCTTCGATGCCGAGGAAGCGCGCATGATGGGGCTTCTCAATCGGGTAGTGTCGCACGACGAATTGGACGATTACGTCGAAGGCTACACAGACATGATGACAGCAAATGCACCATTGTCGCTGAAGACCACAAATTTGATCGTCAATGAGTTGCTTAAGAATGCTGGTGATCGGGACATGTCGCTGTGCCATCAATTGGTCGAAAATTGCGCGAAGAGCGATGATCTCGAGGAAGGTCGTCGCGCTTTCATGGAGAAGCGGAAACCTGACTTCATGGGCCGCTAGGGAGCAAGAGAAATGGCGCAACGTTGGGTCGCTGCGGTTCTGCGGCATGAAACGAACACGTTTTCGCCAATTGCAACGCCGGTGAAGGATTTCGGCCGTGTTGGCCCGACGGATGGGCCAGCACGGGGTGAAGATACGTTTCGATTCTATCGCAACACGAATAATCCAGTAGCCGCTTATATAGATCTGGCGGAGGAAGCGGGCGTTGAACTCGACTTTCCGTTCGCGGGAAATGCACATCCGAGTGCGCCGGCGCCTGACGAAATTCTCGATCTGTGTTCCGAAGCGGTGATCGAGGCCATCTCGAACGGCTGTGATGCCCTGTTTCTTGATCTGCACGGCGCGATGGTGACCGCCGGATTCGATGACGGAGAGGGCGAGCTTCTTCGTCGTTTCCATGAGGTGGCACCGGATTTACCTATTGCTGTGGCGCTCGATTATCATACGAACCTATCTGCCACCATCGTCGACAATGCGACGGTCATTTGCGGGTATCGTACTTATCCCCATATCGATATGTACGAAACAGGCATGCGGGCGGGAAAGACATTGATGCGGGCACTAGCCGGAGAGATTAATCCGGTAATGGCGTGGCACTCGTTGCCTATGCTGACGCATATGAACCGCCACGCACCTTCGATGCAGCCGATGCAAGCGGTCATGGAACGCGCGATGAAGGCGGAGGCAAAGGGCGATATTTTGAATGCGTCCCTATTCGGCTGCTTTCCATTGTCAGATATCCCACATGTCGGTCTTTCTGGAGTTGTTGTCGCGGACGGTGATAAAGATGCGGCCGAACAGTTCTTGTTCGATCTGATGCGGGAATTGTGGGAGAAGCGGGAGGAGTTTGTCTTCGAAGTTGAACCGATCGAGAAGTCAATTGGCAAGGCCAAATTGCTTGGTAGTGATGACGAGGGCGACGGGCCAATTATGCTGATCGATCATGGCGACAATTGCGGCTCCGGTGGCAATCAAGATGTCATGGCGGTTTTGGCTGAAGTCATTGAACAGGACTTGGAGAATGTCTGTGCCGGACCCTTCAGTGATCCGGAGACAGTGGCTAAATTGATTGACGCGGGCGTTGGGGCGGAGGTGACCGTCGATTTGGGTGGTAAGGTCGACATGCCTGCGATGTCTTTAAAGGGCGAACCTTTGAAGGTCACTGGTACCGTGCGGCGTATCACGGATGGCAGTTTCACCGTGACGGGCCCAATGTTCACCGGTGTCCAAATGAACATTGGTCGGGCCGTTGTTCTTGATACTGGGAATATTGAGATCGTAATTTGTGAAGGACGCTTTGAGCCGTTCGACCAAGGGTGCTTCACGCATTTGGGAATCGACCCGTCGAAGAAAGACTATGTTCTGATTAAATCACGTCAGCATTTCCGCGCAGGGTTTGAGCCGATTGCCCGAGAGATCGTCATGGTTTCCGGACCCGGAACGTGCACATCGGACTATTCATTGTTTCCGTGGAAGGAACTGCGTCGGCCGGTTTATCCGTTGGATCCGGACGTTGGGTCAAATCTTCCTTCACAAAGCTGATTTGTAATAAAAAATTGCATTAAATCTGGTAGCAAGTCGGACTAGAATCCAATATGTTTCTAACTGGTGGGAGATACCGTCGAGAGTTCGGTCTGATTATTTAAGGTTGCACGGCAGTCGGGGAACGAGAGCCAGTGCAGACGCTTGCTTTAGTGAGTATTGGAATACCAGTTTTCGACATCGTCGGCGGATTCTCTGCTACGATAACGTCGTTGCTTGAACAATCATATGGCGAATTTGAAGTCGTTATCGTCGATGATACAGGTGACGAAACGGCCGGAGCTTCTCTAGAAGCGGAAGCTGAGCGCGACAAACGACTACTTTACATAAAGACACCGGGCCATTTCGGTTTACTTCCGGCGCATGCGGAAGCGTTGTCTCGCAGCAAGGGTGCCTATTTCATGTGGCTGGGTGTGGGTGACCGCTTGGACAGGAATTTTCTTGAAACATGTGTCGCACGCCTGGAAGCGAAGAGTGATTTGTCGCTAGCTATTGCTCCGACTCGTCTTGAACCGGACCTCGCCGACGAAGGGAATATGCCCGAACTACTCAACGTTACTGAAGGCGATCCGGTTCGACGGGTAGAAAGTTTTCTTGATTCGGAGATTGGATTGGACCTTTGGTACGGCGTTTTTCGACGTCCGTTCATCGCCGCTATTCCTTTCCGCAATGCAGTTGGGTTTGAACTCGCGTTTTTGGCCGAAGTCGCCTTCGCGGGAAAGATCGAATCGATTGAGGATACTTGGAGTGTTCGAGGAGGGGGGGCAGAGGAACCGGAGAAGGATATTGCCTCCGACGAAGATTACAGCCTCGCGAACTCGTTAGGTGTTCCGGCCTTCCAGCTTGGCGATCCGTATCTCGTATTGGCGGTTCAGTTGTTTTGTAATATCGCGTTTCTGTCAGATAATTTCGCGACATTGCCGCAAATTGATCGCCTGCGTTTAGCAGTTAGGGCTTATACGAGGGTCGCGGATCGGTGGGGAGTGATCGACGAAGGGCAGTTCATCTCCTTCGCTGTCCGGGTCTTCCCAGAAGCCCGCATCACCGATCGTATGCATGAACTCCGGCACTATTTGGCGGCAACACTTTACTCGCAAGCGGAAAGCAAAGTGCTATTTGAGCCGTTGTCACGGGCCGAGGAAATCATCAATGGATTGTGCCGCCTCAAAATAGGTCGGCTGTCTCCGACGCAGAAAGAGCGCGAGATCGTCTCTAAGATCAGAAGTCAATTTGATTCAAGTAAATCAGAAAACTTCAAGAATCGAGCCATTCTCGCACTCGCTCTGTTTCTATAAATTAGCCTTTGGCTGCAGCACCTGCCGATGTCCCCGCGAGGCGCCCGAAAACAGCGCCCGACGTGAGGCCGGTACCTCCCGGATAATTGAAGAAGAAGATGCCGCCGACCAATTCTCCCGCCGCGTATAGGCCGGGGATTGGATGCATATCGACATCTACCACTTGTCCCGATGACGGGTCGATTTTCAAACCGCCAAAGGTAAAGGTGATGCCGCAGGTTATTTGATACGCTTCGTAGGGAGGCTTATCGAGCTTATTCGCCCAGTTACTTTTGGGAACATCCAATCCCTTGGTACCGCGTCCGTCCAAGACAGTTGGGTCGAAGTGGACATCGTCCATGACCGCGTCATTATATTCCTGAACTGTTTTGACGAATTGAGCCGCGTTGACGCCTTCCAATTTGGTCGACAATTCCTCGATCGTATCCGCGGTAACCTTGGTGATTTGGCGGATATGGTATTCGTCGCGCAGTTTGTCGGTGACTTTCTGGTCGAAAATCTGCCAGCCGAGCTGGTTTGGTTGTCTTAGAATTTCACCACCGTATTTGGCGTAAGTGTAGTTACGGAAATCAGCCCCTTCGTCGACAAATCGCTTGCCGTCGGCATTGACGATAATGCCGAGCGGGTAGCTGTGTTTTTGGAAGTTATCACCGACTTCAAGGTCGCCATATGGCGGTGCGTTGAAATCCCAGCCGACGGAGTGGCATCCGGACCAGTTGCCGTAAGGCATCGCGCCGATATCTATCGCCATGCGAATGCCGTCGCCGGTATTGTACTTCGTGCCACGTACTTTCGCGAGCTCCCAACCCGGGCCCAAATAACGGGTTCTCATCTCGGCGTTGGCTTCGAAACCACCTGATGCCAGAACAACGGCTTTGGCTGTAATTTCACGAACCTTGCCTTTTTCCTTCACTTTGACGCCGCTGACTTTCTCATCGTCGTAAAGGAGAGAGAGAACGCGGGTCTCGAAAAGAACGTCGATTCCGTTCTTCTTCGCAATTTCGAGTTCCGTTTCAACAAGGCCGGGACCGCCACCCCATGTCTCGACGCAGAGACCGCCCCAGAATTTGAACTTCCCGTCGACCTTGAAAGCTTGGCGACCGTAGCTTGGCTGAAAGCGAATGCCTTTCTGCTTCATCCATTGCAAGGTCGGCAGGCTTTGGGTCACCAAAACTTCTACTAAATCTGCGTCGCAGCGGTAATTCGTGACGCGGTACATATCGTCGTAAAAGTCGTCTGCCGTATAGACGCCAAAATCTGTGTTCTCCATCTCCTCGGGATTGAGGTCCATGACAGTGGTCAGGTCCTGAACCCCGTCATGAGCAAAACGGATGGCACCGGCGGTATATCGACTGTTGCCCCCGAAATCATCTTCCGGCGCGCGCTCAAGGACGGCAACCTTCGCGCCATGATCAATGGCGGCTGCGAGGGCGGAACAAAAAGCGGCATTACCGGCGCCGACAACGATCACGTCATAATCACTCATGGGATCTATTCTCCTTGGGGCCGGCTCAAAACAGGGTCGCCGGTATTATCAAAATTATAGATGCTATCTATCCCACAAACACAATAAATCGAGCGCAAAAGCGCCTCTACATCATGATTTTATTATTTTTTGTGAGGGCCGTCGGCCGAGCTTTCCGTCTCTCGACACCGGACGTTTTGGTTTCCGATGCCGACATGGGAATGGGTAGGATTCGAGATTTCGTGAGCAAATTGCGGTGGAATAAGATGGGTAAGAATCCGTTTTGTCGATAATTACGGCCTGCGCGGATCCAAATCAGAGGAAAATTCACACTATATCAGATTGCGGTATCAATTGCGTGATGGTGAAGCCCTTCGCACCCGTAAAATTGGCGCAACGGCTTGAGCGTATTGCGAGGGTACGCATTCCGTTTTCAGTAACCAGTAGCGATATCGAAGTGGATCGCCGCAGTTTTCTCAAACCCAAGGTTGATGAAGAAGAACTGATTTTGATCGAGGTGCCGAATACCATCGGGATGAAGTCGCGTGGAGAGCGGATTGATACTTACGAGCTGCTAAAATCATTCGCCGGATTGATGATGGACATGAACGATGCACGATTGAAATAAAACGCGTCTAGGATAACGTTTCTGGCAGACAGGATCGTCGGAAATATCAGTAAAGCGAGATTTCCCAGCTAATTGAAGGAAGATGGTTGCCTTATCGAAAATCCATCCGAAGATATCTACGCAAGACTACACCAATAAGGTCACTTTCGCGTCTTGGAACTCTGCGGTTCTATTTATAGGTTGGCTGGAAGCATCTTTGAACACACTGAAAACATTGAAGAAAAGAAACTTTCTTTGTTGAAGTCGGTTTCCAAGGCTGTTCAGGTTTGCTTCAAAACGGATTACTCCATAAACTTGCCCATAAAGTTTGGGGATGGTGAATAAGGAAATTGGAGCCACGGTTTAAGTCGAAATTGCGGCCTGGAGATGGCGGTGGCGGCCGCGCCGAGCTTGAATGAGGGCCGGAGTAAGGGATAGATGGCACCGGTCTGAAATTTCCGAAATAAGGTGTGTTATGGCATATAAACCGTTCGATCTTTCCGGTAAGACGGCGCTAGTCACCGGTGGTAATGGGGGTATCGGTCTCGGCATGGCGGATGCCATGGCGCAGGCTGGTGCGAATGTGTGTATCTGGGGAACAAACGCAGATAAGAACGCGTCGGCGTTGGAGCAACTTTCAGCCCACGGAACCGAAGTCGCGGCAATGATCTGCGATGTCTCCGACGAGGCTCAGGTTGAAGGCCGGTTCGCCGAAACGATTGAGCGGTTCGGCAATCTTCACGGTGTTTTCGCGAACGCCGGTGTCAGCGGTGGCCGCGAGCAGGTTCCGTTCACCGAGATGACGACTAAACGCTGGCGGCAGATCGTTGGGATTAACTTGGACGGCGCCTTTTTTACATTTCGCGCCGCGGCGCGTCATATGGTCGAACATGGTGAAGATGGGCGGATTGTAGGCACCGCAAGCCTGGCGGCCATTTCCGGCGCGGCCCGCAACGAACATTATGCTGCCACAAAGGGCGGCATGGTATCAATGATCT
>CAJWTF010000128.1 GCA_913046825.1 uncultured Rickettsiales bacterium | reverse complement strand
TTCCTGATCTGCGCGCACAATAATCCGGGTGCCAAGAAAGGGTATCCGCATGATCACGGATCGACCTGGGCAATCTATGGACAAGCGGTCGGCGAGACCGAGATGACGGATTGGAAAATTGTCGAGGTCGGCGATAGCCCCAAAACGGCCACGAAAGTCGCCTTGGATAAGAGCTATCATCTGAAGCCTGGCGACGCTCATCTTTATCCAGCCGGCGCGATCCATGCACCGATGCGGGACGGGCCAACTCGCCTCATCCGCATTGAAGGCGCCGATACTTCGAAACTCGAACGCACACGTATCGAACCGGCCTAACGGGCGAAACCGTCTCCGTCAGTTGAAAAAGACCTGGCCGTTCCGCGCACAGCAGACCCGCGCGTAAAATTCGCGAGCCGCCAAATCCAGATCGGCAGCAGGCATCGGTTCATGCCCGAAGAACCAGTCACAGTTACGGCTTGATCTTCACCAGCAACATCAACGGGATCGCGGAGAACGCCGCCAAGGCATAAAGCGCGAAGGAATTGGCGTAGCCGACCATCAGCGCTTGGCGATTTACTTCGGAGCCAAGCGCGGCCAAGCCCTGGGCCGATTCGAAGGACCAGAGGCCCATGACCTCCGGGTAGCGCGCGATGTCTGTGAAGGCGCTGATATTTTCCGATAATTCCGAATAGCTGATCTTGCCGGTTCGCGAGACCGTCAGCACGCTCACCGAGATGAAGATGCTGCTGCCGAAATTCCGCAGCAGATGAAAAATCGAGGACGCGTCGGGAAACAGCCGCACTGGCAAGGTCGCAAAAGCGACGATGGAGAGTGGGACCCACATTACCGCCGAGCCTATGCCTTGCAGGACACCACTCAAGGCGATGGTTAATGGATCGACCTCCAGATTAAACAGCGCCATGTTCCAGCCCGAGACACCAATTGCCGCAACACCCAAGATCATGCCGATCCTCGGGTCGAACTTGGCGATTTGCGCGACCACGAAGAACCCCAGAACCATCCCAGCACCCCGCGCCGCCAGCAAAAATCCGATCATCGAATCCGGATAACCCATGAGATTCTGCAACATGGTCGGGATCATCACGGTCGGCGTGATATTCAGCATCCCGTATATAAACACGAGCGCAAGACCAATGGAAAAATTACGATCCCTGAATAATTCCCGTTTTATAAATGGATTGTCGGTCGTCGCCGAGTGCACTAGAAACATCCAAAGTGCCGCCACAATGACCGCGACATATCCCCAAATTTCATAAGATTCGAACCAATCCTGGCGCTCTCCACGATCCATCATTAATTGCGCGCAGGTGATCACGAGCGAGAACATCAGGAACCCGGTCCAATCAAGATTGCTTTTCGATCTTTCGCCCGGGTCATGCACCCAAAGCCAAACAAACAGCAGCGTCACAGCGCACATCGGCAGGATCAGGATAAAGACAAAACGCCAGTTGTATTCCTCGGCGAGATAGCCTCCCAGGACCGGCGCAATCGCCGGCCCAAGCACCACCGACATGCCGAATATACCCTGCGCAAAGGCCCGGCGTTCCGGCGGATAGACGGCCACAATGATCGCTTGGGAAAGTGGCACCAGCGGCGCCCCGAACACCCCTTGTCCAACCCTATAGATCAACAGTGGTATCAGCGTGTCGGCCGTTGCACAGAGCAATGAGCTGACCGAAAAGCCTATAATGGACCACAGAATGACGTTGCGATGGCCCCACCGGGAGACCAGCCAGCCGGTGGCTGGAGTGACGACTGCCGTTGCGATGACATTCAAGGTCACCACCCACGACACTTCTTCCGGCGTCGCTGCCAACGCGCCCTGCAATTGCGGCAACACGACATTCACTATGGTCAATGTCACCGCATAAAGCATAGTGCACAGCGACATCGCCAAGAGGATGAGGCCACGCGGAATCGATTTTGTATCAGTGCCGACCATTCACATCGCGATCAGTGGTAGAGTCACACCCGATATCTAGCACCTTTGCATCGTCTCGTCCCTGATACACGGCGTGATTTATTTCCCTTTCCTAGATGCCCCTCAACGGATGACAGCCCGCACAACGCGCCTAAATTTCGCCGCTTATGATCGAAGTTACAGCAGTTTTCCGGTCCGACCATACCCCAAAGTGAAGGCACGGTTGGGACGAACGAAATAGATCTGAAATTTGACACATGCAGCAACTCACCTTCGTCGCTTCTGTCGCCAGCCTATTCATGCTGTTGGCCTTCTTCGGCGTCGCCTCACCCTTCGATGGCGCTCCCTTTGACACCCCGCTCGACACGCTCTATGCGGTGCCGGAGGATCGTATTGCACTTCGCGTGATCAATTAGCCTATCGACCATAGGCCGCTTGCAACGGGCCTATATCGTCCCCAGATAATATCTGTTGCAAGGGGCCGGAGGTTTGGGCCGTTTAGTGGGAGCCTCACGGTCCAAAAATACTACAGCCACTCGCTCACCGCATGGAGGAGGCGCTGCTCATGGCTCGCATTTCTTTATTCAATAGCCCTCTGTTGTTGGGCTTCGAAGATATCGAGCGGACTCTCGACCGAATCTCAAAGATGCAAACCGAGGGCTACCCGCCCTACAACATCGAACAGGTCGGCGACAATCAACTAAGAATTACTCTCGCCGTCGCCGGTTTCTCCGAAGAGAATCTGTCGATAGAGCTTGAGGACAACCAACTCGTCATTCGCGGGCAGCAAACGGACGATCAGGACCGCGTCTTCCTGCACCAGGGCATCGCCGCCCGTCAGTTCCTTCGCAATTTCGTGCTCGCGGACGGAATTGAAGTGAATGGCGCGCATTTGGATAATGGGTTGCTGCATATTGAACTCGCACGACCGGCACCGGAAAGCCGAGTCCGCACGATTGAGATCGCGAGTGCCCCCCCCTGTCAAAGCCGCAATCGACCGCTCGAGATCGACGACGTCACCCAAGGAGGCGAATGACATGACCGAAGAATCAGCCCGACAGATTACGGAAATAGAGTTTGCCAGCCTAGGCGCCGACGATGTCGCCTATGTCCGCCCAGTCCACATCGATAATACTGTGCAATTCATGCTGATGGCGGGCGACGGGCGCGAACTCGGCATCGCACCAAACTACAAGACCGCGATCATGGCCGCGTTAGAGAACGATTTTGAGCCGGTAAGCGTCCACTAATACGCTCAAAAAGTTTGGCGGAGGACTAGGCCGCAGCGTCCGTCGCAGTTTCGATCAAGAGGGCGTAAAGTGCGTCGGGATCTTCCGAACCGCGAAGCTTTTCGCAGGTCGACCGGTCCCGCAACAACCTGGACACCCGGGCCAAGGCTTTCAGATGATCCGCCCCGGCACATTCCGGCGCCAATAGCAGGAAAATCAAATCCACCGGCTGCTCATCGATCGATTCGAACTCAATCGGCTTGTCCAAACGGGCAAATAGACCATGCAATCGATCAAGCCCGGCGAGCTTGCCGTGTGGAATCGCAATTCCGTTACCGACACCGGTGGTCCCCAATCGCTCACGTTCAATCAACGCGTCAAATATCACCCGCTCATTGAGTTCCGAAATATCGGACGCCCGCTTCGCCAATTCCTGTAATGCCTGCTTCTTGGAAGTAGCGGGCAATTTTGAAAATATGCTGGCCGGCGTGATGAGATCGGAGATTTCCATGTGTCCGCCCTAGCTTCCCTCGGGAACGCCGCCGCAAGATCCGCGCGGATCAACCCACCCGATATCACCATCGGCAAGTCGGTAAACCATATTCAGAGCGCTATGCGCCACATTGCGGAATATCAAGGCGGTTAGATTGGCAAGGTCCATCTGCATGACCTCAATCTCGGTTTCCATCTCAGCGACGATCACCGGCTGATCCGGCTCGTTCGTCGTATTCTCTTCTTCCGCCGCAAAGACATATTGCAGCGCTGGCAAGGTATTGGAATTGTCGAAGCGGCCTTTATGGTGGTAACGAAGACGGCGCTTATAGCGGGGCAGACGCTTGCCTACATGCCCGGCCGCCTCGTCGAATGCAGCATAGGCGTCGCCCGCGATCGCGTGACCTTGCAACTTGATGCCCTTGCCGATATGGAGCGATACATCGGCGCGAATATCACTGCCTTCTTTGGACATAGTGACGTGGCCATCGTTTGGGTTTTCAAAATACTTACCCACGATCGTCGGCAGCTGCTTTTTAATGTATTCTTGGAGCGCAGCACCTACATCGAGCTGCTTCCCGTTAATCGTTAATTGCATACGACTGACATCTGATTTTTGAAACTTGCTGGGCCTTCTTGAGGCCCGCTATCGCCGCATACATCTGCAACGGCATCCGATTCATAGGCGGCACCGTGGACTGAGTCAACACTACCAAAATCCATTCATGAAATCATGTACTTGTCCACACAGCTAAAGCGTGCCAGCCTTCATGCGCCGCCGTTCGACCGAAGATCCAATTCGCATCGATTCGCGGTATTTAGCGACTGTTCGGCGAGCGATATCGATACCGTCGACGCGCAGAATATCAACGATCTTATCGTCCGACAGGATTGTCTTGGGCGATTCGTTCTCAATTAACGCTTTGATTTTAAAACGAACCGATTCGGCGGAATGCGCGTCGCCCCCGGTTGCACTCTGAATGGAGGAGGTAAAGAAATACTTAAGCTCATAAAGGCCACGCGGCGTCGCCATGAACTTATTCGTCGTCACACGGCTTACCGTGCTCTCATGCATCTCGATCTCCTCCGCGATATCACGCAGGATCAGGGGCTTTAGATGCTCCACGCCATAACGGAAAAAAGCATCCTGCTGCTTCACGATTTCTCCTGCAACCTTAAGGATGGTGGTAGCCCGTTGGTGCAAGGATTTCACCAACCAATTCGCAGCCTGAAACCGCTCATTCACGTATTCTTTTTCGTCCTTGCGCCGGATACCCTTGCTGACACGAGCGAAATATTCAGTGTTCACCAAAACACGCGGTAGGGTTTCCTGATTGAGTTCCAGAAACCAGCCGCCATCCGGATGCGACTGCATCAGAATATCTGGTGTGACGCTTTGGACTGTCTCTACCCGGAAACTACTCGCCGGTTTTGGGTCGAGCGCCCGTATTTCAGCGACCATATCATTGAGGTCCTCTTCATCGACGGCGCAGGTCTTTAGCAGAGCCACCTTATCCCGGCGCCCCAGCAATTCAAGATTCTCAATCAACGCTTCCATCGCCGGATCGAGACGACCCTTGTCCTGCAACTGCAGTGCTAGGCATTCCTTCAAACCACGCGCGAACACGCCCGGCGGATCGAATTGCTGCAATCGTTCCAACACGGTTTCCACGCGGGCAACGTCGCACCCCAACATACTAGCGACCTCATCGGCGCTGCCGGCCAACCACCCCGATTCGTCGAGCATATCGATCAAATGCAAACCGATAATGCGATCCGCGCCTTCAGGAACGTCCAGCGCCAGCTGATCCGTCAGATGTTCGCGCAGACTCGGCTCTTCACTCAACGTTGATTCAAAATCTCCCAGCCCCTCGCTGAAATCGCTGCGGCCGCCGGCGCCAATCGGAGAATGACTCTCGAAACCACCGGCAACGTCATCGGAAACGTCGCGGGGATGTTGATCGTCCCAGACGTTTTCATATTCCATATCGAGAGGTTTTTCCGCAGCATCGGGTAAATCCCCCCCGGCCGCCATATCGAGAGAATCCGGTCCGGCCACCTCGTCATTCGTCGGTGCCACCTCTGTTCGTTCACTCGCGGCACGTGTCTCGCCATCACCCCGGGCCGGATCGTCACCGGCATCGCGTTCGAGCATGGGGTTCTGGCTCAACTCATCCTCAACGAATTCCGACAACTCAATATTCGACAATTGCAGCAGCTTGATCGCCTGTTGCAACTGCGGCGTCATCACCAGAGATTGGGATTGCCTGAGATCGAGCCGTTGGGAAATCGCCATCGTATGGTCGACCGATTGCCTTAAAGGCTAAACCGGTCGCCGAGATAAACTCGCCGAACGTCCGAGTTCCGCACTATCTCGTCAGGTGCCCCTTCCATGAGAACCTGACCGTCGTGCAAGATATAAGCCCGGTCCACGATATCGAGTGTTTCGCGAACATTATGGTCGGTGATCAATACACCGATGCCGCGATCCTTCAAATGCGTCACCAATTCACGGATATCACGCACCGCGATTGGATCGATACCGGCGAACGGTTCATCCAGTAAAATAAAATGAGGCTGTGACGCAAGAGCACGCGCAATCTCAACCCGGCGGCGCTCCCCGCCGGACAAGGTGATCGTCGATGTCCGCCGCAGATGGGAAATAGAGAACTCAGCGAGGAGCCCCTCCAGGATTGTCTCTCGCATCTGTCGGTCCGATTCGATCACCTCCAAGACGGCCCGAATGTTCTGTTCGACACTCAGACCCCGAAAAATGGAAGGTTCTTGAGGCAGATACCCAACACCGAGTCGGGAGCGCCGATACATCGGTAAGTTCGTCACTGCCTGACCGTCGAGGTAAATCTCTCCATAATCGGCGGCGATCAAACCTGTTATGATATAGAAACAAGTCGTCTTTCCGGCCCCGTTCGGCCCGAGCAAACCAACGACCTCACCGCGCTGCAGGTTGAGGCTCACATTCCGCAAGACGGGACGCCGCTTGTATTGCTTGCCAAGATTGAGCCCTACCAGACCGGGATTGTCGGCGACGAGGCGCGGCGGTGCCGCCGTAGCATCACCAGATGCACCGTTCCCAAGTTTCGGTTCGTTTATGCGCTCCATCTACTCAACAACTTTCTGTATTTTACGTTTCTGATGTCGGAACCACGCTATTGACGTTTCTTGCGTTGCGGAGGGATCAGGACCTGGACCCGGCGCTTTCCACCAACCATTCGGCTGATTCCCGTATTCAAGTCGACCTCGCCCTCGTTCCCATTCAACTGCGTTTCACCACGGGTAATCTTAACGTTTTCTTGAAGTCTGACTATCCCGGTTTGCACATTATACACACCTTTTCCCGCTTGGACGATTTCACTCGCGGTCGAGATCAGCACGTTGCCCCACACATTGATTTGTTGGATTTCCTGTTTTCCCTTCGCGTCGGCCCCCAACAGGGCCAACAGAATGTCGGCCCGCAAGCGTTTGTTTTCCTTGACAATAGTGGCGTCACCACGCGCGACGAATTGTTGTTTTTCTTCCCAGTATTCCAGCTGATCACGCGCCGTAATCAGGCCTTGATTGGACTCGATCCGGAGATTGTTGCCAACGAGCACAAAATTTTGATCGTCGATTTTATACTCGCCTCGGTCACCGAAGACCCGCTCGTTCTTCGAGATGATCTGAACATTGCCCTCAGCGTCCACGCGGTAGAACTGATCGCCCCCCCCGGCCTTATTCTTGCGGGAATGGGACGTCAGCTTATCGGCCCGAAGTTCGACACCGGATCGGGTAACGCGGGCATTGCCCGTTGCAACCATTCTGTTGCCGTCCCGGTGCCAGACCAAACTCTCTGCCGTCAGGTTCAAAGGATCGTCACCGCCCTGTAGCAGATTTTGCGAATAGGCAGCACCCACGCCGCTCAAGGCCACAGCAATCAAACAGATGGCGACGCGTCCAAATATCATGATCACCGTTTTTTGCCTTTGTTTCGTGGGTCCGTCAGGTCGTTCAACAATATCACCTGAGCTTTGCCGTGGAACTCGATCCGTTCACCGCGATTACGAACGATGAAACTTTCCGCCTGAATGTGGCCGAATGGGCCTTGCCCACGAACTGGCTCGGTCCCGATAGCGTCGCCCGCGCGCAAATCTAAAACCGCGCTGCTGGTGCGGAACTCGTAGCCTTTGTCGTGGAAGAGATTCACGGTCCCTGATAACTCGAGGAACTGGCTCGCTCGATTGTAATTACCGACTTCCGCCGTGACTGCGATCCAAGAGCCATCCTGCATGACGATGTCGGCCTTGGGTTGCACGAGTTCAATAACCGGAGATTTCGGATCGAGCTGTTCCGCTTCTTCCGCAGTGATGGAAAAGGGCCGTTTCGCTCGATCGACGCCAGTATACCGCGCTTTTTCCATGCGCAGATTCTCGGCCGCACTTTTGTCGATCTCCTTAAAACCGATCTCAAAGGTCTTATTCTGCTCGTTTAGCTGCGGCCAAATTACAACTATGAGAAGCAGCGCCGTTGCCACCGTCGGCAGCAACACCTTCATGAAGCTAACAAAATGACCGTATAGGTAGCCCGCACTTTGCGTCCGCCGCCCCGTGAGAGCGACCCGGCCACGCACCGGCGCTTCGGTGGCCATGCTCATGCGATCAGGTAATCCCCGCTTTCAGCAAATCATGGATGTGCAGAATGCCTAAGGGCTTCTGCGATGGGTCCCCAACAACGAACAAGTTTGTAATCTTCATATCGTTCATAACCGCAACAGCTTCCGCCGCAAACGCCTGCGGCTTGATCGTCTTTGGCGCCATCGTCATGACATCCACAACCGCGCGGCTCAATAGATTCTCCGCCAAGGTGCGACGCAAATCTCCGTCCGTAATGACACCGATAAGATCGCCTTCATCGTCGATCACGCCGACGCAGCCGAAGCGTTTCTCCGACATCGTCGGTATTATATCCCGCATGATCGTGCCGGTATCCGCTAACGGCAAGGCGTCGCCTTCGTGCATTAGATCCGAAACCCGCAATAAGCTGCTGCCGAGTTTTCCACCAGGATGAAAAACTCGGAAATCCTGGGCCGAAAACCCTTTCCGTTCCAACATTGCGACCGCCAACGCGTCACCCATTGCCAATGACATCGTCGTCGAGGTCGTTGGCGCCAACCCCATCGGACAAGCTTCCGGAATGGTTGGTAGGAGCAACACCACATCGGCAAGCTCCGTAAGCGTGCTCCCCGCCCCCGACGTGATCACGACTAACGGGATCGAAAAGCGACGTGTATATTCAGCGATATCGCGCAGTTCGGGCGTCTCGCCGGAATTGGATAGCGCGAGTACGGCATCTTGGCGCGTAATCATGCCAAGATCGCCATGGCTGGCTTCACCTGGATGAACGTAATGCGACGGCGTACCGGTCGAGGCCAGGGTCGCCGCTATCTTGCTGCCTATATGGCCACTCTTCCCCATTCCGGAGACGATGACCCGCCCCCCAACGCCAGACAACGCCTGCACGGCAGCTGAAAAATTTTTATCTATGGTATCCGCGAGCGCCGATATCCCTTCCGCCTCCAACCGAAATAATCGTCGCGCTGACTTCAAATCGGCAGCGTCACCTTTTTCCAGCGACTTTAAGGGTGACGAGCGATCCAGTCCGGTCATTGAGGTTCCGATTCCGAGGTATTTCGAATTCCCATCGACATTGACACAAATTTGCCGTGGGAACGATTAAAAATTGGCATGGATTATGCTCCATGGTCCATTAACGGCTGCAAGCCTGCGCTGTGTGTTAAGAATGCGTGAAAATATCTTCCGCTTCGAAACCGGCGATATCCATCGCGGCGCGCGTCGGCAGGAAATTAAACGCTGCCTGCGCCATTTCCATGCGCCCTTCACGCTCAAGGCGACCGTCCAAGGCCTCCTTCAGACGATGTAGATAAAGCACGTCACTGGCGGCATATTCCTGCTGCGCTTTGCTCAGCTCCTGTGCGGCCCAATCGGAAGATTGCTGTTCCTTGGAGAGATCGATGCCCAGAAACTCACGGCATAGATCCCGCAATCCATGGCGATCCGTATAAGTACGCGTCAGCCGGGAAGCGATCTTGGTGCAATAAACCGGACGGCAATCCGTGCCTAAGTAGTAATTCAGGGCGGCAATATCGAAACGGCCGAAGTGAAACAGCTTGAGAACCGACGTATCGTTGACCACGCGCCGCAAGTTCGGCGAGTCGTAATCGGGCGTCGGATAATGCACAAGATGGCAAACGCCTTCGGCACCGGTGAGTTGCACGACGCACAACCTATCACGCAGTGTGTTCAAGCCTTGCGTTTCAGTATCAATGGCGACTGACGCCCCAAAATCAACGTTATCGGGCAAGTCACCTCGATGAAGTTCAATCACCAAAAGGAAAGTCCTTGGTTACGATCGGGTCGAACCACCCGATAATGGTGCCAAGAAGAGAATTGGACACCCATTGAGCCAGCCACCCTATTAATCCAATGGTTTAGCCGAAATTCGCCTTACACCACATACTAAAAACACCTACTATTTTTGTTTAATAGATTTTTGTAGGTAGCTAGATGGTTAAAATTAAACAAAACCTTAAGCATCACAATCAGGAATATAACAAATGGTTGGTGCGAGTAAACATTCCATTAGATGTGAGGCATGCATTTGACGGTAACAGAGAGTACATGAAGTCTCTTAATACCGAAGACCTCGAGATAGCCGACACTCGTAAAATTCCTCACACCGACATAGTTGAAACAAAAATCAAAGCTGTCCGCAATGGAACACATGTCAACGAGAATTTAGCCAGAACAGCAGATTTTATCGGAAATTAATCTCCGAAACGCGCCAGGTGGATGCCAAAGCAGAGGCACAGGAGCAGACCGTAAATTATGCTGTGGAAGACATTATTCCAGGAGGCTGGTCTACCGTAAATAAATTGGGAGGACGCAGCCCAGACCTTTACAAAGCCATTCAATAGGCACCTGCTGGCAATCGACCCATAGAATTTCTTGATATATCAAAGAGCAAGAGGGTTCCTAGGGGCCTGCATGTAGATGATTTCCAGAAGCATATGGATATAGCAGAGAAAACAAAGGATGAGAAAAAAGCCATCATCCGCAGGTTTGCTGAAGATTTTCCATTTCTTTTGGACATTAAACGCAGAGCTGTAACGGTTTGGATTGAAGAGAGATTGGACGCCGGCAAAAGTGTCAAGACCGTCAGTCGGTATTTATCTGCTTTAAATAGCTACTGGAAATATTTGGATAATGTGGGGCTAATCAATGCTGAGGCTCGGAATCCTTTTGCAGGACATAGACTAACTGTCAAAAGCACTAAAGTAAGGCTCTTGCCTTGGAAAGATGAAGAAATTATTCAGCTTTTCCATGCGGCCGTCGACCGAAGTGTCTATCCACAATTGCCTC
>CAJWTF010000127.1 GCA_913046825.1 uncultured Rickettsiales bacterium | reverse complement strand
CAGAGGAAATATACTTTGAACTTCTCCAATGCTTGCAGCATGAAACCAAATGAGTCTTTTTTTTTCATTTCTATCGGGAAAAAAATTAGAAGGAGTCCCTTATCCCGTTTTCGTCGTTACCTCGATATCGAAAATCCGGACCGAATATGTTTTCAAACTGGTGCCCACATTGCTGATGAAAACCTGTCAATCGACCATGTGATCCCTTGGTCGTATATGTTTTCGGATGATCTGTGGAATTTGGTGTACGTGGATAAAAATGAAAATTCGTCCAAAGGTAACCGCATACCGGATGAAAGGATGATCCAGAAACTCGAGGACCGAAATAAACGTCTATTATCGAAGATAATGGATAGTTCACTGTCAGATAAACACGTTCAGGAATTGAGGGTGGCAATCGATAAAGATTATGCCCGGAAAAGTTGGGTTGGTTTTAAAGGTTAGGTATTCGTTTTTTAAAAAATCAAATTAAACGATTTTTATCGCATTCTCTGAGTTCATAAGGATGGGTCGAGCATCCGGTGTACTGAGAGGGATGATGTTTCCGTTATAACGAACACACAGTGTAGGTGAAGAGTGTGTCTCCTCACCGAGGTTTACCTCTAAATCCACGATAATGACCTCTGCATTCTCTAGTACTTCTAAAACCTTCATGTTCGTTTCTCCATCATGGTGCATTAAGGACGTTGAATACCGTTCCTCGACTAACACCAACTACGGAAGCAATAGCACGAATGGATTTCTTGTCGTTCCTCAGTTCGATAATCTTTGCGGTCATCGTGTCGTTGGTGACTTTCCTGTGCGTCGAAGGGTCTTACCTTCAGACTTTGCACGTTCTAATCCGGCGATAATGCGTTCCCGTATCATCTCACGTTCCCATGAGGACAGGATTCCAACGAACTGGAACATCATCTCTCCCATGGTGGTCGAGGTATCAAATCCCTGACGGACTGAGCAGATACCCACTCCCTTATCTTTCATGTCAGACAGGGACAGTACAGGTTGATTCTGTCCTACAGATGCAATCCCATCCATCATTGTATGATTGTAACTCTAATGCGCCTGAGAGACGGACTCAGAGAGTTCTGAAGGGTGTTTAAACTCGTTTTCTCTATATGTGATGGAGTAGAGGGCCTTCGATATATCTCCAAGCGACGTAATTGGAGTTATAGATTAGATATTGGTTTCCAGTTTTAGGGGGTGGGGTCTGCTCGCCGCTTGATTCAGAGGCTAAAACACCACTTTGGCTATCCCCCTTCTCCCCCCTCTCGATTCAGATTCAATCGTATTAATCCTACAGATTGAAGTATACCTCAGCGCGGGACGATGCAGTCTAGTGCTCTTTTTTACATCCATGCAGGTCGTATTGTTCCAAACGACCCTAATATTGCGCTTACAAACCGATGTCATCGTAAACGCGCCGCCGCTTGCGCTGCGGCGAGCCGGGCAATGGGCACCCGAAACGGCGAGCAGGAGACGTAGTCGAGACCGACCTTGTGGCAGAAGGCGACAGAGGCCGGGTCGCCACCATGTTCGCCGCAAATGCCGAGCTTAATCTCGGAACGAGTCGCACGGCCGCGCACCACTGCCAGCGAGACCAATTCGCCGACGCCATCGACATCGATGGATGCGAAAGGGTCGTTGGGCAAAATTCCGGCACGCTCGTATGTCGGGATGAAGCTCGCAGCGTCATCGCGGCTGAGGCCGTAGACTGTCTGCGTTAGATCATTGGTGCCGAAGCTGAAGAACGCTGCCGTCTCCGCGATCTCGCCCGCCCGCAACGCGGCGCGTGGCAGCTCAATCATCGTGCCGACAACATATTCGGGGCGTTTGCCCTTGTTCGCTTCAACTTCGCCCGCCACCCGGTCGATGACCTTCTTCAGGATATCGAGTTCAGCCTTGGTCGCGATCAATGGGACCATCACCTCGAGCTTCACTGCTTCTCCGGTATCTTCGCCCGCGATCAACGCCGCCTCGAACATCGCCTGCGCCTGCATCTCGCAGACTTCCGGATAGCTAATCGCCAACCGGCATCCGCGATGGCCGAGCATCGGATTCATTTCATGCAGCTGAGCTACCCGTGCTTTCACTTTGGCCAAGTCGATGCCCGCCGATTTAGCAACATCTTCCATCTCCGCCTCGCCAGTCGGCAGGAACTCGTTCAACGGTGGGTCCAGTAGACGTATAGTCACCGGTAAGCCCTTCATGACCCGGAACAGTTCCGCAAAATCGTTGCGCTGCATCGGCAACAACTTAGCCAACGCGGCCCTTCGGCCCGCCTCGTCCTCAGACAAGATCATCTCACGCATGGCGATGATCCGCTCGGTCTCGAAGAACATGTGCTCAGTCCGGCATAGCCCGATGCCCTCGGCACCAAACTCCCGCGCCGTGCGGGCATCTTCCGGCGTGTCCGCGTTGGCGTGCACGCCGAGGGTACGCACTTCGTCCGCCCAGGCCATGATGGTCGCGAAGTCACCTGACATCTCCGGCTGGATCGTCGCGACCTCGCCTCGGAAGATCTGACCCACAGCCCCGTCGATGGTGATCGTGTCACCCGCCTTAACCATCACGTTGCCCGCCGACAATGTCTTGGCGGCATAATCAATGACCAGCTCACCGGCACCGACGACACAAGGCCGCCCCATACCGCGCGCAACCACCGCCGCATGGCTCGTCATTCCGCCCCGCGCCGTCAGAATGCCTTGCGCCGCGTGCATGCCATGGATGTCCTCGGGGCTGGTCTCAATCCGCACTAAAATAGTCTTTGTACCTTGAGCAGCCGCGGCTTCCGCCTCATCCGAACTAAAATACACTTGTCCCGATGCGGCACCTGGTGATGCAGGCAACCCTTTCGCGATCACGTCACGCGCCGCGTCCGGATCGAGCCTCGGGTGCAACAGTTGATCGAGTGCCGACGGCTCCACTCGGCACACAGCTTCCGACTTATTGATCAAGCCTTCCTGCTGCATCTCCACCGCGATGCGGATCGCCGCCGCCGTCGTGCGTTTCCCTGAGCGGGTCTGCAGCATATAGAGCTTGTCCTTCTGGACCGTAAACTCAATGTCCTGCATGTCTTTGTAGTGCTGTTCCAGCTTCTCGCGAATATCATCGAGCTGGCCGAAGATGCCGGGCATGGTCTCTTCCATAGCGGTAAGATGCGAGCCTTGGGCTTCCTTGCCCGAGACCGTCAGTTGCTGCGGCGTGCGGATACCCGCCACCACGTCTTCACCCTGCGCATTGACCAAATACTCGCCGTAGAACGTATTCTCGCCGGTCGACGGATCACGGGTAAAGGCCACGCCCGTCGCGCAATCGTCGCCCATATTGCCGAACACCATCGCCTGGACATTGACCGCCGTACCCCAATCTTCCGAAATATTATGCAAACGCCGATACGTGACGGCCCGCGCGGTTTGCCAACTGCCGAAGACGGCACTTACCGCACCCCAGAGCTGCTCCTTCGGGTCTTGCGGGAAGGGCTCGTCCAAGGAAGATTGCACCAGGTCTTTATATTCGCCGACCAACGCCTTCAGATCGTCCGCGTCCAGCTCCGTGTCGAGGGAAACGCCTTTGACGTCCTTGTGGGCCTCCAGCAAATCCTCGAATTCGCTGTGATCGACGCCCAACACAACGTCGCCGTACATCTGGATGAACCGGCGATAGCTGTCATAGGCGAAACGCGCATCGCCACTGGCTTGAGCAAGGCCTTCGACGCTCTCGTCGTTAAGTCCCAGGTTCAGCACAGTGTCCATCATCCCCGGCATGGAGACCCGAGCGCCGGAGCGTACCGAGACCAGCAACGGGTTTGCCCGGTCGCCAAAATTGGATCCGACCGATGCCTCGATATGCGCGACACCCGCCGCCATCGCCGCGTCCAGGTCAGCCGGATACGTCTCGCCATTGTTGTAGTAATGGGTGCAGACCTCGGTCGTGATCGTGAAGCCCGGCGGCACCGGCAAGCCGATACTAGCCATTTCTGCTAAGTTCGCGCCCTTGCCGCCCAACAACTCACGCATCTCCGCGTTGCCCTCGGAACTGTCATCGCCAAACACATACACCCATTTGCTCATTTGCGATCTATCCTTCGATCTGGCTGAAGTCTGCAACTCGATTCATGGTCGTTCGAATTTCCGATAGAAGTTTCAGTCGATTGACGCGAAGCGCGGCGTCCTCTGCATTTACGGTCACGACATCGAAGAATGTATCGACGGGTCCACGCAATTCAGACAAAGCGCTCATTGCCATCGCGAATTCCTCCGTCGCGACTGCAGTCTCCGCGCGTGCCAAGCTTTGCTCGAGTGCTTCTGATATGCGCGTTTCTTCGTCTTCCGCGAACAATTCCCGGTCCGCAGCAACATCGTAACTCGCGTCGTCTTTATTTTCTTCAATGGCGAGAATATTCGCTGCCCGCTTATACGCGGTCAGCAAATTCGCTCCGTCATCACTCACGACAAAATCCTTCAACGCATCCACCCGCGCCAAAAGCCTCACCAGATCGTCTTCATCAGAGAGCGCAAATATGGACGAAACCAAATCGTGTCTAACTCCCTGCTCGCGCAGATGTACTTTCATCCGGTCGGCGAAGAAGCTGAGAAGGTCCGGTCCATCAAAGGCGCCGGCAGTAGTACCGTAAAGCGCGCTCGATTGCGCGAATACTGCCGACAAGGGAACACGTAGTTCATTCTCGACAATTAAGCGGATCACGCCGAGCGCCGCGCGACGCAGCGCGTATGGGTCGCGGGAGCCGGTTGGTTTCTCTTCGATGGCCCAGAAGCCAACCAGCGTATCGATCTTGTCCGCAAGCGACACACACACGGACACGGGGGCAGAGGGGCAGCGGTCGTTCGGACCTTGTGGTGAATAGTGGTCCGCGATGGCTTTCGCAACCGCATCCGATTCGCCGTCGTGGCGTGCATAGTAACAGCCCATCACGCCTTGCAGTTCCGGGAACTCGCTGACCATATCGGTAACGAGATCGGCTTTAGCAAGTCGCGCGGCGGAGCGCACCTGATCTTTATCGGCACCCTGCACATAGACCGACATTTCCACCGCCAATGCATGCACCCGCTCGACTTTCTCGTCGAGAGTGCCGAGCTTTGCGTGAAACACCACGCCTTTCAGCGAGGGCGCTTTGCTCGCAAGCGATGCCTTGCGGTCCTGATCCCAAAAGAACTTGGCGTCCGCCAGCCTTGCGCGCAACACGCGCTCGTTCCCGGCAACAATGGCTTTGCCGCCGTCTTCCGCTTCCATATTGGCGACGACACCAAAGCACGGTGCGAGCGAGCCGTCCGCATTCAGAAGCGAGAAATATTTCTGGTGCGAGCGCATCGAGGTGATCAGCACCTCATCCGGCACTTCCATGAATTCATCATCAATAGCACCGAGATGCACCACCGGCCATTCCACAAGACCGCTCACTTCATCGAGCAAGGCCGGGTCATCGCGCACCACAAGCCCCGCTGCGTCGGAGAGCGCATTTAAGTCAATATTAATCTTCGCCCGCCTGTCCGCCACGTCGAGCATGACCTTGGCATTTAGAAGACCGGATTTGTAATCATCGAATGAAGTAACGTTAAATTTCCCATCCGACATAAAACGGTGTCCGGCAACTTGGGAGCCGAATGCAAGTACCCTTCCATTACCGAGTTCGATTTCCCCCTGCACAGGATTCCCATTGAACAGACAAAGGACGGATTGCAGGGGCCGGACGTATCTCAGCTCACCCTCACCCCAGCGCATCGATTTCTGCCATGGTAATTTTCGAACTGTGTCCGCAACGAGATCACCAAGCACGCTGGCGGTGTCAGTCCCCTTCTTCTCGACGACCGCATACAGGAAAGTTCCTTTTACGGTCTCTCGCTCTTCAACTTCAGCGCCGTCAGGTAGCGAGCCTTTAAACCCAGCGAGCGCTTTCTCGCGTGCGTCGGCGCGGGGGCCTCGGCGCTCTTCGCGAACGTCCGGCTGTTTTTCCGGCAGACCATCAACCACCAGCGCCAATCGGCGCGGCGTCGCAAAGGCTTCGGCAGAAGTGAATATGAGGCCGCCCGCTTTCAAGCCATCGGTGACAAGTCGCTTCAGATCGTCCGACGCCCGCTTCTGCATGCGGGCCGGAATTTCCTCGGAAAATAATTCGATCAGGAGTTCAGGCATCCCTCACCCCTCCAGCCGTCATTCCCGAGAAGGCGGGAATCCAGTTTGACAGCGCCGATTGTCTGGATTCCCGCCTTCGCGGGAATAACATTAAAAAGACCATCACTCGACCTCCACGCCTTGGCTTCTCAGCCAGGCGGCAGCGGAGCCTTTGGCGAGTTCGCGTACCCGCAAGATATAGGCTTTGCGTTCGGTGACGCTGATCGCCCCCCGCGCATCCAGTAGATTGAACCGATGGCTGGCCTTCAGACATTGATCGTAGGCCGGCAGCGCCAGGTTCGCTTTCAGCAAAGCAGCGCATTCGGTCTCCGCGTCCTCAAAGTGACGGCGCAGCATATCGACATCGGCGTATTCGAAGTTGTGGGTCGAATACTCGACCTCTGCCTGGTGGAATATATCGCCGTAGGTCACGCCGTTGCCGTTGAAATCGAGATCGTAGACATTCTCAACGCCTTGCACGTACATGGCTAAGCGCTCCAATCCATAGGTCAGCTCGACCGACACCGGATCGCAGTCGAAACCGCCAACTTGCTGGAAATAGGTGTATTGAGTGACTTCCATCCCATCGCACCAAACCTCCCAACCGAGCCCCCAGGCACCCAGGGTTGGGCTTTCCCAGTCGTCCTCGACGAAGCGAATGTCATGCGCCAACGGATCTATCCCGAGCGCGCGCAGACTATCGAGATACAGTTCCTGGCTGTTCTCAGGCGAGGGCTTCAAGAGCACCTGATACTGATAGTAATGCTGGAGCCGATTCGGGTTCTCGCCATAGCGCCCGTCGGTTGGGCGGCGCGACGGCTGCACATATGCGGCCTTCCATGGCGCAGGGCCAAGTGCCCGCAATGTCGTTGCCGGATGAAAAGTGCCCGCTCCCACTTCCATGTCGTAGGGTTGCAGAATCACGCACCCCTTATCCGCCCAAAATTGATGAAGCGTTAGGATCAGCGACTGAAAGTCGGTTGTTGATGTCGATACAGGTGTCACGGGGGCCATACGCATGCCGAATCTGTCGGCTGTTTGTTGCGGCGCAACATATCGGCGCCTCAAGGATGAATCAATATATCTTATGCCCAAATTCGCGACTTAATACGGGCAATTTGATCGCCCGCAATTCATTGCTCCATTCGCGGCGACGAAAGCGTCGCATTTCGGGCATTTACTCATCTCGCCGACATCCTTGGCATCCACCGGTTCGGGCTTTCGAGCCTCCGCCAGGTCTTCCTTGCCGCGCTTCTCAAGCCTGCCAACGAATTTGAAACCATACCATACGGCGGCAACAATAGCCGCCAGCACGACGATTTTTGTAAGACTAAAACCGAACATCGCGCGAACTTAGACGGGGACACGCGCCCATACAAGCCGACCCATTATAGGCCAAAGCGGCTCCAATATGCGCGATCTTCAAGGGCCGCGACCCCTTGATCTACGAGATCCGCCTGCCCGCCTAACAACCGTCCCAACCCGAAGCGTTTACGGCCACCTACCAAGTGTAAATTTACCTTCTCGCCGAATTTCTCCCGCATCACGGAGCGCAAGTCGCCGAGCCCGTCGATCAAGCCCAGCTCCTGCGAGCGCCGGCCGGTCCAGAACTCCCCGCTGAACAGCATATCCTCACTGGCGGTGAGCTTCGTGCCTCGGCGTTTTCGGACGTAGTCCTTGAACTGCTCGTGAATATCTTCCTGAATTTCGCGCAGCCGCTCCAGATCGTCTTCGACTTCGGGCACGAACGGATCGAGCATTCCTTTCTTTTCGCCAGACGTGTGGATGCGGCGCTCGACACCGATTTTTTCAAGCATATCCGTGAAGCCGAAACCGGCGCTGACCACACCGATGGAGCCTACTATGGACGCAGGGTCCGCATAAATCTCCTCAGCTGCGCAGGCCAGCCAATACCCGCCCGAGGCCGCCACATCCTCGCAAAAAGCGTAGACGGGGATTTCATTTTCTTCCGCCAACTGGCGAATGCGACCCGCAAGCAAGGCCGACTGCACCGGCGATCCGCCGGGTGAATTGATCGCCAATGCGACTGCCTTCAGCCGCGATAACTTGAAGACCCGCTCGATCGACGATGCCTGTTCGGCGAGCGCCAAGCCCGTGCGCCGCCCCATGCCGGAGGATCCGATGATGCCGCTCAATCGCAAGACACCGACCGTTGGCGCACTGTCTAGAGCGTTCGCCAATGTTTCACCCACGATGGGAACACCGCGCAAGAATTCAATTTTAGAGGAAGTTTCGATCATAGCTGATTACTTAGGCATTCCAGCGGCACAATCCAAGAGATGCTCGACTAGAGCTCTATCGGCGCACCATCCAACAAAATTCTAGATGCCATTTTCGTATAGCTTCCGTCGTCCTCGTGCAGCACCATGCCAGGACTGATTCGCAAAGGCGTCTTGCTGCCTGCGCGGGCGCGAACTATTACGCGCTTAGGGGACACTTCGCGCTTCGGCCAAAGTGGGAAAACCACGATTTCTCCGGCGCGGCCATGCAATGCCGCTAATATCTCATCAAGCCGATCGGCTCGATGGATCATTGTCATTGCCCCCTTCGGCGTCACCATCCGCAGACAAAACTTGATCCAATCTAACAATCCAGCCTCACCCTCGATATGAGAGATCGCCTTCGCGTCGCCGATCCGAGTGTCGGCGCGATTTGCGGGTAAATACGGAGGATTCGCCATTACATGATCAAAACAACCTGAAGCGACTTCCGAAGGCGGATCCAGTAAATCGCCACACAGGAAGCGGACGTCATCCTGCAGACCGTTACGAGCACCATTCTCCATCGCCAATTCGTTAAGCGACGATTGCAATTCCAGGCCAATGACCTCGACCCCTGGCGAGCGCCAAGCATAACAAACGGCAGCGGCGCCGACCCCTGTGCCGACATCCAAGACGCACCCACTCTCAAGCGCCGGGACTGACGCTGCCAGTAGTACGGGATCGATCGCCACTCGGTAGCCTTCTCTCGGTTGATCCAAGGCAACCCGTCCGCCGAGCAACGTACCGACGTCCGTTTTGGCCAAGTCTCGCTCAACCGAGACGATCAACGCATGGGCCTCTTCGAAATCCTCGTCGATCACCATAACACGGTATGGAATCGCTCCTATTTGCCCTTCCAGAATACTCGTGTGGGTATCCAGGACCACGGCTTCTATCCCGCTGCCGGAGAGAACCGATGTCAGCCAGGAAAGCCGAACGGGATCGTTGATTCGCAATAGTTCTTTCATACTTTCCTTCTATCCCAAGCACATTCGGCCTGTCGCTCTTGACCGATTCGGGCCTTCATCTATGCTCCGTCCCATCTGAAGCCCCGTTAATCAAGAGAGTTCAAACCTTTGGGCATTGTCGTCAGCCTCGATGAACCGCGCAAGGAAGGGTCGAAGCCCTCTCTCGACGCGATTGAAAAGATCGTTGCGGAGGACATGCATCGCGTCAACCGCCTGATCGTTGAGAAGATGGAAAGCCGTGCGCCGCTGATCCCGCAATTGGCCGGACATATCGTGGCCGCCGGCGGCAAACGATTGCGACCGATGCTGACCTTGGCCGCCGCGCGCCTCTGCAACTATGGGGGCGACCGGCATATTACGTTGGCCACCTGCGTCGAGTTCATTCATACCGCGACGCTGCTGCATGATGACGTAGTCGATGAATCGATGCTGCGCCGTGGCCAAGAGAGCGCCAACGCGTTATGGGGAAATGAAGCCTCCGTCTTGGTCGGTGATTTTTTATTCTCCCGCGCGTTTCAGCTGATGGTGAGCGACGGTTCCCTCAAAGTCTTGAAAATTCTGAGCGATGCGTCCGCCGTCATCGCCGAAGGCGAAGTGCTGCAACTACTGACCACCAACGATACAGAGACCAGCGAAGAGGCGTATCTCGAAGTGATTCGCTCGAAGACCGCGAAATTGTTCGCAGCTGCCGCGCGCATCGGCGCCGTCGTCTCAGAGCGTCCAAAAGCCGAAGAAGAAGCGCTCGAGAGCTACGGTATGAATTTGGGGATCGCTTTCCAACTCGTCGACGATGCCCTCGACTATTCGGCTGATCAAGCGGCGCTTGGCAAAACCGTCGGCGATGACTTCCGCGAGGGAAAAATAAGTTTGCCGGTGGTGCTTGCGTGGCGTCGCGGCGAAGATGAAGAACGCACATTCTGGCGGCGCACCTTGGAGCGCCAGGAACAGGAAGACGGTGATTTAGAGCATGCAATTGCATTGATGGGAAAACGTCGAGCCCTTCGCGATACCATCGAGCGCGCCCGCCATTATGGGTCCATCGCCCGTGACGTCCTTGGTATTTTTCCCGACAGCGAAGCAAAAGCAGCAATGAGCGAAGCCATCGATTTCTCGATCGAACGGGCATTCTGATTTAGCGACCCTCTGTTAGGACTAACGTCCCGCGTTTCACACTCTTATGGTCGCGTAAAATCGCAACAATCACTTTCACGGCATAGCGGAATACGAGATCGGTCGTGGCGCAAGACACCGGGGACCTGTGGCAAGGAAGCCGAAGCGATTACACCCCGGATGAATTGCAGGATGAAGGTTCATAAATGCCCAACGTACCAATAACCGAATACGAAGATGCCAATCCGGAAGTGCGGGCCGTAAACGATGAAATTCTAGCGGCGCACGGTCCAGGCCAGATTTCCGATTTTTGGAAGACGCTCGCTTTCCATCCGCCCACTCTACGTCGCAATTGGGAAAATGCAAAAGAGGCGGCTCGCGTCCGGTGCGCTTGAGGCTCTGACGAAGGAGATGCTGTATATCGCGGCCAGCGTGTCCGGCAACAGCGATTTCTGTGCCAAGGCCCACATCGAGCTGGCTCAGCGGCTCGGGATGACCGACGCAATGTTCGGCGAGCTCATGCCGATTGTTGCTCTCGCCAACGGCGCAAATAATATGGGCGCGGGGTATGGCGTCGAACCGGAGCGGGACAGCAGTTCTCCGAATAGTGGGCACGTTCGCTAATGGGATGGACCGGATGCTCCCCTAAACCGGTAAGTGTTAGAGGCGAGCGATTGAACTTGTACACTGAAGGTGCAGTATTCCATGACAACGAAAGAAGGCGTTATCAAAGCAAAATTTAGCACAACTCGAACTGACGTCGATCGGCGGTGAGCGTCTAGTGTTTACCTTTGCTTAGCTCTGCCAAGCATATCTCCGCGGAAGTAACTCATCGATCCTGTTGATCTTATGGTCGGCGATATCGCACATGCTCGCAGCTGGTTAGGGTCATTGGATTT
>CAJWTF010000126.1 GCA_913046825.1 uncultured Rickettsiales bacterium | reverse complement strand
GATTGGTGGATCCGACGTATTACGCCTATCCGGTCTGAAGCGTGCATCACCGCGTCTACACATCCGCACTATCGTTCAAAACCGAATTCTCAATCGCTAATCTGCCGCATCCAATCCCGGCACCCGCAATGAATCGGATGTGTGAGAATCGGTCGGGTAAACCAGGCCTTTTCGATGTTTCCTTTTTGTTTTGGATTATTCCGCAGTCTCCAACTCTCGTATTTGTCGGTTCGAGGGAAATTTCTAAAACTCCTGAACATAACTCGTCGGCGGCTCGAAGAATCGCTCGAGTCGAAAACTTTATCTGAAGTTAACAAACGTCAAGACTCGCCGGAATTCCGCGATTTTACCTACGAGTGTAGTGTGTCTGTTTCAGTATCGGACTCGACTGAGGCTAAATCCCATGATTTTCATTAAATACACAGCAAAACGGCCGCTGGATTTCACCAACGACCGAATCTGAACTTATTGATTTAGTCTTCCTTTATCAGGACCCTGCAATCGTATTGCGCAAAACACCAACACCTTCGAGATCGATCTCACAAACATCGCCCGGCTTCATCCATACCGGGGGCGTACGCGCGAATCCCACACCTTCCGGCGTCCCTGTGACGATTACATCGCCGGGATGGAGGGTCATCACCTCCGTAATGATCTCGATTAGGGTCGGTATATCGAAGATCATCGTAGCGGTATTGGCGTCCTGCATGGTTTCGCCATTGAGGCGGGTTTGGATGCGCAACCCCTTGCCACCCGCCGGGACTTCGTCAGCGGACACAAAATCGGGGCCGAACCCGCCGGTAGCGTCGAAATTCTTACCGCTCGTCCATTGCGAAGACTTGAATTGGTAGTCCCGGACCGAGCCTTCGTTAAAGACCGAATATCCGGCGACATATTCCAGGGCATCGGCTTTTGAGACACTGCTACCGGATTTCCCAATCACCGCCACCATCTCCGCCTCGTAATCCAGGTTGCTGGATGCTTTTGGGACGACCAGTGCCTGTTCATGCCCCACAAGTGTCGTCGTCACCCGCAGGAAAAGCGAGGGGTAATCTTGAACCGTGCTGGTGTCGCTCTGGGCTTCGGCCGCGTGGGCCGCGTAATTCAGCCCGACACAGATGATCTTACCTGGGTTCCAGATTGTCGGGTGATAGGCCAACCCTTCAGCGGAACGGACAGCGTCACCCGACGCTCCATCGACAGCGGATTTAGCGCGTGCCATGGCGTCGTCGCCGCCTGCCAGCAATGCCGGCAAGTCGCCCGGCAAATCCGGCGCGGCCACGGACAGATCGACAACCTCATCGCCACGGCGCACCCCAAGGGTCGGATTTCCAGACTTATCGAAGGCAAGAATACGCATACGTCACACTCCCAATGTCTTGTTGTTCTCAATCAGCCGGTCGTCAGAATTACGACTGTTTGCCGATGTGTTGCAAAAGGATGTAATGAATTACCCGATAAATGGAAAGACCGACATGAGCAGTGGTGAAATCGACGGATATCAATACGCCGTGATCGCGCAAACCGGGTTGATTGCGGTCCGCCGACCTGACGGTTCAATGCGCATGCTGCCGGGTACCGAAGATGTCGAAACCGCGGTCCGGGCATTTATCGCGCTCGATGCGACGCCAAAGTAAGCACCGCCGCCCCCTGCAGGCGGCCTTCCCGCAGGTCCGCCAGCGCCTCGTTTGCTTGCTCTAACCCTCAGAGCCGCAAGGTTGTCCGAACCCACACCCTCGGGGCAGGCTCAAGGAATTTCTCTCAGTCGCGCCGCGTGAGTGCGCCGCCGCCGTGTCGTCGTAGTGGCCGTGAATGGGGAAACGATAACACTGATCGACCAGCGTGTAATCGCTATAACCGCCATCGATCTGAAAGCCGGTAAACCGCGCCGACGGAAACAAGTTCTCTCGCCCGCATGGCAAAAATCGCATTCGCCGCAGGTATATCCAAGCCAAGTAGTACCACCCGGTTTCCCTCCCCGACCGCTTCGACACCAATGCCAATGGCCTCCAACCGTCCAATGATTTTGTGGCCGGGGACGATCGGTAGCGATAGCTCGCTCAAATCTCCGTCCACCACTTGTACATCGGTGCGGCACACGCCGCACGCGCCGACCTGGACGCGAGCGTTTCAAAAGTGTGAGCTTTTGCCCAAGATTTTCCAGCACCATGACACAATTTTGCGACATACATTTGTTTCCTCTGTCGCTAGCATGGCTCAAATTGACGGAGACGGTCCACAGGTGAGCGGCTTTACGTCGAATATCTGTCGACCGTCATTCCCGCGAAGGCAGTAAACCAGGGCGGCGACACAGCAACTGGATTCCCACCTTCGCGGGAATGACACTAGACGTCTAAGCAACCGGCCGGATTGGAGACACTCGAAAACATGTGAATTACCCTCGTCGTCCTCATCTTATCTCCCATCGTACTGCAGTGCAGTGTATCACGTGCAGAAGATGGCCAAACCAGCTTACGGATGGATATGGTCGAGCAAGTGATCGCCAACATCGAACGCACGCAACACGAAACCCGGGTCAGTACCCTCGATCCCGCAATTGTCATCGCAATGGTGGGTATTCCGCGCCATGAGTTTGTGCCTCAAATATTACGCCCCTTCGCCTATTTCGATATTCCTCTACCCGTCGGATACGCACAGTATATCTCACAGCCCTTCTTGATCGCATTGATGACGCAATTGGCCGCTGTCGATAAGAACAATCGGGTCTTCGAGACCAAGAGCGGCTCGGGCTATCACGCAGCCATTCTCTTGCGCTTAGCCGCGCAGCAGTTGGAGGAAATGGGATGCACCAATATCGAGGTACGGCATGCGGACGGGTTTTACGGCTGGAAACAACGTGGCCCGGCGGACGCCTGATCGCTCCGGTTGGCTTCCCTGACCAGGGACAAAAATTTACCGTCATCGAAAAGCGTGACGATGGGACGATCAAGTCGACACCCCTCATCCTGGTCAAATTTTCGCCACTACAGGATGGTGAGCGGATTTAGCTCGCGCAAGCGCCTACTCGCTCACACCTTCCAGGTACCGCATCGCGGCGTCGACCCCGCCCTTCTGATGTGGCACGCCTGCAATCCCGAGACCCATCTCAATCCCGGCAAGTGTCCCCATGAGCATCAGCTCGTTGAAATCACCGAGATGGCCGATCCGGAAGACCTTATCCGCCACTTTGTTGAGGCCGTTGCCGAGCGACATGTTGAAACGCTCCAACACCACTTTGCGGAACGCATCGGCGCTGTGGCCCTCTGGCATCAAGACGGCCGTCAGGGCGCTGGAATACTCGCTGGGCTCGAGGCAAAGCACTTCCAATCCCCACGCCTGTACCGCGCGACGTGTCGCCTCAGCGAAATGGTCGTGACGGGTGAAGACATTGTCCAAACCTTCCTCGAAAAGCATGTCGAGCGCTTCGCGCAAGCCATAAAGCAAATTGGTCGCCGGCGTGTACGGGAAGTAGCCGGTCGAATTGGCGGCGATCATCTCATCCCAAGACCAGAAGGATTTCGTCATCTTCGACGATTTCGATGCTTCAATAGCTTTCGCGCTGACGGCGTTAAAGCTCAAGCCTGGCGGCAACATGAGGCCTTTTTGCGAACCCGCGACCGTCACGTCGACTTTCCATTCATCGTGGCGATAATCTATCGACCCAAGGGAAGAGATCGTGTCGACCAAGAAGAGTGCCGGGTGGTTCGCATTGTCGATGGCCTCCCGCACCTCACCTACACGAGAGGCAACACCGGTCGAGGTTTCGTTATGAACCATGCAGACCGCCTTGATCTCATGGCCAGTATCGGCGGCAAGGCGCTCCTCGACGGCGGCCGGATCGACCCCGTGGCGCCAATCACCTGCGACGAACTCCGGCACCAGATCTAAGCGTTTCGCCAACCCTTGCCAAAGTGTCGCGAATTGCCCCGTCTCGTACATCAGGACCCGATCACCAGGTGACAAAGCGTTCACCAATGCCGCTTCCCAAGCCCCGGTGCCCGATGCCGGATAGATGATCACATAGCTTTCCGTCTTGAAAACTTTCTTAATGTCCGCCAACAAGCCGCGCGATAATTCGCCGAATGCTGGGCCGCGGTGATCCATGGTCGGATTGTCGATGGCCCGCAACACGCGGTCGGGGACATTTGTCGGTCCCGGAATTTGCAAAAAATGTCGTCCACTGGTGTTGGCCATATCCGGCATCCTTCCTGGTTGAAACGGATCAACCCTGATTGAAACGGATCAACACACCAAAACGGCGGCCAATCCTCTATTTTCCGTCATTATGCATACAAAATAAACTCTCGCAAGCTAGGGGCAATATTACAATTATTCTATATATATCAATATAATAATTTGACATTGCTCCAAAGCATCCATCCAACTATACTTTTTGTATACAATATTCGCACACCGCCGACGTGAAAGGACGCCCCATGGGAGCCAACCGAATTCCGATCATAAATACGGGCTTCACCAAAGGCGACAGTGTTTTGGCGCAACGCCTAAAGCACGAGATCGAAGGGGAGGTCCTGTTCGACGCGTTCAGTCGCGGGCGATACTCGACGGATGCCTCGAACTATCAAATCGAACCTCTAGGTGTAGTCGTCGCCAAGACCGAACAGGACGTTCGCACCACTATGGAAATCGCCGCCGAGGAAGGTATACCGCTGTTGCCGCGCGGCGGCGGGACTTCTCAATGCGGGCAGACTATCGGCGAGGCTTTGATCGTAGATGTCAGCAAACACTTGAATAAAATCCTCGATTTTGATGCCGAGGCCGGTACCGCCTCGGTCGAGCCTGGCATCGCGCTCGACCAACTCAATGCCTTTCTCAATCCGCACGGCTATATGTTTACGGTCGACGTCTCCACCTCGAGCCGGGCCACGATTGGCGGCATGACCGGTAACAACAGTTGCGGTGCGCGCTCGATCCGCTACGGCACCATGCGCGACAACGTACGCGCCATCGACGCGTTGCTGACGGATGGGTCGGAGTATCGTTTCGGCGAGTTACCAGGCGATTTGAGCGACAGTAGCCTACCGTCGGGATATAGCGACTTGGCGATGACACTTTTGAAACTCGGCGAACGCGAGGCAGAAGAGATCTTCGCCCGCTTCCCGCGCCTGATGCGCCGGGTTGGCGGCTACAATATTGACGCGCTGGTGCCGGGCGCTTCCAACCATCCCGGCGGCGGGCAGCCAAACTTGGCGCATTTACTCGTCGGCTCCGAGGGAACGCTGGCGTTTTCGACCCGCGTGCATTTGGGCCTGCATCGTCAACCGAAACACAAAGTACTCGGCATTTGTCATTTTCCAACCTTCTACAGTGCCATGGAATCGACCCAACATATTGTCAAACTGGGCCCGACAGCCGTCGAGCTCGTGGACCGCAATATGATGGACCTGGCGCGCGATATCGACATGTTCCGCCCCACCATCGAGAAATTCGTCCAAGGCGAGCCCGACTCTCTGCTGCTGGTCGAGTTCGCCGGCGATGAGTTGGAGCCTCAACTGGCGAAACTGCGAGACCTCAACACCTTGATGGGCGACCTTGGCTATCCGAAAGCCGTCGTCGACGCGACCACCGGTCCCGATCAGTCCGAGTTCTGGAACGTCCGGAAGTCCGGCCTCAATATTATGATGTCAATGAAGGGCGACGGGAAGCCGATCTCCTTCATCGAGGATTGCGCCGTGCCACTCGAGGATTTAGCCGAATACACCGACCGGCTCACCAATGTCTTCACCAAATACGGCACCAAGGGCACGTGGTACGCCCATGCCTCGGTCGGTTGCCTGCATGTACGACCGGTTGTGAACCTGAAGGAAGACACCGGTGCCAGCACTATGCGCGCCATCGCCGAGGAAGCCTTCGAGATGGTGCGCGAATACAAGGGCTCCCATTCGGGCGAACACGGGGACGGCATCGTACGCTCGGAATTTCATCGCCCGATGTTTGGCGACCGAATGATCGAAAATTTCGAAGAAGTGAAAGACATCTTCGATCCAAACGGCATCATGAATCCTGGGAAGATCGTTCACCCACCAAAATTCGACGACCGCTCTCTGCTTCGTTTTAAACCCGGATATGAATCGTTGAAGCTCGACACCGCCTTCGATTGGTCCGATTGGGGCGGCCTCGGCGGTGCGGTCGAGATGTGTAACAACAACGGTGCCTGTCGAAAATTCGATGCCGGTGTTATGTGCCCCTCTTTCCGGGCGACTCAGGACGAACAACATCTGGTACGAGGACGCGCCAATACCTTGCGCTTGGCGTTGTCGGGCCAACTTGGCGAAGACGCCTTCACGTCCGATGAAATGCACGCGACCATGGAGCTCTGTGTGGGCTGCAAAGGGTGCAAACGCGAATGCCCGACCGGCGTCGACATGAGCCGCATGAAGACAGAATTCCTCTACCACTATAATCGCCGACACGGTCTAACCCTGCGGGACAAGCTCGTCGCCTACCTGCCGCGTTACGCACCTTGGGCCAGCAAGTTCGCGTGGCTCGCTAATTTGCGGGACGCTATTCCAGGCTTGGCAAAACTATCGGAAGCGATAGCCGGGCTCAGCGCCAAACGCACCCTGCCGAAATGGCGCGGCGACACCTTCGATGCGCGAGCACAATATGCAGGTCCCGCCGACGGAACGCCGGTGATAATATTGGCGGATACTTTCAACACCTATTTCGAGCCCGAAAATCTGATCGCAGCGACTCGCGTCCTCGCGAGTGCGGGCTATCGGGTCGAATTCGCCAAAGCACTGACGGGCGAGCGGCCTCTCTGCTGCGGGCGGACATTCTTGGCTGCCGGACTAGTAGACGAGGCTCGCGCCGAAGCTACTCGAACCATCGAAGCGCTCAAACCCCATGTCGAGGCGGGCACACCGATTATCGGGTTGGAGCCCTCTTGCCTGTTGACGCTGCGGGATGAATTTTCGGCTATGCTACCGGGGCCCGATAGCGAAGCCTTGGCAGCGCAAGCTATGCTCTTCGAAGAGTTCATTGCGCAAGAGGCCGACGCTGGTCGTTTGAGCCTAAACCTTCAACCAACATCGCAGAAACGTGCCTTGTTGCATGGCCATTGCCATCAAAAAGCCTTCGCGGTCATGGGGTCGGTCGAGAAAACTCTGCGCCTGGTCCCAGAACTCAACGTGGAGACCGTCACGTCGAGCTGTTGCGGAATGGCGGGCGCTTTCGGTTACCAAAAAGAAACCTATGACGTTTCTATTAAAATGGCGGAGGCATCTCTCCTTCCAGCGGTTCGCAACGAATCTTCGGATAGCTATATCGTCGCCGACGGCACCAGTTGCCGTCATCAAATCCATGATGGGGCCGAAAGAGACGCGGTACATGTCGCACGGGTTCTCGCCGACGCATTGCAAACCAATTAACAGGAGGCTGACCACATGACTGACACCGCGATGCCTTTTGACGAGCAAACAGTCGAGCTGAAGCCTGCTTCAACGTCAACGCTGCATGCCAACCTCGTCGGGCAAATCCGAAAATTGTTAATAGAGGGGGATTTGGAGCCGGGGGCGAAGGTACCGGAACGTATCTTATGCGAACGGTTCGGTGTTTCCCGCACACCACTTCGCGAGGCACTTAAGACGCTCGCTTCGGAGGGTTTACTCGAACTGCTGCCCCGTCGCGGCGCGCGGGTGGCGCGCTTGAGCGAGGACGGTGTCGATCAAATGTTTCCGATCATGGGAGCGCTCGAAGCGCTCTCGGGCGAGCTGGCCTGCGCCAATCTAACGACAGAGCAATTCGCCGAGATCCAAGCCCTGCATTACCAAATGGTGTTACATTACACGCGGCGCGAGCTGGCTCACTATTTCCAGGTCAACCAAGAGATTCATGAGAAAATATTAGAAGCGGCAGCGAACCCGTTATTGCTGCAAATGTACCAGACACTGGCGGGCCGCATCAGACGTGCGCGCTATATCGCCAACATGTCCGACGAGCGCTGGTCGCAGGCAATCGCCGAACATGAGGAAATGCTTACCGCCCTCTCCGAGAGAGATGGGCACGCCTTGGCAGACGTCCTCAGACGTCACCTCCGAAATAAATGCGAAACCGTGAAAACCTATCTGCGGGCTGAAAGGCCCGCAGATAACTGAGGCTGCTTATTCGGGAACCTGGTTACGATAGGTCACATTCACCCGAGTCGAGCGTATTAAGTAAATAATTATAAACGCACTCGCCAACGATACAATGATGGCAACTGGAATGGCGCGCGGGCTGATCATCCCGAAAGTAAACCAAATCATCCAGTTTACCGAGAATAGAGATACCGCGACACTCGGCATGACCGGGTTCAATCGCGGTGCCAAATACAGGAACGGCAGTGTCAGGACGAGTTGCAGAAAGCTTGTAAAGTCAGCCATGGTGAAGTTCTCATAGCCATAAAACAGAACCAATTCGTAATTCGTATCGAAGAAGACGATATAGACGCTATGAAGGCTCCAAATGATAGCGATCACATAAACCAGATATAAAACGCCACCGAATCCGTATTCCGGATGCTTCTGGGCCTCTTCGGTCGATATTTCTTTGAAGTTCATTCAGACTTCCCCCGAATTCGCGTCATTCGTCCCAAGACTTATAACTACCGCATGAACACCCATGTTCAAGGTGTTAGCGTATTTTTTCCTCGTTGCGGAAGGAATGATGGCAGGGGAGCCCCGCCAATTCAATACACTAATGCGCTGCCCTCCGATTCAGATTACCGAGCATCCTCTTTGATCATATCCGATGCTTTTTCCGCGATCATGATCACAGGGGCATTTGTATTTCCAGAGACCAACCGCGGCATGATGGACGCATCTACGACCCTCAACCCGCCGATACCATGCACGCGCAGGCGATCATCGACCACCGCCATCACATCGCTCCCCATCTTGCAGGCCCCCACGGGATGGAACACCGTTCCGCCGACACGGCGCGCATGGTCCAAAAGTTCATCATCTGTGCGGCAATCTGGGCCCGGTACAATTTCCACATCCCGGTAGGGATCGAGCGCCGGGCTCTCCAATATAGTTCGCGCGATCTTCAGTCCGGCTACATGGGCGTCTCGGTCGACTTCTTCTTTTAGAAAATTCGGCTTGATCGATGGATGATCGCGGTGGTCGGACGAGGTAATGTGAACGGTCCCCCGGCTCTCGGGACGCAATTGGCAGGGTCCCAAGGACATGCCCGGAAAATCGTGCAAAATACGCTTATGTGGATCTGCAAAGCTAGCATGCGCGCAGTGATATTGCACGTCGGGCGTCTCCAACTCGGGTCGCGTCTTGATGAAGCCGTGCGCGATACCCGCCGGCATTGTCAATGCGCCCTTCCCTTGAAAGATTAGCTTTAATCCCTCGACCAGCAGCGGCAGTCCTCGGACTCTTTCGTTCAGAGTGACGGGCTGCTTCACCTTCCACGCCATGCGGCTGATGTAATGGTCTTGATGGTTCTCCCCGACACCTGCCAACTCATGGACTACATCAATGCCATGCTCTTTCAGAAGATTGGACTGCCCTATCCCGGACAATTCCAAAAGTTGCGGCGATTGAATAGCGCCCGCGCATAGGATCACTTCCTTGTTGGCCCGCACCTCGCGGGGGAATCCATGGACAGTGTAATGAATACCAACCGCTTCCTTACCTTCCAACATTACCTTGCTGGCAAATGCGTCCGTTTCGATCTTCAGATTGTCGCGCCCGCGGATCGGGTCAAGAAAAGCGCGGCTGGCGCTATAGCGCCGCCCACCCTTTTGCGTCACTTGGTAATACCCGAAACCTTCTTGGCTGGCGCCGTTGTAATCAGGGTTCTTCGGGTAACCGGCTTCTTCCGCAGCGTCAATGAACGCATCGAGAATGGGATAGGTCTCGCTCATATCATCGACATGTAGCGGGCCGCCGGTGCCGTGGAATTCGGTTCCCTTCGAGGTATTGGTCTCTGATTTTTTGAAATACGGCAAAACGTCCTCGAACGACCACCCGCGATTGCCGAGTTGCGCCCAACCGTCATAGTCACGACCTTGGCCTCGCACATAGAGCATACCGTTAATCGAACTGGAGCCGCCAAGCACCTTACCGCGCGGCACTGGAATCTGGCGGTTGTAGGTGTAATCCTCGGGCTCTGTTGTAAAATTCCAATTCACGCCTGGGTCATACATCGTCTTGATGTAGCCGACCGGAATATGGATCCAGATGTTATTGTCCCTGCCGCCCGCTTCGAGCAGGAGGACACTGTTATTTGGGTCTTCCGATAGCCGGTTGGCCATGACACACCCGGCCGACCCAGCCCCGACAATGACGTAATCGTATGTCGCCATGCTGCTCACACCCCGCTGTTGGATTACGCAGTAAGAAGTACCGCGTGAAGCGTGGCGGTCAAGATACCAACGTACCTTCAACCAGTATAATTAAGAGGCAGAGCGGTAGTATATTTGATCCGTTCCATGGCGAAGGTGGAACTGACATCGGACAATCCCCCGATTCCGATCAAACGCTTATACACCGCGTCATAGGCGGCAATGTCCGGCACGACGACCCGCAACATATAATCAACATCGCCGCTCATTCGATAGAACTCCATTACTTCTTCAATCGAATCAACGTGCCGCGCGAACGCCTCTAGCCATTCCTGAGAATGCTGCCCTGTCTTAACCACGACAAAAACCGTGACACCTACATTGAGTTTAGCTGGATCTAATATCGCGACACGCCCGGCGATTATGCCCGCTTTTTCCAAATTTTGGACACGCCGCCAACAGGGTGTTGAGGACAAGCCAACCTGCTCCGCAATTTCCGACAAAGGCAGCGCTGCATCACGCTGCAAACAGTTTAAGATTTTACGATCAAATCCGTCCATGAAATAAATTTCTTAATTATACTGATTATTAGAAATATTTACCAATAATTTTCAATATCATAGACTATTTAGCAAATTAATTTTACGTCGCGTTAACTATCCTTCTCTCTAGGACAATAGATTGAGGAATTACAAAGCGATGATCAAGAAGCTCTTCACTGAACATCCGGCCAGCGTAAACGAGACCTATTTCGAGCATCTATATACCGCCCTCCGCTTTTCCACCGCGATGTTCGTCGCTACCCTTGCATGCCTCACCCACGCCTTTCTTCCGTTTCTCTGTGTAACCACCGGCAGCCGGAAAATCATCGAACTCCACGACCGCATGGTCACAAACCGTGTGCACTAGGCTGCAAAAGCTAGCTGAGCGTGAGTTGGAAGCAACTCTTTATCGCGCTGATGATAAAAAATGTACACCAATGGCGCCCATTACATAAAAGTTAAAGGGGCTGACCCAGATAGCACGATTTCGGATTTATCATGGATATCATGGGCAAGAGCCGTCTCAGCCATGACAAACAGGAACGTTTGATCGA
>CAJWTF010000125.1 GCA_913046825.1 uncultured Rickettsiales bacterium | reverse complement strand
TGGTTTATCGAGGCGACCTACTCGACGCGGAATTGGCGGAACGTTGGGGACTGATCGAAAAACGGTCGACGGAAGGAGAGTTGGACGCCGATGTCGACGAGCTAGTCGAGACAATCCTCTCGAATGGTGCGGTCGGTATTCGCACCCAAAAGGCGCTGATGCGGGACTGGGAGCGCATGTCGCTGCAAGATGGCATCTTGCAAGGCATCGACACCATTGCTGAGGCCGTGAAGATCGGCGAATCGAAGCGATATATCAATGAGACTTTGAGCGGTCTTAAGAAATAGAACTAGGCGCGGGTAATGCGGCGGCCTTCGATATAGACCATGTCGATCTCCGAATTCATCAGAAAGGCGATTGCTTCCGCCGGGGTATCGACAATGGGTTCGCCCGGGCCGTTGAAGGAGGTATTTATAAGGACCGGGATGGTGGTTTCACGGTCTCATGCTTCGAGGATTCGTCGCACGCCGCCGCAGCTCTCGTCGACGGTCTGAATACGCGACGAGCCGTCTACAGGGGTGATTGCGGGAAGCTTGTCTCCCCGCATTTCGGCGGTGAACAGCATATAGGGTGACGGCATCGGGCAGCCGGTGAACCTGTCTTCCGCCGTCTCCGCCAAGACGAGCGGGGCTAAGGGGGCCGAGGCACACGTCCATTGACCCGATTTACCTGCAGCCAATTCTCCGCCGAGCGGACATTCGCCAGGATTGAACGATGGCCGAGGGCGGGCCGTCCTGCCTCGCTCTTGCCTTCGGCCGGTAAAGTCTTTCGCGCAGGGCATAAACAGCGGCGGCACCGCCGTGTCCGAAATTTGAGCCAAGAATATTAGCATGGTCGTTCATGATTGCCTTGACGAGGGTAGCAAATTGGCTGCGTCGAGGCGTGACAAAACATTATAACGGTGCGGAATCCGGCGTCAGCGCGGCGCTAGCACCATGACCATTTGCCGACCTTCCATCGATGGGAACTGTTCGACCTTAGCGAGTTCGAGCGTATCGCTTTTTACCCGTTCGAGGATGGCGGTTCCCAGCTCTTGATGGCGCAATTCGCGGCCGCGGAAGCGCAGCGTCACTTTCACCTTGTCGCCTTCTTCCAGGAACTTGAACATCGAGCGCATCTTCACGCCGTAGTCGTGATCATCGATATTTGGACGGAATTTGATTTCCTTGACCTCGATCGTCTTCTGCTTTTTGCGGGCTTCGTTCTTTCGTTTTTGCTCTTCGTATTTGAACTTGCCGTGATCGAGAATCTTACAAACTGGTGGATTGGCGTTCGGCGATAGCTCCAATAAATCGAGACCGGCATCTCGCGCAAGCGTCAGAGCGTCACCGATCGTCACTACCCCGTGATTTTCCCCATGCTCATCAATTAGGCGAACCTTCGCTAAATCGATATCTTCGTTAACGCGCGGACCCTTTTTCTCTGGCGGTGCGTTTACAGGTCTTCTGGCGATCGACGCCTCCTCTTCCTTATGAACCTTGGCGTAGCGGTCTAGGCTCCCTGATGCCTGCCGGTCTCCAATTTAGATGGCCGGACTCGCCGCTTCCTGTAAGAGTGTATGAATCGCATCATCCAGCGCAAGGATTTCTTGATTCTTTCCGCCTAGCCGTCTAAGTGCGACCGTCCGTTCTTCCGCCTCGCGTTTACCGATGACCATGATCACTGGGACCTTGGCCAGACTGTGTTCGCGGACCTTGTAGTTAATTTTTTCGTTTCGAACATCGGCTTCGACCCGAAGTCCGGCGGTCCGGCATGCGTTGAGCACGTCCGCGGCGTAGTCGTCAGCGTCGCTGGTAATGGTCGCAACGACCGCCTGTTGCGGCGCCAGCCACAGCGGCATCCGCCCGGCGTAGTGTTCGATCAGTACGCCGAGGAACCGCTCGAACGATCCGAGTATCGCGCGGTGCAGCATAACCGGGCGATGCTTTTCACCATCCTCGCCGACATAGTTGGCGTCGAGGCGTTCCGGCAGCACGAAATCGACCTGCAAGGTGCCGCATTGCCAATCCCGGCCGATGGCGTCGCGCAGCACAAACTCCAGTTTCGGGCCATAGAATGCTCCCTCGCCCGGATTCATCTCCATATCGACGCCCGCGGCTTTGGTCGCATCCAACAACGCACTCTCGGCTTGATCCCAAACCGAATCCTCGCCCGCGCGGACTTCCGGGCGATCGGAAAATTTTATGACGAATTCCTCGAACCCGAAATCTCGATAGATGGAGGAAAGCAGGTCAATGAATTCCTTGGTTTCGTCCTCAATCTGCTCTTCCGTGCAGAAGATGTGCGCGTCGTCTTGGGTGAAGGCCCGCACCCGCATCAACCCGTGCAATGCGCCGGACGGCTCGTTGCGGTGGCAGGAACCGAATTCTGCCATGCGCAGTGGCAGGTCACGATAGCTCTTGGTCCCCTGCTTAAATATTTGTACATGGCCGGGACAGTTCATCGGCTTGAGGGCCAATACCTTATCGCCTTCATCTTCCGCCGTGAACATATTCTCGCGGAATTTCTCCCAGTGACCCGAGCGTTCCCAAAGGGCACGGTCGATCAGTTGCGGGGTTTTAACCTCGATATATTTGGCGGCTTCTAAGCGGTTCCGCATATATGTCTCCACCGTGCGATACATGGTCCAGCCCTTCGGGTGCCAGAAGACACTGCCGACCGCTTCTTCCTGGATATGGAACATGTCCATTTCCCGGCCAAGGAGTCGGTGATCGCGTTTTTCGGCTTCTTCCAGGCGATGGAGATAAGCCTTCAATTCTTTCTCGCTGCGCCAACAGGTGCCGTAAATTCGCTGTAGTTGTGGGTTTTTGGCGTCACCGCGCCAATAAGCGCCAGCGAGTTTCAGCAGCTTGAATGCCTTACCGAGTTTTCCTGTCGATGGCAGATGCGGCCCGGTACAGAGGTCGAGCCAGTCGCCCTGTCGGTAGATTGAAATATCCGCGGAGGCATCGATGGTGCCGATATGTTCCGCCTTGAAGGATTCGCCGGCGTCGCTGAAATGTTTGATCGCCGCGTCGCGGTCCCAGATTTCCCGGATGATTTTCTCGTCGCGGTCGACGATTGTCTGCATCCGTTTTTCCATGACCTCGAAGTCGTCCGGCGTGAACGGCTCTTCACGATGGAAGTCGTAATAAAAGCCGTCCTCAGTCGATGGGCCGAAGGTAATTTGTGTGTCCGGAAATAATTCCTGCACGGCTTCGGCGAAGATATGCGCGGCGTCGTGGCGCAATAAGTCCAATGCGTCCGCATGATCGCGGGTGATGATTTCGACACGCGCATCCGCTTCGATGGTCCGCGATAGATCGCGCAAATCGCCGTCGACTTTGACGGCGAGCGCCGCCTTCGCAAGTCCGGGGCCGATGTCGGCCGCCAAGCCCGCGCCGGTGACCGGCCTGTCGAAATTGCGGACGCTGCCGTCTGGAAGTGTGATCGCTACCATATTCATATCCCTCAAACTCTTCGCAATTGCGAAGAGCGCCCGTGTTTAACGCAAGGTTAGTTGGGCTTCAACCTCTTCGACGCCGACATCCGCCAAGTTTGGTTTCTGTAAAATCCTCACATCCGGCCCGCGTTGCGCGCAAAGCGCCGGGTCGGAGGCCGATGAATACAATACCAAGGACGGGCAACCGGTCGCCGCGATCAAATGCATGGGGCCGGTATCATTGCCGACCGCCCCTGCCGCGCACCGCGCCAATCCGGCAATTTCCATCAAATTGGTCCCGCTGGTCAGATCGATTGCACCAGGACAAGCGGCGTGAATAGCGGCAGTGACATCACGTTCCGCCTCCGTGCCGAGAAGTACCGGGGTAAGGTCTTGTTCGATCAGACTCCGCGCTAAATCCGCATAGTGCGGCCAGCGCTTGTCCGGGCGATGCGCCGCCCCGCCGGGTGCTATCAGAATGAATCGGTCCGGCACGGTGATCCGACTGGTATCGGTATCGAGCCAATCAAGATTGGGTGTTGGAATATTTTCGATCCCCGCTACGGACAATTGCTCAGCCTGGCGCTCGATTGTGTGCATGTAGTCACGCGCGGGATTGGCGTGTGGGTGTGAACATCCGTTTGCGATACCCGACCATTCGGGCCTCGGACGACGGAATAGTTTGAGATATCGGCTTGACCGACCGGAGGTCTGCAAATCGTAAACACGCTGCGGATCAAGGCTCCGCATCCAGTTTCGCAGGGCGCGGGTTTTGCTGAACTGCCACCATTCGGGTCGCCCACCGCTATGAACCTCGTCGAAACAGCCGGATGCCTCGGCGATCTGCACGAAGGGCGAGGTCGTCAGCAGAACAATGCGGTTCGCCGCATTATGGTGTCGGATCGCCGCGAACGGTCCCAGCGCTTGGATGAAATCTCCTAGCGCGCCGAACTTAATGACTAAAACGGTACGCTCTTCGTTCACGCGGCGACGTTCTCCGAAACGCCTCCGGCGGCGGCAACGCGCTCGTTGAGGATTTCCCGGTATACGCCCAAGGTTTCAGAACACATCTTGTCCTTGCTAAAATTCTCCTGGGCGTTGCGGATCGCCTCGTCCGCGATTCGGTGACGGTGTTCCTCGTCTAACCGGATGACATGTGCGATTCGCTCAGAAAGCATGCGCATGTCGCCCGGCGGAAAGAGCCAGCCGGTAGTGCCGTGGCGGACGATTTCGCGGCTGGCTCCATGATCCGAGGCGATGATCGGTCGGCCCATAGCTTGCGCTTCAACCATCACTCGGCCGAAGCCCTCCGGGTCGGTCGAGGCGGAGACAACCACATCCGCCAGCATATAGGCGGCGGGCATATCGAGACAATCGCCGACGATGTGGATGACGCTTTCGACGTCGAGCCGTCGCGACAAATCTTCAAGGTAGCGGCGATATCCGGTCCTGCCCTGGTCGCTACCGACAAGAAGGCAGCGGATTTGCTTATGACCGAGCTGCGCCAGAGCCTCGATCAGAATGCTTTGGCCTTTCCATCCCGTGAGCCGTCCCGGTAATAGGACGACCGGCACGCCGTCGGGAAGCCGCCATTGCCGCGACAATTGGATAACCCTTTCGGCGCTGACTTTCAGCGGATCAAAGCGCTCTAGATCTATACCCCGGTGGATCACTTTTATTCGGGCGGGGTTGACGTCGTAGTGGCCGGTGATGTGCTCTTTGAGCGCGTTGGAGATCGCGATCACCCGCTCGCCCTTGGCCATGACGCTGTTGTACCAGCGTTTTGGCGGTGTCGAGAAGTTATAGGTGGCGTGAAACGTGGTGACGAAACGAATGTTCGACTGGCGAGCCGCGGCAATGGCGCTGTGCGCCGGAGCGCGGCTGCGCGCGTGGAGCAGGTCGACTCCCTCGGCGGCGATCAATTCCTTTAAGCGGGCAATGTTGAGGCGCATGACATATGGATTCTTGGAATGCAATGGCAGTTCGATGTGCCTGGCGCCGGTGCGCTCCAACTCATGCACCATCGATCCTCCGGAGGAAGCGACGAGCGGCCGCCATCCCGCGGCCTTGATGGCGCCGGCGATATCGATTGTCCCACGCTCGACGCCGCCGGTCTCCAGGGCTGGCAGAACCTGCAAGATAGTCGGTTCTCTTGTGGTCTCCCATGCGGGCGACGTGATACGATCTGGATCCGTGCTCATACTCTAATTCGGCTGTGGAAGTTTGCCCGCTAATTCCTCGATATTAACACGCCCCAGCGGCGCGACAATCGCTTACCATCATTTGCCGGGCGATAGGCCCGGCGTGATCTTTTGCACGGGGTTCAAATCAGACATGACCGGGGGCAAGGCGCTTGCCTTGGAAAGCTGGTGCACCGGGGCCGGGCGGCAATTCACGCGGTTCGACTATCAAGGGCATGGAGCCTCTTCCGGCAAATTCAAAGATGGGACCATCGGCGAATGGAAATCCGACGCCGTAGCGGTTTTGGATGAGGTAACCTCGGGTCCGCAAGTCGTCGTTGGTTCGTCCATGGGCGGATGGATAGCCTTTTTGCTGGCGGTGGCGCGGACGGAGCGGATCGCGGGAATTGTCGGTATTGCTCCCGCTGTCGACTTCACACAAGCGCTACTCTGGCCGCGCATGACCGACGAGGCGCGCCGACAAATTGAGGAGGAAGGGGTGTGGTACCGGCCTTCGGAATACGATCCGGAGCCCTATCCGATCACCAGAACTCTCATTGAAGAAGGCCGCAACAATCTCTTGATGCCGGGCCCGATTCCCTTTCACGGTCCGGTACGTTTGATACATGGCATGCTCGATGAGGCAGTGCCGTGGGAACATTCTTTGAAAATCGCCGACGCCGTCGCTTCCGATGATGTCGAACTTTCCTTCATCAAGGATGGGGAACATCGGCTGTCGCGGGACAGCGATTTGAGCCGATTGATTTCCGCCGTGCAAAATGTGATCGAGCGGGTTTAGGACATATGGCGAATTCAACGCAGGAAAGCGACCTTCATGTATTGCGCGCCGCTATCGAATTGCTTGGACGCGGAGATCTGCCGGTACCGCGAAAACTTGACTCTCTCTTTGAAATCTCCTTTGCGCGGTGCCTGTCTGCGGTCACTCAGCGGATCGTTCCTGCTTTGGGAGAGACGGTCGCGGAAGGACCGTTCGCTGGAATGGTTTACGGAAAGGACATTGCTGAAGGGTGTACGGTTCCGAAGTTACTCGGGTGCTACGAACAAGAGCTGCATTTCGCGTTGAACCGGGCAATCGAGACGGATTATGGCGCGATTCTCAATATTGGATGCGCGGAGGGATATTATGCCGTCGGACTCGCGCGGGTTTTACCGACTGCCCGTGTGTTCGCCTGGGATATCGATCCGGCAGCGCGGGAGAAGACACTCCGCAATGCCTCCGCGAATGGAGTCGCCGATAGAATCACAGTGGAAGGCGCATTCGATGCAGCGCGGTTCGGCACCTATTGTGGGCAAAAAACCCTCGTAATCTGCGATATCGAGGGTGCCGAGTTTAACCTGCTTGATCCGGCCCAGTCACCGGCATTGGCTGTGTTCGATTTAATCGTCGAGCTCCACCCCAATGAAGACAGAAGTGTTGGTGAGTTCACGGCACGATTCGAGGCCACCCACGATGTGGAGACCGTCCAGCCCGAAGCGCGAGATCCAGGGCGGTTTGCGGCTCTCACCGCGTTGCCAGTGCTCGACCGAATGTTTGCTCTAGTCGAACGTTTAGAGGCGACGCCATGGGCCGTATTGCGGTCCAAACTCGCTATGTCGTGAAGACATTTCGCAGAAATAGACGTATCCGCTCGATAGCTTTGCGGCGCGCGATTGGGTCGCTTCCAATCCGGACCCGCCGTCCGTTACTGACTGAAATCGTCCGCCGCTTCGATGTCGGGTGATCAAAAGAGTGAACGGCACCTTTATAACTTTCCGCCGTCATCTTCGCGCCGCCCGTTGCATTCGCCGTCTCGACCAGCTCGCGGCATGGTTTGGGTAGGGTCCAGTTATCGTAGGCGCCCAATTGTAGGAGTGTAGGCACGGCCGCCGTGAAACGTGGCTGCCGTTTGCGAAGGGTGATGCAACCTGGGTAGAAACCAAAAGCGGCGCGAAAATCATGGGTGAGGGGTTTTGGGCGTTGTGGCGCGCTCGCGAAGACAGTCCACAATATTGACATCGCGCCGTTCGACCAGCCGCCCAACACGACCTTGTCCGGTGCGACAAAGGGCTGCGATTGCAGCCATTGTAGGGCGCCGTACGCGTCGTGAGGCCGCTCGCGATTGGGCTCGATGGGGCGGTCCGACAATGAGATCTTGCAGATTGAGCGATGCCCACGTTCGGTAAAACTATCGAGCAGCAACACGACATAACCTTCTGCCAAGAAGATATCGCGCCACGCGGTCTCGCGTAACTTGAGGCGCCCATACTTTTTGGTTAATAGACCCGAGCACCCGTGCATCATCAGGACCGCTGGGCGCGCTTCCTGCGTTGGTGGGCGATACAAATATCCGGAAATCATTGTGCCATCGCCACTGCTAATTGCGATCTTGTTGGGTAATAAGGCGGGATCGACGGGTAGATCGGTATCGATCCAAACCGGAGACGCGCAGCCCACCAGAACACCGCAAAGTAGAAGGGTGCGCCAAAGGCTCATTCCAGTAGCCCTCGCAGGCCTTCCCGGTAGGTTGGCCATGCGAGGCGTACCCCGAGCTCTTCCTTTATGCGACTGTTCGAGACGCGTTTGTTATCGCGGTAAAAGCTCTGCGCCATCGGCGAAAGTTCCGCTGTGTCGAATGAAATCTCGGGCGGCGCATCGACGCCAAGTAGATCGCTAGCATAGGCGATGACGTCCTGCGGTGGGGCCGCTTCCTCGTCACAGAGGTTGTAGGCCTGTCCTGGATTGGGGCGGGCGATGGAAGCGGCGAGTGTAGCGGTAATGTCGTCGACATGGATTCGGCTAAAAACCTGCCCCGGTTTGACGAGGCGGCGGGCGCGGCCTTGCCGGACGGTGTCGAGGGCGCTGCGGCCGGGACCATAGATGCCGGCGAGACGAAACAGATGGGTGGGCACGGCTTCGTCGCGCCACAACTTCAACCAGCCGTCTTCGGCATCGACCCGCCGCTGCCCTCTCGGCCCACTCGGTGTGCGCGCCGATTCTTCATCCACCCAATCGCCCGCCCTGTCACCATAGACGCCGGTTGTCGATAGATAGCCGAGCCAAACGAGGCCGGAGAGAGCGGCGATATCGTCCGCGTGATGGCGGAGGACGGAATCGCCGGTGGGTCCCGGCGGCACGGAATCAATAATATGAGTGGCGTCGCTAAGGAGGTTTGCTGAGTTTGCAAGCGGGGCTTCTCCCTCGAAGATATGGACGTCCCAACCCCGTGCCTTCAAACGATCTCTCGCTTCGGGAGAGCGCACGGTGCCGGAAACCCGCCATTCGTCCGCCGGTAGACTTGCGGCGAAGTTTTCCACCGAGTATCCAAGGCCGAAGCAGAATAGATGCCGTGACGGTCGCTTCGTCATTTTGGGCCCAGCGTTTGTTATTGTTCCTGCGAGCGACTTATAGGGAGACCCTCATGCCGAGACAAGCGTGGCACCGACCAGCTCTGGCGGCTGGTTTGATCGCATTGATCGCCATCTCAATGTCTCCGTCGGCCGGAGAGGCGGTGGGATTGCGGATTACCCGTGAATACGCCACTTGCATGCGGTTGGCCCGAGTTTCGCCTTCAGAGGGCTTCGAATCAGCGCTCGCGTGGGGCGATGCAGGTGGCGGTGCCGCCGCAAAGCATTGCGCGGCGGTGGCATTGTTCTCTCTTGGGCAATATCGCGAGGCCGCCGAACGCTTCGAGACGCTAGCCCAAACACTGCCGGACGAACCCGCGGTAAGGGCTAAGTTACTGGCGCAGTCAGGGCATGCCTGGCATCGGGCCGGCAAAATCGACGTAGCGTTTGCTATGCATTCGGCGGCGCTGGAGCTCGATCCGCGCGCGCCAGAAATTCGCGTCGATCGGGCGATGGTTCTGGCCGAGCGTGGGCAATATTGGAAAGCCATTGACGATTTAAACACGGCCTTGGAAGTCGACCGGAATCTGGTTGAAGCGCTGGTTTTGCGGGCGAGTGCATATCGATATTTGGATGTCTTGGATTTGGCCTACCAGGATGTCGCGCGGGCTTTAGAATTGTCGCCACAGTATCCCGAAGCCCTGCTAGAGCGCGGTATTATTTTCCGTCTAAAAGGTCGCAATGAAGGCGCGCGGCAGGATTGGGTGGCACTCATAAGACTCTATGAAGGAACACCCGCGGCCGATGCCGCGCAGCGAAATCTCGAAAAACTCGATGTAAATGTTAAAGAGTAGACTGACCCTAGTCTATGTGTTCGTTGTGGTCGTCGGTCTCGAGATCAGCCTTCAATGATTCTTAAACCAAACGCTCGTCTGCCTTCTGCTTCGCATTGCTGCCAGCCGAATGGTAATCCGTATTCGAACTGCGAACGGCGCCCATAAGTCGGTCAATTAAACGGTTCGATATATTCTAGTGCTCCTGCCCAATTTGTTACTGCTTCTGCTGCAGCTGAAGACCCCTAACACGCAAACCTGACCAAAAGGTAAATGTCCGCACATTATTTCAATTTATTTTTCGTCTATGGTCGGACCCATCCCTTTTACCCGAGTTTGGCGCATGCGGCGGCGGTACTTATCGGCATCGTAGCCGCTGCCGCGGTGGAGCAAACACCGATTGTCCCAAATCACCAAATCGGAAACCTTCCAAGCGTGTGAGTAGACATGCTCCGCCGCTGTCGCGCGGACGATCAGATCGTCGAGCAAATCGCGGCTTTTCTCGAAATCCCATCCTTCGATCTCCTTGGCGTGGGAGCCCGCAAAGAAGTTTTTCGCGCCCGTACCCGGATTTTTTAGCACGAGTTTTTGCCGCACCGGCGGCAAGGAGGCTGCATGCGCCGGCGTTACAGCATCGGGTCCGACTTTGGAGCGCGAGAAGACATAATCGTGGATCGCCACTAAAGGGTCGATCGTCGATTTTGTATCCTCGGGAAGACGTTTGTAAGACGCGCGTTCGCTCACGAATTCGGTTGCCCCACCCTCGTCCGGCACTTCATAGGCGCACATGATCGATACATAAGTCGGCACGTCGCGGAATGACGAATCCGAGTGCCACAAGTTGTTCCCAGTCTGAAAACGTGTCTTTTGGTGAGAATTCCCAAGGGTACTGCCATCCGCCTGAACATTTCCAATGGTGCCGAAATACTCGACCACACCGTCTTGTCCGAGTTTCACGTGATTGGGCTCCGGCTCGCCAAGCAGTCGCGTAAATGCCAGATGGAGACCGTCGTCGAGCGGTTGATCGGGAAAGCAAAGAAAAGAATATTCGTCGATCGCTCGTTGAATGTTGGCTACGGTATCGGTGCATATTGGTTCGCGTAGATCGATACCGGTTACGCGGGCCCCAAAGTCGGGGTGCAACGGTTCCACATTGGGTAAGCTCATCTGAGACTCCTTCTATTTCGCGCCGTGTCCGTATTTGAATATTGTGTCGACTTGTCTTCGACGACAGGGCTTAGAACTTACCGTTTCCGCCGTCTGGCTGCGCCGATCATCCAGGCTGGGCCGACGGCTACCAAAGCGACCAGGGCGATGACCAGGAAGGTGTCTTGAAAGCTGAGCGTGCTCGCCTGCGCTCGGATGACCTTCGAGAGGTAATCAAGCGCCCCAGTAGTCTGCACCGTTTCCGACATGCCGAACGCGCTGAGCAATTTTCGTACGGAGCTAAGCAATTCAAAGGTCGTTTGGTTCGCCGATGTTTGGGTTGCGGTCAGGGCCTGTCCGTGGAACTGCGCACGGTTCTCTAAAAACGCAGTCAGCAAGGTGATGCCGAACCCACCGCCAAGATTGCGGAAGAACGTGGCGCTGGACGCTCCGCGGGCGAGTTTCTCCGCAGGTACGACTTTAAGCGCACCGGCACTCAATG
>CAJWTF010000124.1 GCA_913046825.1 uncultured Rickettsiales bacterium | reverse complement strand
CCCAGCCGTTGCGCAGCACCATGCATTTCTTTTCAGTCGCGAACTGCCTGGCTACAGCCTCCATGCCGTAGCTGCCACCGCCAGGTACGATCGCCACCGAGGTCGCATTGTAGACCGTCTTCAAGGTCGCCGAGATATCCCTCATAATGCCTTGAAATGACTGCGACATGTGATTCAAGGAACGGTCTGTGAAGACAACTGAATATTCGAGAAGACCGTCGGGATCGACGTCCGGGCGAATGCCTGGCATTTAAATTTCTCCCGCTGCCAAAGCCCATCAGGCCCGGCGCATGCGTGTTAACGTTATGGCGGATTTTGTGCGTGAATTTCGATTTTCAACCGGCCAAGCTTAGGTAATCTCCTTTCCTCGGCGATTTGTACACGCGATAAATTGTCACTGCACAGCGGGCACTCATCTGGCAGCCCGCCAGAAGCGATGAAAACGATGGAGCATTCAATGGCGGACCCAATATTCGGATTTATCGGACTTGGCGCAATGGTTGGGCCCATGGCACGCAATATTACCGAGAAAGGCCATGCGATGATCATCCACGATATCGCAGGCACTGCGAATCGGAGCCCCGAAAGCGCTGAAATCGAGCAATCGAACGCCGAGATCGCGCGGCGCGCCAGGGTGATTGCCCTTTCGCTACCGACCGTTGATGCCAACCGAACCGCCAAAGAAGAAATCACCAAGGCGGTCACGCAGGCAGTGTAATCGTCGATACGTGCAACATCGGCCCGGAGGCTGCCGCGGAAAATTCGCGATTTTTTAAGCAGTCAGTATCGCTCATGTCGATAGCCCTGTCTCCGGCATGAAGTCCGGCGCGGATGCCGGGACATCAGCGAGTATGAAGTCCGGCAGCGAGGACGCTATCAAGCGGGCCCACCCTCTAATCGATGGGTATCCCCGCGTTCTCTATCGGGTTGGCACTAAGCCGGGCCAAGGACAGCGTATGAAAGTCGTCAATAACGCCCTCTTTATCGCCGGCTTGGTTATCACGTCGGAAACGCTTTCCTACGGCGAGAAAAGCGACCTCGACTTAGACACCATGCTTGAGTTAGTGAATGCCAGCTCCGCCCAAAACTTCTCGACCGCGCAGCTCTTCCCCGCTTATGTCGCAATCGGGAAGCATGGTGACGCCGGAGCAGCGGCGCAAATTATAGAAAAGGACATGGGGCTGTTTGTAAAGGGATCGCGATCCGATGATACCGTAAACGGAACTATAGACGCCGCCTATGAAAGGCTCATGAGCTTCGCCGAAAGCGGGCCCGACAGAGATATGGCCTGGATATATCCCTATATTCGCGACGATATTAAGTAATCAAACGGGCCGCGACCCTTTCAAGAGAATACGTTGATGGAGACGCCTTTGCCCCACGGGATAGTCGACATTCACCGAATGTACCAGGCACCGGTTGTCCCACAACAAAAGGTCCCCAACCCGCCATTCGTGGTGATATTGATTGTTCGGCTTGGTGATCTGTTCATAAACTTCGTCCAGCACGGCATCACTTTTGCTGCGCTCCCAATCAACAATGCGATCTGTTCGATTTGCATTGAAATACAGAGACCTATAACCAGTATCTTCGTGTGTCCTGACAAGAGGATGAATTACATCCGGCGTCTCGTCAGTCTCCTGCTGAGTGCGTTTCTTCGGGCGGCCTGGCGCGCGCTCGGTATCGTAGCCATGAACGGCCTTCAGCCCATCGATCTGCGCCTTCTTTTCGTCCGGTAGGTCCTCATACGCCTTGCGCGTATTGCAGAACTTTGTCTGTCCTCCAGAATCGGGGATCGCGATGGATTGCAACATCGTCGCCTTGGCCGGAGTCTCGAAATAGGAATCATCCGTATGCCAACCGGATAACCGCACCCGGGTCAGGTCGTCGGGCTTGTCGTCAGCGCTTTTGTAGGTGCTCTCCAGGACAGAAACCTCTGGCGCTTCCCCATGACGCTGGGTGCGGATCAACTGTAGTTGCGGTTCGCCGAAATAGCGCGCTACGCGTGCGAAGTCGCTTGGCTCCAACGGGTCGGATCGGAAGCACAACAGATGATGGTCGAAGAACGCCTCCTCAACTGCCTTCGCGTCTTCCCCTGAGAGGGGATTGGTCAAGTCGGCACCGATCACTTCCGCGCCGAGCGCATCACAAAGAGGACGAATTTTTACGGCCATGGCAGTTTTCTCCGTGTTCCCTACCTTAAAACCTATGCTGCTGTCTCACTCCCGCAAGCGAAGGCTGACACCATGAAGATCACGGGCTGCGAAATCCTCCATTGTGATGCCGGTTGGCGCAATTTCTCGTTCCTTAAATTGCAAACCGACCAGGGCCTTACCGGCATCTCAGAATATAACGAGAGTTACGGCTCCAAGGGCCTCACCGCAGTGATCAAAGCCCTGGTGGAAAGCATCGAAGGTGACGACCCGCGCCGCCACGAGCGGGTCAGCCAGAAACTCTACGCCATGACCCGCCAAGCTCATGGCGGTCTGAACCAACAGGCCATCGCCGCCATCGAAAACGCAATGCTTGACGTGAAGGCGAAATCTCTCGGCGTGCCGGTCTACGACCTACTTGGCGGCGCGGTGCGGACCGAACTGCCACTCTACTGGTCGCATTGCGGCACCTACCGGATGATCGAAGCCAACGCCAAGGCGATGGGGCGCAAGGTCTTTACTGGATTGGACGACGTGATCGAATTAGGAGCGGAAGCGAAGGAGCGCGGATTCGCGGCACTCAAGACAAATGTATTCCGCTTCGGCGAGACCCCACCCCTGCACTTTCCGGGTTTCGGGCGTAAGGACGGATGGCCGGAACTGAACGCGGACAAAAGCCTAATCGACGGGTTGCGGGCGCAATTAGGTGCCTTTCGCGAGGGTGCCGGCCCGTATATGGGCATCCTGCTCGACCTCAACTTCAACTTTAAGACTGAAGGATACCTGCAGGTTTGCCGCGGTCTCGACGATCTCGGCCTGTTCTGGTTCGAGATCGACCTCTACGACCCAGAATCGCTCCGTCATATCCGCAACAGCCTGCAAACACCCATCGCCTCCTGCGAATCCCTCTTCGGGTTGCGAGGCTTTAAGCCGTTCCTCGACAACTACTCGATGGATGTCGCCATCGTCGATGTGCCATGGAACGGGATTTGGACGTCGCTGAAGATCGCCGCGATGTGCGAAGCGCACGAGATCAATTGCGCACCGCATAACTTCTATGGCCACATCTCAACCCTAATGAGCGCGCATTTCTGTGCCGCCATCCCGAATTTCCGGATCATGGAAATCGACATCGACGATGTCCCCTGGAAGGACGAGATCGTCACCAACCCGCCGGTCATCGAAAACGGCGTGTTACAGGTGCCGACAGGGCCAGGCTGGGGCAGTGAGCTGGATGAAAAAGTAATCGCCGCCCATCCGCCGAAATAACCTGCTCGTCATCCCGGACGCGGTATCGATCCGGAATTACTGCCTGAGCCTGCAAAAGGTAGATCCAGATCAACGTCATTCTCAGGCAATAATTCCGGGTTCGCTTCGCATCACGGAATGACGGTATGAATAAACGTGAGTAAACTTCACTCCTACTAACGAATTGCGGATTCCCTATGACTGCTCCTGACGCCGCCTGGCCCGTCTTTCGCGAAAAGACCGGGCAACTCCCCGACGGCACCGAATATGTCATCCGCGTGCCGGAAAAGTGGAACGGATTACTGATCCGCGATCTCGATTTCGCGAGCGGGCTCGTCAATCCGGAGAGGGTAGACCGGTTCTGTGACATGGCTGCGCGAGGCTACGCCATTGCCGGAACGGCGCGTCATCGCTTGCGCCAATGGCAATACGACCCAGCGCGTGAGATCACTAATCACGACCGCCTGCTGGATCTGTTCGAAGCCACCTACAACACTCCCAAACGTGTCCTACAGTACGGTTGCTCAGGTGGCGGGCATTTGGCGCTCGCGATCTCGGAGAATTTCCCAGAGCGGGTTGACGGCGTTGTCGCCCTCGCCGCCCATGTACCGGTCTGGCTGATGAATACCTTTCTCGATGGATGGTTCGTGCTCAAGGTGCTGCTGACGGAATACTACGTCGGCGCCGGTCTCGGCCGCGCCGGGGACTTGGTGATCGCAGAATTACCGAACGACGGCAGCGCTCACCCGACCGGTCATGGCATGGAAGGCAAAATACCGGACGCTTGGTGCAAAGCCTTCACGGCGGCGCATTCGGACGGGCTTGGCCGGGCACGCATCGCCCTCGCCTTCGCGCTTGGCCAATGGGGGGCGTGGGTCGCGGACGACACGCCGCAGCCTGCTCTGGACGATGTGGAGGCCCTACAAGAGGCTATGTACCACTCTGCCCTGCGTCTAGCGCAAAGCCCCGGCGGAGAGGCTCGAGTCATGTTCGAGAATGCAGCCCAGGGCGAACAGCTCTCATGGAACACAGATGTCGATTACGGTGCATTTCTTGAGAACGCCAATCCAGCGCTACGGCACGCGGTCGAGACACTTTACAACAAGGCGGACGGGGACCTAGCTGGCGATCTGGAACGACTGGCGAAGACCCCGCGAATTGCAGCTTCCTCCCATGCGCTCGATTTCTGGGCCGCTCCTGGGCGCAACACAATAGGCCAACCGAAAATCCCAGTGATGCGGCTCCATATGGTCGGCGATTACCAAATCCCCTACACGCTGATGTTGGGCTATATCGACGCCGTCCGAGCCAACGGCTGCGGAGAGCTGGTGCGTACCGCACTCGTGCGCTCCACCGGACACTGCAATTTCGCCACTGCCGAAAGCGCCGTCGCGATAGAAACAATGCTGGCGCGGTTGGAAACGGGAGATTGGCCTGACACCAGCCCTGAGGCTCTCAACGCGCGGGCAACAGCGCTTGATGCGGGCGATAGCGCGCGTTTCATGGAAATAGACGGGTATGAAACGCCTCACTTTAACCGAACTTGGGTGCCGGGGTAGCTCCCCAAACCGTCATTCTAGACGCAATCGCAATCCGAAATTATAGCCTGAGACTAATCATCGAAGTATCTGGAGCAATCAGAAACTCAGGCTATAGTTTCTTGCCGCAGAATGACGTAGAATTGGCCGTATACTGCGTATTATCGCCCAGCCCGCACCAATTTTCCTGGCAACGCGCCCGTATGTTCGCCGCGCTCAAAGACCGTCTCGCCAGCGACCATGGTGGCAGCATAACCGTCAACACCCTGAACCAACCGCTTCCCGCCCGCCGGCAGATCATTCACCAGATGCGGCGGATGGATACGTAGCCCCGCGTGGTCGATCACGTTGACGTCGGCCCGCAGCCCCGGCGCGAGGCGGCCTCGATCCTTAAATCCGTAAAAATCGGCAGTCTCCGCGGTTTGTCCCTTTACCACCGTCTCCAGCGGCAGGCCCGGCCCGCGTGAACGATCGCGCGCCCAGTGGGTCAGCAGATATGTCGGCATGCTGGCGTCGACGACCGAGCCGCAATGCGCCCCGCCGTCGCTCAACCCTGACAGGGTCGCCGGGTCGAGCAGCATTTCCCGAACGTCGGACAAATCGCCCGCGACATAGTTCGTAACCGGGCAATACAGGAACCGGTCGAGGCCTTCGATGATGTAATCGTACGCGACTTCCTCCACGGTGCGGTTGCTCTTGGCTGCAATGTTGACCACGCACCGCTCCTCGGAAGGTTCGTAATCCGCATCTGGGCCGAAGGTGTACATCCGGTCCCAGCGCGTAATGGCGCGTACGCGGGATGGTGATAGACGGTCCATCGCTGCCTCGGACATTTCCGCCTTTAAAATACGCTCCCGCACGGCAGGATCACGCATCCGCGAAAGGCGATCTTCCGCCGACAACGATCGGAGCTCTTGAAAGGCCGCGTTAGCGGAGAACGGTGTGAGTGTCGCACCGACGCCGAGCAGCACACCAACCGGACGGCAGGCCACCTGCCCGGAGAGCGGCGCCCCCGCTGCCCGGGCCTTATGAATACCAGATATCAGGCGTTGCCAGCGCGTCGGGTCACTGATGTTCTGGGTGATTAGGAACCAGACCGGGCGTCCCGTCTGCCGCGCCAGATCCGTGAGCCAAGCCATCTCGGCCTCCTCATTCTCGAACTCGGTGTTTATGCCAAAAGCTCCGTGATCAAATCCGGCTAAAGCGGAGCCGATACCCATCATCTCGTCGACCTCGGAATAGCGGCTCGGCACGAAGCCACCCGACAGAGTCTTGTGCGAATTGGTGAGCGAGGTCGTGAAGCCGAACGCCCCGGCGGCGAGCGCTTCCACGGTCAGCGCCTTCATCGCAGCAATATCCTCCGACGTTGCTGGCTCCAGATTGATCGCCCGCTCTCCCATCACATAAACACGGAGCGGCAGATGGCCGAGTTGAGCGCCGACATCGATGGTGCGCGGCTGGCGCGCCAAGGCATCGAGGAATTCGGGGAAACTCTCCCAATCGTAGGTGACACCTTCCTCAAGCGCGGTGCCCGGGATTTCCTCTATCGCCTCCATCAGGTCGATCAGCTCGCGATGATGCTCCGGCTTCACTGGTGCAAAGCCGACACCGCAATTCCCGAACACCGTCGTGGTGACCCCATGCCAGGAGGACGGCGCCAAGATCGGGTCCCAAGTCGCCTGCCCATCGTAATGGGTGTGCACATCAACCCAACCAGGTGCAACCAGCAGACCATCCGCATCGATCTCGCGTGTGCCCGGCCCAGCTTTGCCGCCGACCTCGACAATCTTTTCGCCCTCGATCGCGATATCGCCCGTATAGGGCGCTTCGCCGTTGCCGTCGACAATGGTTCCGCCGCGTATGACCGTATCATGCATCGCACTCTCTCCCGAATGTCCCGTCGAAGCCCCAAGCACGGGACGTTACCAGGAATTTATAGCAGATGTGAAGAAGGCAATAGTGCCACAATCCGGCGGCATGTCATCCAAGCACGAGAAGCCACCTCGCTCGTCGTGTCCAAATTCCATATACTGTCGCCGAAATTCAACGGAGCCCGCTCAATGCCTGAAACAACCCCCGGCCCGGACGGCCAACCACGCTGCAGCTGGTGCATCGTCACGCCGGAATACGTCCGCTATCACGATACCGAATGGGGCTTCCCCGTCACGCACGACCAACGTCTGTTTGAGAAAATCTGCCTCGAGGGATTTCAATCCGGCTTGAGCTGGCGGACCATCCTGACCAAGCGTGAGGACTTCCGCCGCGTTTTCCATGGCTTCGACTACGACCGCGTCGCCAAATTCACGGAGAAGGACGTGGAGCGCCTTCTCCAAGACGCCTCGATCATCCGCCATCGTGGCAAGATCGAAGCCACAATCAACAACGCCAAACGCGCCCAAGAGATGATTGCCTCCGAAGGCTCGATCGCCGCCTATTTCTGGAGTTTTGAGCCAGACCCAGCGACCGTCCCCGCGCCGCAGACAATCACGACTTCGCCCGAATCTATCGCCATATCAAAAGATCTCAAGAAACGCGGTTGGAAGTTTGTCGGCCCCACAACCGTCTTCGCCTTCATGCAGGCCATGGGTCTGATCAACGACCACATGGAGGGCTGCATTACGGGCGCGGAAGTCGCGCGTGTACGCAAGAAATTTAAACGGCCGGGGACATAATTATCCGTCTCGCGGACCCAATTTTACGCCGACCATTTCCTCATACAGTGTTATCAGTGCACTACCATCATTCTTGTTCAGCCCCGCCGCCCGAGCCATCTGGTAGATCTGCTGCGAAGCCGCGGCCATGAACATCGGCACGCCGAGCGCCTTCGCGAACGCTGTCTCTAGCTCCTGATCCTTGTAGGAGATATCGATGGTGCCGCCGGGCGAGAAATCACCGCTGAGATAGCGCGGCGCGGCTGTCTGAAAGCTGTTCGAATTTCCCGTACTCACGCCAATGACGTCGACCATCTGCTGCGGATCGAGCCCCGCCTTGGCGCCAAGTGCCATTGCCTCAGCGATTACCACCTTGGTCACTTGAGTGATCATGTTGTTACAAAGCTTCATGGCCAGCCCATGCCCGATCTCGCCCATATGGAAGACATTCGCCGAGATCGCCTCGAAATAAGGCCGACAGGCCTCAACGACTGACGCGTCGCCGCCGACGATCACCGACAGCTCGCCGGATACCGCGCGCGGCACTCCTCCACTGACCGGCGCGTCGAGCATCCGGATGCCCTTCTCCGCCAAGATATCGTGCAGTTCCTTCACCATGATCGGGTCGACCGTGGCGCTGCACACGAAGGTGTCGCCCGCCTGCGCACCCTCCAAGATACCGCCGTCCCCCAGCACCACGTTGCGGATCTGCTCCGAAGTCTCGACGATGCAGATGACAGTCGAGGCACCCTGCGCCACGCCCGCCGGACCATTTGCGATTCTGGCGCCGAGACCGGCAAAGCGTTCGTTCTTCGCGGGGTCGATATCGTAGGCGACCATATCGAAGTCGGCTTTCAGCAGATTGGCCGCCATTCCGCCACCCATCATCCCCATGCCGATAAAGCCGATGGTGTTGTTGCGATCGTTCATGAAAGACCTCCCGAGACATCAATGGTCAGTCCGGTGATGAAATCCGCGTCACTCGACAGCAGAAACGCGATAACGCCTGCCTGATCGCGCGCCGTAGCGATCCTCTTCAGCGGCACGGCTTCGATTTCCGCAGCCTGGTTTTCGGCGCTGCGCTTCTCCCAATGGGGCATCAAGCGCTCTGTCAGCGTGAGGCTTGGCGCGATCGCATTCACGTTGACACCGTCAGGCCCAAGTTCGAGTGACAGCTTGCGGGTCAAGGCGATGATGCCACCCTTCGCCGCCGCGTAGGCGGAACTGCTCTTGGCGCTAAGACCCCGCCCGGCAATGGACGCCAGGTTGACGATCTTTCCGCTTCCCGCCTTTTTCATGATGGGAATGACCGCATTGCTGAATAAAAACGTGGCGTTGAGATTGAAATCGATCAGCTTTTGCCAGTCACCGAAGCTCATCTCGTCGATGGGAACGCTCGGGTTCTCGACGATGGTGCTGCCGCCGACCGCGTTCACCAACAGGTCGATACCACCGTATTTGGCTTCGACATCCGCGATCAGGGTGCGTACCTGAGCCTCGTCCATCGCATTGATGCAATGGCCATCCACCGACCCGGGAGCATTCGTCAGCTCAGCCGTCATCTTGTCGAGCCGCCCTTGGTCGATCTCGATCGCGACGACCGTCGCCCCCTCATTGATCAGAATATCCGCAGTCGCCCGACCGATACCCGCACCGGCCGCGGTAATTACCGCCGTCTTGCCTTCGAATCTCATGGATTTTATTCCCTCATTACGTTCCCAACTAAGGTAGGAGAGGCCCTAATGATCGCAAGTCAGGGAAGGCACAGCCTTACTGCGGCAAGAGCCTGTACGCTGCGGTAAATACCCAATGGAATGGCGACAGCAACGTTACTGTTCCGAGCCGTTTAAAAGAGCCATAGTTTTCGAATGTTCCATGACCACGTTCAAAGTTGATACAAAGTGCTGCTACTCATCACTTGCACGTTGGTCACGACTCTCTATGCGACGACGATTACAATCGCCAACGTATCGCTGCCGCAAATTCAGGGGGCGCTATCCGCAAGTCCCGACCAGGTAGCCTGGATCGTCACCGCCAATCTAATCGCAACAGCTGTCACGATTCCGCTGGCCGGATGGTTCTCCAATGGGTTCGGCCGTCGCCGTTGCATGATATGGGGCACCGTTGGCTTCGGCGTTGCCACACTTATGTGTGGGCTCTCGACCTCGCTCACCGAGCTCATCATTTGGCGCGTGGTGCAGTCGGCTTTCGGCTCGCCGTTGACGCCAATCTCGCAATCGATCGTGATCGACGAATTCACCGGCGAGAAGCGCGGCATGGCCACTGCGATATACAGTATGGGCGTCGGCGTCGCGCCGACGCTGGCACCACTGGTCGGCGGTTATGTCAGCGAAGAGATTTCTTGGCGCTGGGTTTTCTTCATTCTACTGCCGCTTGCCGTCGTCGCCCTCATAGGTGTCCTCGCCTTCATCAAGCCCGACCCACCGCGTCAGGAACGGGCGAAGCTCGATTGGACTGGGTTCGTTAGCCTCGCTATCGCCGTCGGCTGCGTGCAGCTCATGTTGGACCGGGGCGAGCGTGAAGACTGGTTCGACTCGATGGAGATCATCATTGAATTGTGCGGGGCGATAGTGTTTGGCTGGATCTTCTTGGTGCACAGCCTGACAAGCGAGCGCCCGTTCATCGACCCGCGGCTGTTGCTCGAACGGAATTTTGTTCTGGGCATAGGTATCGCGACCGTGTTCGGTATGCTGTTCGTTACCCCCATGGTGTTAATCCCGGCCATGATTCAGCAGCTGCGGGACGTGCCTGAGTTCACGTCCGGCTTGCTAATCGCTTCACGCAGTCTCGGTACAATGTTGGCCCAAATCCTCATGATTGCATTCGCGCACCGCTGGGACCCGCGACCCTTGTTTCTGATCGGTTTTGGAACGCACACCATCGCGGGCTTGGCGATGATAGAGCTCGATATGAACGCCCCCCTGCCGGACTTGACCTGGATGATGATCATGCAGGGGTTCGGTGTCGGGTGCCTATGGGTCCCGATGACCTTGGTGACATTCTCGAATTTTGACCCGCGTCGATCAGCGGAGGGCATGGCCCTGTTTCATTTTGTCCGCAGCATCGGCTCCAGCTTTTACATATCGGCAAGTTTCATTGTCGTTTTCCACACGCAGAAAATTTCTTATAGCGAGCTGGTACAGCGGATTAATCCCTTCAGCGAGCGCTGGCGCATGGCCGATCTACCGGAAGCTTGGAATATCGATACGACCACCGGTCTGGCCAATGTTGCGGGCGAGGTCGCACGCCAGGCAACGGCCGTCGGCTACATAAATTCATTCAACCTCTTCCTGTGGACTACGTTGCTAGCCTACCCGCTCATCGCGCTCATCGTCTGGCCACCGCGGGGCTATCAAGAGCGTAACAAGCGCTAGTTGATCGGTGTTGAAAGGAGAAAGACGGCAGACGGCCGCGAACCGGCCAAGAGAAAGACTATCGAATTGTCTGCCACCGGCTTAAAGTAGGGGCCCGACCCCGGAACACCCTGAAGGCGAATACATGAGCGAAATCCCCATCGTCGTCACCGTGGATTGCGAGCGGGCCACCGGACCTCTAAAAGCCGGGATTTGGATCCGCGCCTATGCGGATATCGCCGCTGAGTTCAGATTTCCGGTCACCTTTTTGAGACACCCCGAAGTCGCCGTGGCGCAAGCCGATCCGTTCCGAGAATTGGAATCGAACGGCTGATCCTCCCCTCCTGAATAGGTCCACCGTTAATATGAGGAAACGGAGGATTAAAGATGGCGAACAATCGCCACAAACCGGAAGAGATTGTCACGAAGCAGCGACAGGTTGAGGTTCTTGTCGGTCAAGGAATGGCGCGTATAGATGCGATCAGGGAAGTTCGGATCACGGAACAGACCTTTTATCGTTGGCGTAAGCAATACGGTTGCATGGGGACTGCTCAGC
>CAJWTF010000123.1 GCA_913046825.1 uncultured Rickettsiales bacterium | reverse complement strand
GCGAACCAAGAACAATCCGCTCTATGTTGGTGATCCCGGCGTTGGAAAAACCGCGATAGCAGAAGGGTTGGCGCGCCGTATCACCAACTCTGAGGTGCCGGAAGTCCTACACGAAGTGACGATCTACTCGTTGGATATGGGAGCACTGCTGGCGGGCACACGCTATCGAGGTGATTTCGAGGAACGGCTGAAAGCTGTCATCACTGAGATCGAAGCCCTGGAGGGCGCGGTCTTGTTTATCGATGAAATCCATACAGTGATAGGTGCCGGCGCAACCTCAGGTGGCGCAATGGACGCGTCTAATCTGTTAAAGCCGGCCCTACAAAGCGGTGCATTGCGCTGTATTGGATCGACGACCTACAAGGAATACCGGAATCATTTCGAGAAAGACCGGGCCCTGGTGCGGCGCTTCCAGAAGATCGACGTCAGCGAACCGTCGGTCGAGGATGCGGTTAAGATTTTGCGCGGCCTTAAGCCTTACTACGAAGAGCATCACAAGGTTCGCTACACGGCAGAAGCTCTGCGGGCGGCGGTGGAATTGTCGAACCGTTACATTGGCGACCGCAAATTGCCGGATAAAGCCATCGACGTCATTGATGAAGTAGGCGCCTCGCAAATGCTGGTGTCGCCGTCCAAACGCAAAAAGACGCTCGGCGTTCGGGATGTGGAAAATGTGATCTCGAAAATGGCACGGATCCCACCGAAGCAAGTCTCGAAGGATGACAAACTGGCGTTGTCCACGCTTGAGCGTGATTTGAAGATGGTGGTGTTCGGACAGGACAAGGCAATCGATTCGCTCTCAAGCGCTATCAAATTAGCTCGAGCCGGTTTACGCGAGCCGGAAAAACCGATCGGCAGTTATCTATTCTCGGGCCCAACCGGTGTCGGCAAGACCGAGGTGGCGCGTCAATTGGCTAATACGCTGGGGATTGAGCTCGTCCGCTTCGACATGTCGGAATATATGGAGCGCCACAGCGTTTCCCGCTTGATTGGCGCGCCTCCAGGATATGTTGGTTTTGATCAAGGCGGCATGCTGACGGACGCGGTCGATCAAAATCCACATATGGTTTTGCTTTTGGACGAGATCGAAAAAGCGCATCCGGATGTCTTTAACATCCTTCTGCAGATTATGGACTACGGCAAGCTGACCGATCACAATGGCAAGTCGGTCGATTTCCGCAACGTGATTCTAATCATGACGACGAACGCGGGTGCGGCGGATTTGGCGAAGGCGGCGATCGGTTTCGCGCGGAACGAGCGGACTGGCGAGGACGAAGATGCGATCAACCGTTTGTTCACGCCGGAATTTCGTAATCGCCTCGACTCTATCATCGGCTTTGCGAAGTTGACTTCCGCTGTGGTCGGCCGTGTCGTCGACAAGTTCATCATGCAATTGGAAGAGCAGCTCGCGGATCGCCACGTGACCATTTCCTTGTCGGAAGCGGCGCATGATTGGCTTGCAAAGAATGGCTACGATCAGAATTTCGGTGCACGTCCGCTCGGTCGCTTGATACAAGAGAAAATTAAGCAGCCGCTTTCGGAAGAACTGCTATTCGGTAAGTTGGAGAAGGGTGGCAGTGTCACGATTGACGAGAAGGACGATGCGTTGACGTTCCTTTTTGAAGCGTCGCCGAACAAGGGCGGCAAACGTAAGAAAGATGGCGCCAACGAGAAGAAGACGCCGGAACTTGCCCGCTAGCTGCTTTTCGCCGATTCAGACGCAGAGGGTGGGACCGCCATAACGACGCGATTGCGGCCCTTCGTCTTGGCTTTGTAAAGCGCCTGATCTGCGGCTTCAGTTAGCGCGGAAAGATCATCGAAATCTGGGAACATCGCGACACCACAGCTCAAGGAGACGGAAAATTCGCCGCCGTTGTACATTTGTTTGATATCGGCGAAGGTTTCTCTGACTTTGTCGAGTACCAGCATCGCGTTCGAAGGTGATACATCGGGCAAGGCCACGGCGAATTCCTCACCTCCGTATCGGCCGATAAGATCGGTCATACGCAGACGCTGCTTCAGCAAATTAGACATGGTCTTCAAGACTTGGTCGCCGATCGGGTGCCCATAGGTATCGTTGACTGATTTGAAGTTATCCAGGTCGATCAATGCAAAAGCCAACGACATCTTTCCGCGCCGCATTCGCGATAGCTCGATCCTGAGTTGTTCTTTCGTCGTGGTGTGGTTCAATAGCCCTGTCAGGCTGTCCCGCAGCATCATCGAGCGCAATCGGCGGAAGCGTTCGGCGCGAATGCGCACGGCAGCGAAAAGGCGTTCCGGACTGATTGGTTTGGTGATGAACTCGTCCGCTCCAATTTTCATCAATTCCAGTTGCTTGTCGGGATCGCTTTCCGCCGATAAGAATACTATCGGTATGGATAGGAATGCGTCTTCTTGGCGGATGACAGCGCCCAATTCCCAACCTTCGATTTCGGGCATGTATTGATCCATGAGCACCAATTCGGGGCGGAAGTCGGAAAGGGCATCCAAAACCTTCATCGGGTTGCTCAGCGCCATCGCCTGCATACCGGCGTGCTCCAAGGCGGCCATATAGAATTCGGAAATACGTTCGTCGTCGTCGACGATGAGAACCCGAAATGGATCTTCCTCCTGGGGCTCGGTGAGGAGGTCCAAAGCGTCGACCAGTTCGAGAGGGCTGAAGGGACGTGCGAAAAATGCCCTCGCTCCGATACGGATCGACGCGAGGCGTGATTTCATATCATAGTCATCGGCGAGGAAAATTGTCGGCGTTTTGTGATCGCCGTCGGTGAGAATACGCGCGACGGTCTCGATCGTCGTTTCCGAGCCTGAGGCTGGTCCACTGTCGACGCGGACAAGTAGGACAGATGGTTTTCGAGCGGTTATACGTTCACCGATATCAGACACGTTCCTGCAGTGATCTACACCATAGCCAAAAGGCGATAGTTGCTGCGTTAGACTGTCTACATCCGTAGAATCGTTATCGACCAGAAGGATCAAACGATCACTCATGCTTTCAACCTGCAAAGCAATTTAATTTCCCCGCCCATTATCGCACCCAAACCCCTCAGTACTGGTGGGTGCAACATTACAGTTTGCGCTTACGACTCCCTGGCATCTTGGCGATACGGTGTCTCATCTTCGAGATAATTCATTTCTCGGGCCTCTTCGCGGCGTTCTTCCTCTAAAAACCGCTTGACGGCGGTGCGGAAACCAGGGTCAGGTATCCAATGGACGCTGCGCGTTTGAACCGGAACATAGCCGCGTTGCAATTTGTGGGGTCCTTGGGTGCCCGCTTCGACGCGCGATAATCCGTGGTCGATCGCGTACTCAATAGCACTGTAGTAGCAGGTTTCGAAGTGCAGGAACTTATAGTCGGCGACACAGCCCCAGTTGCGGCCGAACAGCGTGTCGCCGCCCTTAAGATTCAATGCCCCAGCTATCGGCGTATCGTTTCTTGAGGCCAAGACCAGCATGACATTATCGGCCATGGTATCGGATATGATCTCAAAAAATTCGCGGGTGAGATACGGATAGCCCCATTTTCGGTCATAGGTGTCCGTATAGAAGCGATAGAACGCGTCCCAGGCCTCAGACGTCAGGTCGCTACCTGACAGACACTGCATCTCCACACCGGCCTCGGCAACCTTACGGCGTTCGCGGCGGATCATCTTGCGTTTCCGGCTGTTCAGAGAGCCCAGGAAGTCGTCAAAGGTCTCATAGTCCTGATTATACCAATGGTATTGATGATTGTGGCGAATAAGGAAATCGGCTGCGTCCAGGTACTCCGCTTCCTCGGAAGTTGGGAACGTAACATGCAGGGAAGAGATTTCGTTGCGGTTAGTGTATTCAATCATTCCCGCGACCAGGGCGGCTCGCGTTGTGTCTTCGCCAGCGCCGGGGCGCACCAAGAGCCTCGGCCCCGTAACGGGCGTGAAGGGAATGGAGACCTGTAACTTCGGGTAATACTGGCCGCCCGCGCGCTCATAGGCGTTGGCCCAACCGTAGTCAAACACGTATTCGCCCATGGAATGGCTCTTGAGGTACATTGGGACAGCACCGGCGACCTCGCCGTTGGCATCCTCGACGATCAGATGTTGGGGTTGCCAGCCGCTCTCTGGTCGCACGGAATGGCTTTCTTCCAGCGCGTGCAGGAATGCATAGCTGACGGAAGGGTTGCTGTCCGGTGCGTTCGTCCCGGCGCATGCGTCCCATTGTTCGGAATCGACCTCGAGGATCTTCGAGACGACCTTGACTGAAATAGGTTCGTTTCCGTCTGGCATGCGGGCCGGGGCGATGATTATGTCCTGCACAGAGAGTGGTGCGTGGGAGGGTTAATGGCAAGAGAAACCTATCTAAATCACCTCTTCCCTTGCGATAATTGCCGGTTTGGCATAGGCACGGTTTATGGCCGAGGAAATCGATATGAGTGATGCTGAGCGGGCAATCTGTCCTGTCTGTAAATCTCGCCAAACCGACGACTTTCGAGATGTTCGGGAGTATCATTTCCAAATTTGCGCGGCGTGTCGGTTCGTCTTTCTCTATCCGATGCCCTCGGAAATGGTCTTGGAGAGCATGTATAATACCGGTGGGCAGATTACGCCGGACTTTTATCCGAAAGCCAAATCCAGGCTCCATCGGGCCTTGCGAATCGCCATGCATTTGTATCGCTTCGCCTGGCGCGGTCCGGTTCTCGATGTTGGATGTGGCGGTGGGTTTCAGGTGGAAGCATTTCGCAGATTCGGGATGCGACCGACAGGGCTCGACGTCAGCGCGAATTCCATTGCATTCGCGCGCAATGCATTCAGTAAAAATGATTTTTATTGTGAAAAATTTGAAGAATTTGAAATAAGAAACAATAAATTTAAACTAATATACTCTTCTGAAGTAATAGAACATGTAGTAGATATTGATTCATACATGAACTTTTTAATTCATAATACTGCAGACCGTGGATATGTGTATATAACGACACCCAATATCGACAGCCCACTGGTGCCTGAAAACATTCTTGATTGGGATGTATTCAATCCACCGCGCCATGTTCAATTCTTCCGGCCAGAGAATTTGCGCCGCTTATTCGAGGACCGTGGCTTCTCGGTCCGCAAACGGTTTCGCGGGCCAAAGGCGGGGTTACGCTACCTCTTTCGCAAGAATTAGCCGAACCACAACCCTTGACCGTTCCCATAGCCGCGTAAGGTTACTTAGGGAGCAAGCGCGCTCGCAATCGCCGACAGGGCGGCAGGGGGATAATCATGGAATACAAATGCATATCAGCTGATTGCCATATCGATCTGATTTGGTTGCCGCCGGACCTATTCACTTCGAACGCCAGCGGTCAAATGCGCGAGCGCATGCCGTATGTGAACGAAGACGCCGAGGGGGGGCCGCGCTGGGTGACACGCAATGGCGCGGATTTCGGTTTGGTGAACGGTATGGGGTCGGCGGGACGCCCATATGTGCCGGGGGTCATTCACCGCTCCGACCTGATGGCGGCGGAAGGCCTCTATGAGGATGGTAAGAACGGCATTCGGCGACTGACGACGCCGGAGCTCCGTATCAAGGATCAGGATCGCGACGGCGTACAGGCCGAAGTCCTCTATGGCGTTCTGGGTGCAGCACAGCGGCTGCAGGACCCGGAAGCCGAGATTGAGGTGATGCGCATCTACAACGAATGGATCGGCGATTTTTGCGCGAGCAGTCCGGGGCGGTTCGCGGGCCTGGCCGCGATACCCAGCCACAGCATCGAAGCTGCCGTCTCAGAGATTCAACGTGTCGCCGCGCGCGGCGCGGTCAAAGGCATCGAGGTCGCCAATACGCACGATCTGAAGCCGTTGTTTCACCCTGATTGGTATCCCGTCTGGGAAGCTGCGAACGAGGCCAAGCTGCCGGTTCATTTTCACACGATTGGGACGCCAAAGCCGGATTGGGACGGTTTCGCACCGATGCAGCAGCGCCAAGCTTTCGCGGTGCATATTACCGGCTTCCAAATGTCGATGTCGCGGATCCTGATGGAGATCATCTATGGTGGCGTGCTCGAGGCTTACCCCGACATCAAGATCGTCATCGGCGAGTCTGGTATAGGCTGGATTCCCTATATCCTCGATCACATGGATCTGGAATGGGAAGATCAGTTCACGGACCTAACCCTTAAAATGAAACCGTCAGAATACTGGCACCGACAGTGCTATGCGACATACCAGTCCGATAAGGTAGGCACGCGCTTGCTGGACCTACTCGGCGAGGACAATGTCATGTGGGGCTCCGATTTCCCGCATCCGGACGGCGTATGGCCGGATTCGCAGAGTTTCATCGAGGATGAGTTGGGGCATTTGCCGAAGGACATCCAAGAAAAGGTAATCTGCTCGAATGCGGTACAGCTTTACGGTTTCGGTGACTAGACAGCGACCGTGACATTAGGATGTCGCGTCCCAATCTGGAAGGGATGAGGCATCTTTCGGAACCCGCGCGACGGCGTCATAAGGTAGGTAACTTGCAGCAATCGGCCTTTCTATTCGCGGGATTGCCTGGGTTATTAGCGCTCAGCGCCTTCCTCCTGACCGGGCCGGCTGGTTTTTTGGTTCTGGTTGGCGGAGTCGTAGGATTGGTCTTAGCTCCCCGTTTGCCGACACGGGTAGCGATGCGGTATTTCGGCGCGCGGCGCGTCGACCCACATGATATTCTGCCCGTGGCTAAGGCCATGGAACGGCTCGCCGCCAAGGCCGGTTTGCCGGCGGTACCAGCACTCTACTATCTACCTGACACAGGGATGAACTCCTTCGCGATTGGTCGGCGCGAAGACGCGGCGGTTGTTCTCACCGATGGCATGCTGCGCGATCTGTCGTTTCGGGAAATTGTAGCCGTGCTCGCCCATGAAATAGCACATATCGCCCATAACGATCTTGGCATCATGCAATTGGCAGATACGGTCAGCCACATGACCCGACTTATGGCCTTCGTCGGACTCGCGGTCGCGGTGTTGGACTTCCCCCAGCGTTGTTCGCCGATGGTCGTGTGGCCTGGTTCGGGGTTCTGATATTGATGTTCACCGGTTTGCTGCAATTTGCGCTCTCGAGAACACGAGAATTCGAGGCTGATTTGGAAGCAGCGGCGTTGACCGGTAATCCCGCAGGGTTAGCCTTGGCACTCTGCAAGATAGATCGCACCGTGAATGCGACATGGCGTCGGTTGGTCCTGGCGCGTGGCGACCAGCCGTCCTTCTTGCGCAGTCATCCGCCCACAATGGAACGGTTCGAGCGCCTGCGCTCTCTGGAAAGTAATTCGGAGCAGCCATGGGGCGAGCAGCAGACCTGACCGCTACCGACAATGTCGCCTCGCCTTAGGCGTCCGCGTATCTGGTGATAAGGCGATACCTAGCCGGAAGTGTTTAGTCGACCGCCATTACGGCATCCACTTCGACCGCGACACCGCGTGGCAAAGATCCCGCACCGACGGCGAATCGCGCATGTTTTCCGGCAGCGCCGAAGACTTCGACAAACAGATCGGAAGCGCCGTTGACGACTTCCGGATGCTGCGTGAAATCCGGAACCGAATTGACGAATCCGCCGACCTTCATGATGCGGGTAATCCGGTCCAGATCACCGACGGCGGCGCGTGCTTGCGCGATGAGGTTGAGACCGCAGACTCGCGCGGCGGCAATGGCGTGTTCGACGGAATAATCCGCGCCAACTTTGCCGACATGCTTCAGTTCGCCGTTCCAGAACGGAACCTGTCCCGCGATATAGAGCGTGCCGCCTTCCAACACGAAGGGAACGTAATTCGCTGCGGGCGCGGCAGCTTCCGGCAATTCGATCCCGAGTTCGGCAAGACGCGCTTCTATTTTTCCGGCCATATTATGACCTCCATTTTGTACGTTTACTCTTGCTATGCTTTCGTAAGCACTGGGTAAAGTCGGAAATCCTAATTATTAGTAGTGGAATACGTTATTGGAATAAAAAAGGGGCGGGTAAGATACCCGCCCCGAGTCACAGGGAGCACTATGCCAAGGTAGGGCCTAGTCACGAACACCCGCTGGTAGCGCCACAAGTGACGCATTTCATGCAGGTGCCGTTGCGTACGAGTGTGAAGTTGCCGCATTCGCTGCAAGCATCGCCCTCGTACCCCTTGGCCTTAGCCATCCGAATCTGGTCGAGACGCGTCTCGGCCTCCTCGACGACTGCGGCCTGGACCGCTACGGCCGAAACCGTTGCGGCACCATCAGCAACCACCTGGCCCTGAGAGTCAGTGGCTGCCAAGCTCTGAATAGCTTTTTCGCCGGATTTACCGGCACCGCCCGAGAATACGAGCAGTTTGGAGCTCCGCATGAAGCCGGTGCTGGCGACCTTTTGGATCGCCGCGATGGCGTCAGCAGTGCTTGTGTTTGTCCCGCCATCATCTTCATGAACGCCGCGCCCGAGAGTATCGGGAAGCATGTCGCTTGCCTCCGCGTGGGCAAGATCGTCGCGGCTAAGATAGCTGATCGCGACTTCACGGAAGATGTAATCGAGCACCGACGTCGCCATCTTGATCGTATCGTTACCCTCGACGATGCCCGATGGTTCGAAGCGGGTGAAGGTAAACGCCTCGACGAATTCCTCCAACGGCACGCCGTATTGCAGGCCGATGGAGATGGCGATGGCAAAATTGTTCATCAAGCTGCGGAAGGCGGCGCCTTCCTTGTGCATGTCGATAAATATCTCGCCCAGTCGTCCGTCTTCGTACTCGCCGGTGCGCAGATAGACCTTGTGGCCGCCGACAATGGCCTTTTGGGTATATCCCTTGCGCCGGGTTGGGAGGCGGTCGCGCTCGGTAACGCGTTCAATGATTCGCTCGACGATTTTCTCCGCGATAACCGGTGTCGCAGCGGCATTCGACGCTGCGAGCACCTCTTCCGCCAAATCCTCGTCGTCCAACAAGGCAGACTGCAAAGGTTGGCTAAGTTTTGAGCCATCGCGATAGAGGGCATTGGCCTTCAGGCCGAGACGCCAGGATAAGAGGTACGCGTTCTTGCAATCCTCTACCGTGGCGGTGTTCGGCATATTGATGGTTTTGGAAATCGCGCCCGTGATGAAAGGTTGCGCCGCCGCCATCATGCGAATGTGGCTCTCAGCGGAGAGATACCGTTTACCAATTCGGCCGCAGGGGTTGGCGCAATCAAAGACCGGTAGATGCTCGTCCTTCAGGTAAGGGGCACCCTCCAAGGTCATGGCACCGCAGCAAAAAGTATTCGCGGCGTTGATATCCTGTTTCGAGAAACCGAGATGAGCGAGTAAGTCGAAGCTCAAATCGTCGAGCAGCGCATCCGTCAAACCTAAAGTGCCCTTGCAGAACTCTTCGCCGAGGGACCATTTGTTGAACGCGAACTTAATGTCGAAACTACTGGCGAGGCCTTCTTCCAAGGTGGTCAGGACATCATTCGTGAAGCCTTTGGCCTTCAGTGTTTCGTGATTGATGCCGGGGCTGTTTTTCAGTGTGCCATGGCCGACCGCGTAGTCGATGATCTCAGTCACCTGACTATCGCTATAGCCAAGGCTACTGAGCGCGGAGGGAACCGTCCGATTGATGATCTTGAAGTAACCGCCACCCGCGAGTTTCTTGAATTTAACGAGAGCGAAATCCGGCTCGATGCCGGTAGTGTCGCAATCCATCACCAAGCCGATCGTGCCGGTCGGCGCGATAACGCTGGTTTGGGCATTTCGGTAGCCATGCTTGCAGCCGAGGTCGTAGGCACGATCCCATGCGGCTACAGCTGCCTTCGTGAGTTCTGTTTGCGCACAGGATTTATGATCGAGCGGGACTGGGGGGATGGATAATCCGTCATAACCATCCGCTTTTCCGTGAGCCGCTAAGCGGTGATTGCCTATGACTCGTAGCATCGCCTCGCTATTTTCCGCATAGCGAGGAAAAGCACCAAGTTCTTCTGCCATCTCCGCCGATGTCGCGTAGGACACGCCGGTCATAACAGCGGTCAGAGCCCCGCAGATCGCACGGCCTTCGTCGCTGTCGTAGGAATGGCCAGCCGCCATCAGGAAACCACCGATATTTGCGTAGCCGAGACCGAGGGTGCGGAACTCGAATGAGAGTTGTGCAATTTGCTTCGACGGGAATTGCGCCATCAGAACCGAAATCTCGAGGGCGACGGTCCAAAACCGCACCGCGTGCTCGTAGGATTCGATATCGAGCGATCCGTCTTCTTTTTGGAACGCCATCAAGTTAAGCGATGCGAGATTACACGCCGTATCATCCAGAAACATGTATTCGGAGCACGGGTTTGACGCATTGATGCGTCCACTGACGCCGCAGGTATGCCACTCGTTGATGGTGGTATCGAACTGCAATCCCGGGTCTGCGCAAGACCAAGCGGCATAACCGATCTGTTCCCAAAGATGCCGAGCCGAGGTTTCTTTGGCGACGGCGTCGTTGGTGCGCATGGTTAGCGCCCACGGTCCGTCCGCTTCGACGGCGTTGATGAAATCATTGGTGATGCGCACGGTATTGTTAGAATTTTGCCCGGAAACCGTGAGATAGGCATCCGAATCCCAGTCCGTGTCATAAGTCTTGAAGGAAACCTCGGTGTGGCCCTGACGCGCGAATTCTATGATGCGCTGGATGTAGTTTTCAGGCACGGCGGCTTCGCGCGCTGCGATGATCGCTTTGCGGAGTTCCGGGTTTTTCTTCGGCGTGAAGCGATCTTCATCGTCGCTCGCGCAGCAGGCGTTCATGATCCGATTCAAATGCCTATCGCACATCTTCGAGCCGGAGACCAGTGCCGCGACCTTTTGCTCCTCCAGAACCTTCCAATTGATGAAGCTCTCGATATCCGGATGATCAATGTCGAGAACGACCATTTTGGCCGCGCGGCGCGTCGTGCCTCCGGATTTAATCGCTCCCGCGGCGCGGTCGCCGATTTTCAGGAAGCTCATCAAGCCCGAGGAACGCCCGCCGCCGGATAACGGCTCGCCGTCACCGCGAACGCGAGAGAAGTTGGTGCCGGTGCCGGAGCCGAACTTAAACAGTCGTGCTTCACGAACCCACAGGTCCATGATGCCGTTCTCGGTGACTAAGTCATCGTCGACTGATTGGATAAAACAAGCATGTGGTTGTGGATGCTCGTAAGCCGAATTAGAAAGGGTCAACTCTCCGGTTTGATAGTCCACATAGTGATGACCCTGTCCCGGTCCATCGATGCCATAGGCCCAGTGCAGGCCAGTATTAAACCATTGCGGTGAGTTGGGTGCGGACATTTGATTCGCGAGCATGAAGCGCATCTCGTCGTAATAGACGCGGGCGTCTTGTTCCGAATCGAAATAGCCGCCTTTCCAACCCCAATAAGTCCAAGTGCCGGCCAGACGGTCGAAAACCTGCTTGGCGCTGCTTTCGCCAACGCTGCGTTCTTCCTTCGGCCGTTTAGCGATGGCGTCCGTGTCGGGTTCTGCGCGCCACAACCACTGGGGGATGTCGCTCTCTTCCACTTTGCATAGATCGGCTGGAATGCCCGCTTTGCGGAAGTACTTCTGTGCGAGCACATCGCACGCCACTTGGCTCCAGCTCGTGGGCACTTCGATATTCTCAGCTTGGAACACGATGGAGCCGTCGGGATTTCGGATTTCGCTATTTGTAT
>CAJWTF010000122.1 GCA_913046825.1 uncultured Rickettsiales bacterium | reverse complement strand
GCTTGCGGGAGCGGCGCGCGGCCGAGATTGGTGTGCAGCACGGTGCCGGTCAGGTTGAAGACAGGGCGTAATCCGGGTGCGGCCCGTTCGATAATCGCGCTTTCGATTGCCGCGCCAAGGGTGTCCTCATCTGTTTGCGTATTCCGATTATTGCGCAATTCCTCGCGGTACCCCGCTAGAACCATGCGGGTGACATCAGTCGTAGCGCCACGACCGTAGCGTTCGATCAGCGAGGCCACGTGGGGCCATCGAAGAACGGCGTCGACAGACGGTAGGCGCGCCGAAGCGTTATCGTTGTTTGAGCTCATGAAAAACGTTCCCGAGGATTGTTTACAAGCTAGGACTCGGCTTGGGAGGCGTCAACGGTATAACAAATCACTCTGGGAGAGTTACCCCGTTTCTAACGGTGGGTGCGATTGTGCTTGCGGCTATGTTGGCCGTTGGACCTGTAGTTACTTTGTCAAAGCTGTTTTAGAGGTTGAAAAAAAACGGGGTTTGCCATGTCTATAAGTCGACGTGCGCTCTTAATAAATGGCGGAGCCGCGGCAATGGTATTGACCGCAGGTGGTGGAAATTTCCTGCTGACGCGCCGACCCAATGCAGCACTCAAACCTTGGCAGGTCGCATCCCAAACGTTCGCTGATCCGAGGCTCCAGGTATTGTCTTATGCGATCCTGGCACCCAATCCGCCGACCACTTGAGGGGGACAGCAAAATGTTCTTCTACCGGCGTCGTGCCTGTACCATGAGCGCAATAATAGTCTCTTCACCGAGCAGCTTGCAGGCTTCCAAGCGGTGGAGCCCTTCGATTAAGACAAAACGCTCGCGGCCCTTACGGATCTGGATCGGCGTGATTTGACCTTCTTCGATTATGCTTTCTGCGATTTCCTCGGCCTTGGCGGGATCGAGGGTCTTGCGCCGCGCGGTGGGAATATAGATATCGGCAATCTTCACCGTATGGTTTTGCATTAATAGATTGTCGCTCATATCAGCCCCTCCAAAATATCGGTAATTATACAACCTCGTCGTCGCGCGAGGTGGTCTCTCCATAGCGTTTCAACGCCGGTGGTTTTAGCCCTCGATAGGTTTCTTCCACTCGCTCGTTCACAATGCGGTTTTGTTGCTCGAACAGGCTGTTGCCCTGAAGATCACTCTCGACCAAGAACGGTCCGAAATTTTCAACTGTCAGCACCCACATGGCTTGTGCAATGCCTAGTTCCTCCAGCCAGTGCACGTCCACGTGCTTGATGCCCCGACCCAGAAGCGCGCCGGTACCGTAGCCGACGGTGGTCAAATAGACCGCATCGTGCGGCACGAAGTGGGTTTTGTAATCCTCTACCGACATCCCACCCTTGCCGATGATCATCTTGCATTTCGACGTCTCAAACCATTCGGTCAAATATTTCGAAAACCGGAAGCTGGCGGTCGCTGTGACCGCGCCCATCTCATAGCTGCCGTCGTCATGGACGCTCGCTGCGGGCGAGCAATGAAAGTTGACGTTGGAGATAGATTGCAGGGGAACCGGTGGCTCGTCCCGCTCGATTAGGAGCTTGTTGTAAAGGCCCTCGCGGCCGGTATAGAGGACGCCGTCCAGATAGACGACAGTGCCGACTTCCAGATCACGTAAATCCTCGACTTGGACCGGCATCTTCAGCCGGACTTTTTTCAGACTGCTGCTTGCGCCGTTTCCGTTGTCGACCATTCGACCGTATCCCTCCGCATATAGGGGGTGAACCATTCGGGGTTGGTGCGATATTCGACCGTCCCGTTCGGGTGAAGACGCGCCACTGCTCGGCGCGAGGAGAGGCAGAAACTGTGCACGCTCATCGGCATGCCGCCGGTGTGCGTGTAGCCGACTTCGATATGGCAATCGATGACCATGGATTTGCCGACGAAACCCATCGGGCCCATGCCGATATTGTTGCCCATCTCTTTTAGCTCAAGCTCCAATGCGGCAATCATCGGGTCCGGATTGCGGTCGCCAACCGTGCGCAGGCACGCTGCCTGTTTGCCGAGCGTCACGGAGATGTCCTTGCTGCCGCCAAGCCCAATGCCGACGATGGCGGGCTGGCAAGCGAGGCCACGTCGCCCAAATTCGTACATGACGTCGAGGAAGAAGCGCTTAATGCCGTCGATGCCGTCGCCGGGGAAAAGCATCCGGTAGTCAGTGCCGAAGAGACCGCCCTTATGAACGGTCGTCACATCAATCCAGTCCCCATCCGGCTCAAAGGAATATTCTATCTCCGGCGCGTTGATGCCGACATTGTTATTGTTGTCCTGGCGGGAGAGCGGATGTACTCGGTTGGGGCGGAGCGGAATGGAATGGGTGGCGTCGGCGGTCGCGCGGCGCAACGCGCGCTCCAACGCAATCGGACCGCCGTCGATCTGCGCCTCGTTGCCGATCTTTACGAAATATCGCGGCACGCCGGTATCGGCGCACATGGCGCGACGGTCGTCTTCGGCGGCTTCCCAATTGTCTAACATCGACATCAGGACGAATCGGGAAAGCTCCTCTTCCTCCTCGTCCAACATGCCGCGCAGGCCCTGTCGGTAATCCTCTGGAATATCGATGGCGGCGCTCGACATGATTTCCATGCCAGCACCGTAGATATCCTGTTCCTTGATCATGCTATTCGTCTTAACCCCTCACCCTAGCCCTCTCCCACCAAGGGAGAAGAAATTATACCATGCTGTCTGCGAGTACCCTCTCCCCTGGTGGGAGAGGGCTGGGGTGAGGGGACCCACAAAAGTTATTCCGCCGCAGCCTCCTCGATAAGCGTCTCGCCGGGTTTCACCCGGGTGAACTGAACCGCTTGCTCGCTCGTCTTAATTATACTGCCGTCCAACCTTACCATGGTATTGCGGGAATTCTCTAAGTCCCGTGTCTCGGGGAAGTCGGTCCGATAATGGGCACCTCTAGAGTCTTCGCGCGCCGTTGCGGCACTGGCGATGGCTTGGCTGATCAAGATTTGGCTCTCCAAATTCATCCAGTCATGCCAGGTCACATTGAAGGTGCGCGATCCGTCCACGAGACCCGTTGCGTCGAGCTGCGCCTTTAAATCGTCGAGACCAACTTTGCCGCGCACTAGTGAGGCCGCATCGCGCACGATGCCTACTTCGTCCCACATCAAAGTATAAAGAGTTTCGCGGATTTCATTTATGTCTCCCGCGGGCTTGCCGAACGGCGCCAAAGCCCTGTCGACGGCTTCGTCGATTATCGCCTGGTCCGGGTCGGCGAAGCGGCCGTTGGCACGAACCCAGGGGCCCATCTCGTCACCTGCGATGCCGCCGAAGACGGTCGAGTTGGCGACGCCGTTCCCGCCCAGGCGATTGGCGCCGTGGACGCCGCCCGAATCCTCACCGGCCACGAACAAGCCCGGAATGTCAGTTCTGCAATCGAGTTCAAACTTAACTCCGCCCATCATGTAATGCGCCGTCGGCACCACTTCAACCAAACCGCTGACCAAATCGAAGCCGACATCGCGGCAGCGATCGACCATGCCTTTGAACTGCTTCGCCACCATCTTCGAATCGAGATGCCGCATGGTGATATAAAGGCCGCCGTTCTGCGCGGTGCGGCTGTCGTCCTGCATCAGGTCGTACATGGCGCGACTGACGATATCGCGCGTCGCACGTTCCTCGCGCTCGTCATACTCGCCCATGAAGCGTTTCTCGTGGACGTCCATCAAATAGCCGCCCGCACCTCGCAGGCCCTCCTCGATGATGGTGCCGGTGATCCGCGTATCGTCACCCGCAATCAATCCCGTCGGATGAAACTGCACCATCTCCATATCGACGAGCGGCAAGCCAGCCCGCAGTGCCATCGCCATGCCGTCGCAGCTCTTGTCGCCGGACGGGGTGTGATATTTGTACATGGTCGGCCCGCCACCGGTCGCCAATAGCACGGATTTGGCTTTCACGAAGCGGAAGCCGCCGGTTCGCATGTCGATCATCAGCACGCCGGAGATGCGCGATTTATCAGCGGAGGGCACCAGCGCAATGGCGCGGTGTTCTTCGAGCCGGTTGATGCCGCTTGCCCAGACTTGCTCTGCGAGGCGGTTGATAATCTCGATCCCTGTCAAGCTGCCTTTATGGACGGTCCGGTCGAAAGTCTGTCCCGCAAAAGCTTTCTGGTGGACGGAGCCATCCGGATTGCGGTCAAAATAACAGCCGAGTTCGTTCTCCAACTCGTGGATACGTTCAATGGCGACATTCACCAGCTTCCAAGCGAGGTCCTGGTTGTTCAGCCACTTACCGCCTTCGATCGTGTCCATGAAATGGCGTTCGATCGAATCGTTTGGCGACAGCACGACGTTATAGCCGCCTTGCACCATGCGGGTGCAGCCGCACTTGCCGAGAAGCCCTTTAACCGCAACAGTGATGTCTTGCTCGGGCGCGGCCTTATGCGCATGCAACGCCGCAAATAACCCGGCGCCTCCGCTGCCAAGAATAAGGATATCGGTTTGTGAGCGCTCGATATCGACCATGATTAGGCTCCTACTCAGATCGCTCTCAAGAGAAACAGGAGGCCAAACGCTATCGCGACACCTGCGGCAATGGCAATGAGTGTTTTTTGACTGTCCCGCCACGGAAGAAACTCGATGGCTAAAACCCGTAATCCACCCGCCATATGAGCAGCGAGTAGGAGGACGAGGCCTGTCTCTGCGAGTTTTACAGGAAGGGTTTCCGCCCAGCTTAGGAAACTGTCGAGTTGCCCGTCATCTTTGATCGCGAGGCCGATGACATAGAGGTGGACGGGCAGAAAACAGGCGAGACCCACTCCGGAAACCCGATGTACGATGAACGCCCAATAGGAGGGATGGTTACGCGTCGTGATCGGCTGGCTCATATCACCGCCTCAACAGCCCGATATCCGAGGATGAGGACGGCTGTTGCGAAGGCAAGCGCCAATCCGTCGCGCAGGTCGTCTTCCACCGACGTCATCTCGCCGATAATTGTGCGCAGGCCGATGGCCCCATGGACGGCCGCGGCGATCACGAACAATCCGTAGATACTTCCCCAAACCAGACTACCGCGCGTGCGCTCGAGGATTTCGGCCGCCGTCAGACCATCTTGAATGGCATATATCATCGTGACGAGATGGATGATCACCAGTGGTGCCAGGATCATGGCTGACAGGCGCTGCAGGATGAAAAGCCAGACTTCGCGCTGTCCTTTACCGCTTGATGTAGCCGGGTCACTCACAGTTTGCCCCGCAGAGCGGCGCCGAAAGCGGCACGTTTCAGACCGGCGATGGAGGCCGTCGGGTTGATACCCTTCGGGCAATGATTGGCGCAATTGCCGTGGGAGTGACACGCGTGGCATCCCGCATCGACCGCAATCGCGGCAATATGGGCGTCGCGGTCCGCGTCGCGCACGTCGTTGACCAGCGTCCAGGCGCGGTTCAGCGCTGCGGGGCCTAGATAGTCCTTATTCCAATTGACCACGTCGCAGGCTGCATAGCAGACACCGCAACCGATGCATTCAACCCCAGCATCGGCTTCCCGGCGTTCTTTGCTGTTCGGCGAGACTTCCGCGAATTCCAGCGACTTTGGTTCGGAGGGCTTGAACTGTCCGCCCGCCTTTGCCCATTTGTCGAAGAAGTCGGACATGTCCGTCGCCAGATCCTTGATCAACGGCATATTGCGCAACGGGCCGATACGCACCCGGTTGCCATCTTCCAGAACTTCCGATACGTGCGTGCGGCACGTCCAGCGCGGCGAACCGTTGACCGTCATCGCGCAAGATCCGCACATACCGACCCGGCAGGCGAAGCGATAAGAAAGGCTGGGATCGAGCTTGCGCTGGACGTACGTCACAACGTCCAGGATCGTCTGACTGGTTTGGTGCGGGACGGTGTAACTGCGGAATTCGCCTTCCGCCTCGCCCCGCCAAATTTCGACCTTCAGGTCGCCAAGGCTGTCGCTATCTGATACGGCTGTCATAGTAATGTATTATGGTGTCGCGGCCGGAAATGGACAGGGGATATTGATGGGAATGGAAGCGCGAGGAATATCTCCGACACGTGGTTTTGAAATCGCTGAATTCGAAGCGCGGTGCGCCAAGGCGCAGGCGCTGATGGCGGCGGCCGACATTTCCGCAATTTTGCTGACGACGGAGCCGGAGATCCGCTATTTCTCGGGCTTCCTGACACCGTTCTGGCAGAGCCCGACACGGCCTTGGTTTATGGTCGTCCCGACGACGGGCAAGCCGGTCGCAGTCATCCCCGAGATTGGCCGAGATTGCATGGCGGCGACCTGGATCGACGATATCCGCACCTGGTCTTCCCCGGATCCTGAGAACGATGGCGTATCGTTATTGATGGAAGCCTTGCGGGAGGCCGTCGGCGATGGTTCTGCTTTCGGGGTCGCCATGGGGCCAGAGACGCATTTGCGCATGCCGTTGTTGGATTTTGAGATGCTGACCCGCACGCTTGCGTTGGATATTGCCGACGCTACGCCAATCCTGCGGCAGTTGCGCATGGTAAAGTCGGGAACGGAGATCGAAAAGATCGCTCATATTTGCGGAATCGTCTCCAGCATCTTCGAAGGGATGCCCGGCTGGCTTGCCGCCGGGATGACCGAGGTCGAGGTGTTCCGCCGCTTCCGGATCGAAGCATTGCAGGCGGGTGCCGACGAAGTGCCGTATCTCGTTGGCGGGGCGGGGCCTGGCGGATACGGCGATATCATCTCGCCTCCAACGGATCGGCCCTTGGTCAATGGCGACGTGTTGATCATGGATACGGGGTCGGTGTTTGATGGGTATTTCAGCGATTTTGACCGGAACTTCGCTATCGGTCATGCGGATGATGCCAGCCGCCATGCCTATGAGGTGGTCTACGCGGCGACGGAGGCGGGCCTTGCGACGGCGCAGACAGGGGCGACCTGTTCCGATCTATTCCATGCCATGAACACGGTGATGGAAGCGGGTGGGGCACTCGGCAATGATGTGGGTCGGCTCGGGCATGGGCTCGGTAGTCAACTTACTGAATGGCCGTCCAATACGCCCTGGGACGATACGGTTTTGCAGCCGGGCATGGTCATCACGTTGGAGCCGGGCATGACCTATGCGCCCGGTAAGGCGATGGTGCATGAAGAAAACATTGTCATCCGGGAAGACGGGCCGAAGCTGTTGTCGCGACGGGCAGCACCGGAGTTGCCGGTCATTTAAGTCGCCCCCATCCTAGCCCTCCCCCGTACGCGGGAGAGGGCTAGGATGGGGGCGAAAGGGCTACCCCTCCCGCAACGGTATCTTGAATTCCTCGACCTTACCGGTCTCCGGGTCGATCTGGCAGCGCACGGTGTGATTGGTGTTCATGCCGTAGGTGTGAAGCGAGACCGAGACTTCGTCGCTGACATTTGAGACGGTGTGGAAGGTACCGGTTGGCATGCCGATGGCGTCACCTTGGCACACGTCCTTTTCGCCGCGCAGCTGTATTTTGCCCTGGCCCGGTTTGGAGCCATCATCGATGCGTTTGTAAATCGTGTTTTTCTCCTCGCCATCTACACCGGCGACGACCGCCCAAGTGCCATGGTCGTGGACCGGTGTGACCCGCCCCGGCCGGAAGCATGCAGCGAATACCATCAAGGTGTGATCTTCTTCCTCATGGAGGACATAGAGGCTGGAGCCGCGTTCATCATTGACCTGATAGTGCTCGGGCTTGATCCAGGCTTCCCTGTTTTCGACCAACTTCTGTGCCAGCGGCCTGACTTTGCTCAAGATTTCGGATTCAGTCTCGGCTGCCGCCACGGTGGTGCGCAGATCGTTAACGTAGTCTTGGACGCTGTAATTCTCACTCATCTCGTCTCCCCCCGTTTACTGGCCTTTAAATTTATTTGGTTTCCGCTTTTCGGTGAAGGCTTTCGCGGCCTCGTGGAAATCTTCCGTCAGGTACAGCTTCAAGGCATTGAGTTGTGCACCAGATTCCCGACCGACTTGTTCCATCTTCAGACGGCGGGTGCGCACGGTGGCGCGCACCGACAGCGGCGGGTTGGCGTTGATCTGTTGCGCCAGTTCTTTCGCGACCTCTAGGTGTTTTCCTTTAGGCGCGATGCGGTCGATAAACCCGGCAGCGTGGCCTTCCTCGGCACCAAAGAAGCGACCCGTCAACGCGATCTCCGTGGAGAAGGTAGTGGCGCCCCGGTATTGCATCAGGCTCCAATATTTCGAACCGCCGAGCCCCCGTGACGTCTCTGTCAGCTGTATCTGCGTGCCTTCCTCGGCAACGATCAGTTCGCTTTCCAGGATAATCCCGAATGCGAGGCCCAAGACATAGCCGTGCGGGGCCGTGATGACTGGCTTCCAATTCACCGACTTGATGAACAAATCGCCGGAGTTCGAGCCGCGTGCCTGCGGTCCGCCAAGTTTCAGAAACTCCTCGCGGCTTCGCAGTTGGCGCTGATGCACGTCGGCACCGGAGGAGAATGCCCGCCCGTTGCCGTGGATGATTGCGACATTGGCATCGTCATCGGTGTCAAAACGGTTCAGCGCTTCACCCAGGGCATAGACCAACTCGTCGCTGAATGCGTTGAGTTTGCGGGGGCGGTTCAGGGTGATGATCGCGATTTGATCCTCGACTTTGTAGTGGACGAGGTCGTCCAAATTCTCTTCACTCATTCTTTTATGCTCCTAATTGACTGGCGATTTCGCCGGCGGAATCACGTTCGGGGCTCCGAAGGGTCACCCCGCCGTCAACGACAAGAACCTGGCCTGTGATGTAACGGGCTTGATCCGATAACAGAAACCTTGTGGCCTGACCGATGTCCCACCCAGTGCCTTCCATGCCGAGGATCGATGCTTGACTTCGCGCGGCGCGTGCGTTGTCGGACATACCCCTGGTATAAACCATTGGTGTATAAACTGGTCCCGGTGCCACGCAATTCACCCGGATGCCGTCGGGCCCGTGGTCGATCGCCATGGCCTGGGTCAGCGCGATGACTGCTCCCTTGGAGGTCGTGTAAGTGGTGAGGCCGCGTGGCCGCAAGGCCGAGATCGACGAGATGTTGACGATTGCACCGCCGTCACCTGAAGAGATCATCGCCGGGATCGAGTATTTCGAGAGCAAGAACATCGTCTCTACATTCACCTGCATGACTTTCCGATAGGTCTTCAGCGGCTCGTCAACGACCGAATTACGGCTGCCGATGCCGATATTATTGTCGAGACAATCGAGCCTGCCATAAGTGTCAATAACGCTGTCGATCAAGGCTTTGCATGCGGCCTCTTCCGTGGCGTCGCAAGCGAATGCGGTGGCGTCGTTGCCTTCTTCCTTGATCATGGTGACGGTCCGCTCCGCGGCCTCCAGTTTAAGATCCATGACGGCGACTTTCGCGCCGGCCCGGGCCAATAGGACCGCTGCGGCGCGTCCATTACCTATACCCTCGTTCTGTGAGCCACCACCTGCGATCAGCGCTACTTTTCCTTCGAGTCCTAAATCATCCATTCGTTTCACTCCCATGTCATTCCCGCACAGGCGGGAATCTAATTTGCGTAGGCCGACCGATCTGGATTCCCGCCTGTGCGGGAATGACGTGTAAAGGAAAGTGTCATCTCACGACTTCTTCCTATTCACGAACGCCGTCATCAAGGTGTGTGGCTCGTCCGTGGCATAGCAGCTGGAAATTGCTTCGATTCCGACTTTTGCGGCATCGGTGATAGACATCCGCTCCCAATCGTTGATCAGACGCTTTTGTACGCGGATTGCGTTCGGTCCGCAGGCTAATAGTGACGCTATCCAGCTCTCTACAGCGTCGTCCAAACCTTCGTAAGGCACTAATTTTTGCAAAAACCCAATGCGTTGCGCCTCTAGGGCATCGATATGATCGCCGGTTAGCACTAACTCCACGGCCTTACCCCAACCGATTAGGCGCGGCAGGAGGGCCGCTTCCATGCCGGAGGGAATGCCGAAACGGGTCTCGGGCATGCCAAATTTGGCGTGATCCGCCGCGACACGCATATCGGCGGCGGCCGCAATTTCCATTCCCGATCCGAAACAATACCCGTTAATCCGCGCTATAACCGGAACAGGGAAGGTGCGGACCGCGTCGCAGGCGTAGTGGGTCTTGGTCGAGGCCGCATGACCGTCCGCCGGCTTATAATGCGCCATGTCGGCCAAATTGCTGCCGCCGACGAAGGATTGCTCACCGGCACCGGTGATGACCAATGCTCGTAGACTCTCGTCATGGCGTAATTCAGTCATTACGTTTATAAAACGTTGTTTGCCGCTAACCCCCAGCGCGTTCCGCTTTTGCGGATTGTTGAAAGTCACGCGGGCAATGCGGCCATCCCGCCCTCGGTCGTCGAAATCGACCATTACGAGGTCTTCAATATCGGTCTCCGACGTCATATCGCAGTCTCCTTCACTTGCTCCTCGATTAATTTGGCGCTCAACGCACCTTCGGTTGGCAACGTATCGTCAAATGCGGGTGTTATGCGCAGTTTTTCAGTTATTTTATCGATATGAGAACAATTGAAATTAGCGAAGAAATTAGGCCTCAATCGTGTTGCGAAATCCCAAAAGACGGCCAAACTGAGGTCGGCCTGGGTCATTTTAGCACCGGTCAGCCAGTCACCTTCACACCTACCGTCCAACCAGTGAAAACCATCGCTAATTTGTGTCTCGCACGCCTCGATCCACGGCTGATGCCATTTCTCCCTCGGGCGAAATTGACGCTCGTAGAGTACCGAGACCAGCTTATCCATAATTCCAAGTTCGACGCCGAGAAGGGAGAGGACACGCCTGCGTAACGGCCCGTCTCGCGGTGTGAGTGCGTGGTCTGGGCCCGCCAATTCGTCCAAATGGTCGATGATTGCGGCGCTATCGATCAGACATTCACCCCCTTCCAGCTCAAGCACAGGCACGCGGGTGATCGGATTGAGATTGGCGAGGCCTGATTTTGCGTCACCGAACGGAATGACGCTATCGTGGTCGTAGTCGAACCCGTAGAGCTGCAGTGTCACGGCAACACGGCGCACGTAGGGCGAGTTATAGCGTCCGAATAGCCGCATCTGCGTCAGGTCGCCGCCTTGACGATGGGCATGACCTCCTTGGCGAATAATCGCAAGGAATCGAGCACCTGTTGGTGCGGCATGCCGACCCATTGAATGCCGAGGATGATGACATTCACGCCGAGGCGCTTGTTGTAATCGATAATCTGTTCCGCGACCATTTCGGGAGAGCCTAACAGGAAGCGGCCATCGGCTAGTTCCTCGAAGGGCAGGTTCAGATCGTTGTCACCTTCCGGCATGGATTTGTCCTGCCCCCATTCGTGGTAAGCCTTGTACTTGGCCTCAAGATAGGGACGTGCGAGCTCAACGGCCTTTTCCGTGGTTTCCGCGACGAAGCACTCGCGCATCAGCGGCAGAACGCTTGGGTCTGGTTTGCCTTCCGCTTCCAGGGCTTGGCGATAGACGCCGAGCTGACGCTCGATCGTATCCATGCGCTGGTGCGGGTTGATGAACCATGTATCTGCCATCCTTGCGCAGCGGCGGACGGCGGCGTCTACATTGGCGCCAATCCACAACGGCGGCATGGGTTTCTGGACGGGTTTGACGGACGATGAAGCCTCGTCGAGTTCGAAGTGGGAGCCCTTCATAGTGACGGTGTCTTCCGTCCAAAGCCGCTTGATCGCCTCCAAACATTCCTCGAAGCGTTTGCCTCGATCTTTTGCCTCCGTGCCGAAGGCCTTGAACTCAACGTCGCGGTAGCCGATGCCGGAGCCGAAGACCAACCGCCCGCCGGACATGATGTCGATCGAGGCGAGCTGTTC
>CAJWTF010000121.1 GCA_913046825.1 uncultured Rickettsiales bacterium | reverse complement strand
GTGCGCGGCCGCAACGACGCTTTCGCTCACTGGCTAACCCCAGTCTACAATGGCTGAGCAAAGTTCGGTTATCGATCCGATCCGGCTCGGCCTGATTTGGCAGCGCCTCAACGGCATCGTCGATCAGGTCTCCGAGACCTTTATCCGAGCTGCATTCTCCACCGTGGTGCGTGACAATTACGACATGGCCTTCAGCCTGTTGGACCGGCACGGCCGTCAATTCGTGCAATCCCGGCGCAGCATCCCGAGTTTTATCGGCACCTTGCCCCGGACACTGGAAGCCGTGCTGGAGAAATTCCCGGCGGAAACATTGAAGCCCGGTGATGTGGTCATCACCAACGACGCCTGGATCGGCACCGGTCACCTGAATGACATCTCCATGATCTGCCCGATCTTCGCCGACGGACGGTTGATCGCCTTTGCCGGCAGCACCGCCCATACAGTTGATATCGGTGGTGCGCCCTCGCCAAGCGCCCAGGATTGTTATGAGGAAGGCCTCTGTATTCCGATCTGCAAGATCGTCGAGGAAGGCCAAGAGAATTCACTCGTGCTCGACTTCATCAACGAGAACCTGCGCGCGCCGAGCGAGACACTCGGCGATATCCGGGCGCAGTTCGCCGCCTATTACGACTGCCAGCAAAAACTGTTGAAGGTCTTGGAGGAAGAGAGCCTGGATGATTTCGACCAGGTCATCGACGAGATCATCTCTCGCTCCGCGAGGAGCATGCGGGACGTGATCGCCGATTTACCAGACGGATCGTATAGCGATTCGTTTCAGGTTGACGGTTTCGACGCTCCGCTGACCATCCGGTGCACCGTCACCATTGCGGGCGACGCCATTGATATCGATTTCGCGGGCACGTCACCGCAGATCAAGTTCCCGATCAACAGCGTCATGAACTACACCTACGCGTATTCGTGCTTTGCGCTGAAATGCCTTTTGGATCCGTCGGCGCCGAACAATAGCGGATCGTTCGAAGCGGTGACCGTCCGCGCGCCCGAAGGGTGTTTGTTGAACGCGAGCCGCCCCGCCCCGGTTTGGGGCCGTCACTTGTCAGGGCACTACGCACCACCGGCGATCTTCGGCGCCGTGAGCGCTGTCCTACCGGACCGGGTCATCGCCGAATCCGGCTCTCCCTTATGGAACGTGTATTTCAAAGGCGTCGATGAGAGGAACAACACACCCTTCGTTAAAATGTTCTTCATGAACGGCGGTCATGGCGCGCGGCCGAACGGCGACGGGCCCGGCTGTTTGAGTTTTCCAAGCAACGTCTCCAACCAACCGGTCGAGTTGTTCGAAGCGCAAGCGCCGCTGTTGGTCACCGAGAAATGTTTTGTGCCCGACACCGCTGGTGAAGGAAAGTTCCGGGGCGGGGACGCGCAACGGCTCTCCTTCAAGTCGCTGGCAACGGAGCCGATCACCATGACCATCCGCCACGAACGTATCACCTATCCGCCGCGTGGCCTGCTCGGCGGCCAGAGCGGTGCGCCCGGATTGGATCTCGTCAACGATCAAGTAATCCCCGCCAAGTCGCGACAGTTGCTAAAGACCGGCGATGTTGCAACCTTCCAAATGCCGGGCGGCGGCGGCCTGCATTCACCGGACGAACGAACCCAAGACGCGGTCAAGCGCGATGTCGCACGAGGTCTTTTGAGCCGGGAGAAGGCGAGCGCAGTTTACGATCTTGACGGGACATCTAGCGCCGATGAGTAAAGTACGTATTGGCGTCGATATCGGCGGCACCTTCACGGATGTCGTGCTCTGGGACATCGACGCTGGGGAAACCCGGAACACCAAACTGCTGACCACACCAGACGATCCCTCGCGCGCGGTGATGGACGGCATCCGGCACATCCTGAACGAACACAGCATCGCCCCGACGGATGTCGAAGCGGTCATTCACGGAACCACCCTGGTGGCGAACGCCTTGATCGAGCGGAAGGGCGTGAAGACCGGACTGATAACGACGCGGGGATTTCGCGACGTGCTGGAAATCGGCCGGGAGTGGCGCTACGACCTGTTCGACCTGGCAATCGAAATGCCAACACCCATCGCCGAACGAGCGGCGCGGGCCGAGATCACCGAACGGTTGGACGCGGACGGCAATGTTCTGACGCCATTGGCGTTGGATGAGTTGGACGATATCGCCGCCGCCTTCCAAGCCAACGATGTCCAATCCATCGCCGTCTGTCTGTTACACGCCTATCGGAATCCCGCTCACGAATTGGCGATCAAGAACAGACTGGCGGAGATCGCACCTGATCTTTCCGTTTCCTTATCTTCCGTCGTCAGCGCCGAGATGGGCGAGTACGAGCGCAGCTCGACCACCGTCGCCGATGCCTATGTCCATCCGATCTTCAAACGCTATGTGGAACGACTGGTCGACGGCTTGGCCGAAATGGCCATCGGTTGCGACTTGCTGCTCGTCCTCTCCGACGGACGAACGGTGCGCCACGACACGGCAACGGAATTCCCGATCCGGCTGGTGCAATCGGGGCCAGCAGCGGGCGCACAGGCCGCCGTCCTCTATGGCGGTGTCTCCGGCGAGCACGATCTATTGTGTTTCGATATGGGCGGCACCACGGCCAAGGCCTGCTTGATTGAACACGGCGAGCCGCAACGATCCGCGAGCTTCGAAGTCGCCCGCGTCTTCCGCTTTGCAGAGGGCAGCGGCCTGCCATTACAGATCCCGGCCATCGACATGATTGAAATCGGTGCCGGCGGTGGCAGCATCGCGCGCATTGACCGATTGGGCCTGATCCAGGTCGGCCCGGACAGCGCGGGTTCAGACCCGGGTCCGGTCTGCTACGGTAAGGCCGGCACAGAGCCGACGGTCACCGACGCAGACCTCATCTTGGGGTATCTCGATGCCGACAGTTTTCTCGGCGGCGCGATGCATCTCGACAAATCGGCCGCCATTGAAGCGATCCGTACTAAGCTCGCCGACCCCTTGGGTATCTCCGTCGAAGACGCCGCCTGGGGCATCCACGAGACCGTCACTGGTAATATGGCGCAAGCAGCCGCCATCCATGCCATCGAAAAAGGCCTGAACATTGCCCGCTTTAAAATGGTGCCCATTGGCGGCGCCGGGCCGGTCCACGCCTGCAGTTTGGCGCAAAAAATGGGAATCGACCGTCTCATCTGTCCGCTCGGCGCCGGAGTCGCCTCGGCCATCGGCATGTTGGGCTCGCCGATATCCTTTGAGTTCGCGCAGACCAACATGGCCCGCCTCGATGCGGTCGATTGGCGTGAAATCGCCACTCTCACCGACCAGCTGACGGATCGTGGGCGGGAACTGGTCCGCAACGCGGGCGTATCGGTCCCGGACATCACTGTTCGCTACGGTGCGATGATGCGCTATGTCGGGCAGGGCTACGAGGTCGAAGCGCCCATCGAGGAAAGCGCAATTCGTACCGGCGACAGTGCCGCAATAAAGGCCGTATTCGAGGCGAGCTACCGACAGCGTTTCGGCCGAACGGAAGGCATGCCACCCGAAGTCATCACGTGGCGGGTCGTCGTAAGCGGTCCTAGACCACCGCTGCTGGACGCAATTTCCGGCACCGAAAACACGTCACGCACTTTCGATGCAACCCAAGCAAAGGGAAGCCGCGCGGTTTGGTTTGGGTCGGATAGCGGCTTCATCGAGACGCCGGTTTTTGACCGCTACGGATTGCAGCCTGCGACCAAGCTTGACGGCCCCAGCATCATTGAGGAAGTGGAATCGACGCTCATTCTTCCGCCCGATTTTACAGCGGAAGTGGACAGCGCACGGAACCTCATCATATCGACTGAATAAAAAGTGAACGCAGATTATCCGCTCTTGCTGCGCCACCAATCAATCGCATTTTTCCCGTAACAAAGCATTACCTGGATTGTGCACTCAAAGAATCTGTCACCCGTCTACATAACCGGTGCTAAGCAGCCAGGGGTTTGAGCCGCCCCGGATTGCGGTCAGAAAGCAGCGGGCGAACCCATTTACCGAAACGCTCAGCTTCTTCGTCGTGAAGATATCCCGACATACAAAACGAGTGACACCCGATATCGATATATCCTTGCAAGGTTTCGGCGCATTGCTCCGGCGTGCCGACGATGACAATCCCGGCGCCCGGACGAGCCTTGGTCAAACCAGTCCACATATGCGGCGCGATCATCTCTCCGTACTCATCCGCCAACTGACGGACACGCTGGTTCGCCACAGAGTTCGCAAAATGTGTTCGAATAACTTCCTTTTGCTCGTCCGTGACATTGCGCACGAGACCCTCGGCCACGTCCCAGGCATCAGCCTCGTCCTGCCGGCAGACGATCTGTAGGCGCATGCCGAAGCCTATTTCCTCCGCACGACCGTATTTGGCGGCCAGCACCCGCATCTCGGCGATATTCTGTTCGACGCGCTCTACCGTATCGCCCCAAAACAAGTGCACGTCGGAATGCCTCGCTGACAGTTCCGCCGCCTGCCCAGACCCTCCGCCGAGATAAAATTGCGGATGAGGTTTTTGATAAATCTCAGGCCCGATGTGCGCTTGCTTCAATTGGTAATGCTTGCCGTCGTAATCGATCTTCTCCCGTGTCGCCCAAAGCGCCTTGCAGATTTCGACCTCTTCTGCCATCACCTCGTAACGCGCATCCTTGTCGAGACCAACGCCTTCGGCAAGATTCTCAACCTCATTCTGCCCTGCGATCAAATTGATGGAAATCCGCCCTTCGGACATCTGATCATAGGTCGCAATCATTTTCGCCAAGAGCACTGGATTGATATAACTCGGTCGCGCAGCCACCAGCATCCGGATTGATTTCGTTTGGCGAATCAGCAACGCGCTGGTCAGCCAAGCATCCCAACAGGCGGCGGCGACGGGCAACAAAATATATTCGAACCCATTATCCTCGGCCGTCTTTACAACCCGCTCGAACATCTCCAGTGACGGCGGAACCTGCTGTGGGATGGCGTAATCCAAAGTGTCGCCCCGCGTCGGCAGGAACCATCCAAACTCCAAATCTCGCATAACTTCGTATCCCCATAGTTTTCAGCACAACCGTTCGCATTAGACCGTCGGGCACGCTCATCAGCCGACGAATATTTGGTAAACAATTTTTGGATCTTTATCAAAAGTTTGTACGGCAACCCGAGATCATACCTTGAAATTCCACCTGCGGGCATAGCTCCTTTGCGTCACCAGCGATACTTACCGATACAGGGGAAACTCATGAAATTCGGCTTACATTTCGGCTCTCGGGGCGTCGCGGGCAACCCCAATTCCTTAAAGTCCATCGCCCAAAAAGCCGAAACTCTCGGCTACGAACATTTCGGCATGAGCGATCATGTGATCGTCGCCACCGACGTGAACAGCGCCTATCCCTATTCGGAGACAGGAAAGTTCTTTGCACAAGACACTGGCGTCTCATTAGAACAAGTCACCGCTTTGAGTTTCGTGGCCGCGGCGACTGATCGTATTCGGTTGCTAACATCGGTCATGGTGCTACCACATCGGCATCCCATTCTAGCGGCGAAGATGCTCACGACCGTCGACGTACTTTCCAAGGGACGATTGACGGCCGGCGTCGGCGTTGGCTGGATGGCGGAGGAGATCGTTCTGCTCGGTGGCCCACCCTTCAAGGATCGGGCGGCTGCCTCCGACGAATACATCCGGGGCTTTCGCGAACTCTGGACGGCGGAGACACCCACCCAGATGGGTGATTTCGCCGCCTTCGAAAAGCTAATGTTTGCGCCAAAACCTGCGCAGGGACCCAGCCTACCAATTTGGGTGGGCGGCGAAAGCAAGGGAGCGCGCAGACGGGCCGCACGGCTTGGCGATGGGTGGTATCCGGTCAGCGCAAATCCGCGCCAACCACTGGACACACCGGAGCTCTATGGCACGGCGCTAGGGGATGTCCGCGCCGAAGCGGAAGCCGCGGGAAGAGACCCACACAGCGTCTCCGGCGCCCTACTCGCGATCTATTCCCGTGTCGGCCCAGAATTGGAGGGCCGCGACGGTGGTCGTCTGTGTTTCACCGGCAGTGCCGAGGCAATCATCGACGATATCGGCCGCGCCCGCGATATCGGCCTTGAGCATTTTTTGATCGGTGGTGATGGCGGCGACCTTCAGGAAACCGGCGACCGTTTGGAACAATTCGCAGCCGAGGTGATGACGCAGTTCGATTGAACCGATAGTATCCAATTCGCAATCCTCCAGAAAACAAAATCAAAATTCAGATTGGAAGAAATGAATAAGTCGCTGCTCACGAACGTCGTCGCGGTTTTAATATGCCTCGGCAGCTACGCGTTTCCAGATTACACGGAATATTTTTTCACAGTCGGTGTCTTTGCATTATCGGGGAGCCTCACGAATTGGTTGGCCGTTCATATGTTGTTCGAAAAAGTCCCGCTACTATATGGATCGGGGGTTATTCCTAACCACTTCCAGGACTTTAAGGCGGGCATCAAGACACTCATCGTCACCGAGTTCTTCACGCGCGAGCATATCGAGCGATTCTTCGAAAGCGACGGCGGTGACGTTGCGGGCAATATCGTCGAACAAGTGGATTTCGACCGTGTCTTCGCAGGACTTACCGACGCCATCGAGGGGTCGCAACTCGGCGGCATGCTAGCCATGGTCGGCGGCAAGCAAGCTCTTGAGCCTTTACGCGAGCCCGTCACCGCAAAGTTGAAGGATATAATCACCGACCTCGCCAACGACAGCGGACCCGGCAACGATGGTTCTGAATTCACGCAATCCTTGATCGATAAAGTCGAACACATCATCGACAACCGGCTCGATGAGCTCACGCCGGAACACGTGAAGGAAATCGTGCAAGACATGATCCGCAATCATTTAGGTTGGCTCGTGGTGTGGGGCGGCGTGTTCGGCGGGATCATCGGACTCGTCGTCGGTATCCTTCAAAACACTTAAATTTGAATTTTAATAAATTGCGAAAGATAAAGAGGACAAGCTTGTGATTCAAGATCGCTACGGAAACAACCTTTCAACGAATTCGCAGACCGCAGCCGATCTTTATATCGATGCCGTCGATCGCTTCTTGGCAGCCGATAGCGGCGTCGACGCAACATTCCAGCGCGCGATAGATGAAGATGAAAATTTCGCGTTAGCGCATTTAGCACTCGCCCGATCCCATCAGATGCGCGGTGACCGCGAGCGAATCGGCCCCTCTCTAAAAAAGGCACGGGACGCGGCAACCAGTGTTACACCGCGCGAAGCTGCGCAGGTAGACGCTATTGGTAGGTTGCTCGAAGGGCAGGCCGGACCCGCTTACGAATTGATACGGGCGCATCTGATGGAATACCCGCGCGATGTCATGATGGCGCAAACCTGCATGGGCGTCTTCGGTCTCATCGGTTTTAGCGGTTTGCCGGGCCGGGAATTCGAGCAATTGGCCTTCACAACATCCCTCGCGCCACATTACGGTGACGATTGGTGGTTCCTGAGCCAACACGCCTTCGCGCAAATTGAAGCCGGACAGACAGCGCAGGCGGAAACGGCAATTGAACAATCCCTGAGCATCAACCCCAGAAATGCCCAGGGCGCTCATATCCGTGCACATTTATATTATGAGAGCGGCGAACCCGCCGCCGGTTTCGACTATCTCACCGATTGGCGGCGGACGTATCCAAGAGACGGACTTCTCCACTGTCATATCGCGTGGCATGTCGCCCTCTGGGCACTAGAGCGCGGTGACGAGGAAATAATGTGGCGGATCATCGACACCGACATCAAGCCGGGCGCCGGCGTCAGCCCGCCCCTCAATGTGCTAACGGACACAACTGCAATTTTATTCCGGGCCGCGATGGCCGATGTCGACGTCGCGCCCGAGCGATGGCAAACGCTCAGCGACTTTGCCGAGGAGAACTTCCCGCAGCCCGGTTTGGCGTTCGCCGATGTACATGCTGCCTTGGCCCATGCACAGGCCGGAAACCGCGATGCGGTTGCCAAGATCATCGCCGACGCCAAAGGGCCCGCAGGCGATATCGTCAGCACCATTGCGCGGGGTTTTGAAGCCATGACATTGGAGAATTGGGGCGACGCAAATAATCACCTCACATCGGCGATGGCCGACCATGCCAGAATCGGCGGCAGTCGCGCTCAACGCGATCTAATCGAGTTCGCCTTGGCGTGGACATTATTGCAGTTTGGCCGCAAGGATCAGGCCCAGGCCGTAATTGCGATGCATCGTCCCACGACAACCCCGCAAAATGCGGTCGCTGGTTTGTACACCTAGGGTGTCTTTCCCTGCCCGTTCAGACTGGTTAGCCTGCGATACCACCGACCTTTGGAGAGTTTTTATGAGCCAGGACGACCCCACCGATCTGCTTTCGGGCCCACCCAAGGTCGTAAATATCGGCCTCGACAGTTTCGCCTGTGAGCTGGAAGCACAAGATGTATCGGTCGTCCATGTCGACTGGGCGCCACCGGCCGGCGGTGATCCGGAACTGGCGGCACTCCTCTCGAAGCTCGGATCCTAACGGAGGATCAGGGCCAATGAAAAAAATAGAAGCCGCAAACAAACAAGCGCTTGAGCGCATGCTCTCCGCCACACCGGTATTGATTGACGTCATACCAGCGCACGAAGCTATTCCCAAACTCCGGGATAAGATGATCCTACATGCAGGCCCGCCCATCCGCTGGGAGCGTATGTGTGGCCCCATGCGCGGCGCCATCGCGGGGATTGCGGTCTTCGAGGGTTGGGCGACGGATCTGGCGGAGGCTGAACGCATGGCCGGGGACGGCGCGTTCGACTTTCATCCCAACCATCATTTCGATGCCGTCGGCCCGATGACCGGGATGACGACGCTCAACCAGCCGGTGCTGGTGGTCGAGAACCGGACTTATGGAAATAAGGCCTATTGCGCCATCAACGAGGGCCTCGGTAAGGTCATGCGGTTCGGCGGCAACGACGCAGAAGTACTGGATCGGCTGCGCTGGCTGCGAGATGCTTTTGGTCCGGTACTGGGCGGGGCGCTCCGCCATATGGGAGGCCTGCCGCTAAAGGATATTGCCGCGCGCGGTCTTTCCATGGGTGATGAGATGCATCAGCGCAATGTCGGTTGCTCCAGTCTGCTGCTGCGCGCCATAGCGCCCGCTCTGGCGGAGACCGTCTCCAACAGTACCGCCCTCTCGAAGGCGCTCGCTTTCATGGGTGGAAACGATCAGTTCTTCCTGAATATCGCGATGGTCATGGGTAAGGCGATCATGGACCCGGTCCGCGATATCGAGGGGTCGAGCATCGTCACGGCGATGAGCCGCAACGGTACCGACTTCGGCATCCTGGTCAGCGGGACCGGCGACGAATGGTTCACGGCGCCGGTGGAAATGCCGGAGGGACTATACTTTCCAGGCTTCACTGCCGATGACGCCAATCCGGATATGGGGGATTCGACAATTGTCGAGACCATCGGCCTGGGCGGTTTCGCCATGGCAGCCGCCCCCGCCGTCGCCGGGTTCGTCGGCGCCGGGGCCGCCACGGAAGCCGCGCTTACAACCCGCGAGATGGCAGAAATTACGTTGGCCGAAAATCCGGAATGGACCATTCCCGCGCTCGACTACCAAGGGGTGCCGACAGGCATTGACATCCGTCTGGTGATCGAGACCGGCATCGTCCCCACGATCAATACCGGCATTGCCCATAAGAAGCCGGGCGTTGGTCAGGTCGGCGCCGGAGTGGTGAAAGCGCCAATGGCGTGTTTCGAACAGGCGCTTTACGCCTTGGCCGACCGATTGAGGGTCTCATGAGTACAATCGTCAATGACGTTCGGCGGGGTTTCTTCCTCGATTCGGTCGCCCTTATGCGTATTTCGCGAAACGTCGCAAAGCTGCCGGGCGTGAAAGAAGCCGCGTTGATGATGGGCACACCCGCGAACAAGGCCATTATGTCCGATGCCGGATTGATGGCCACGGAGGGGGAGTCCGCCAACGGCGGCGACCTCATCCTCGGCATTCGCGCCACCGATGCATCCACTGCGGCCGACGCTCTTTCCGCAGCCACCGACCTCCTCATCGCTCCCAAAAGAAGTGGCAACAGCGCGTCCGTCTGGCATCCCCGGTCCGTCCGCGCCGCCGTCACCGCGCACCCGGAGAGTAACTTGGCGCTGATTTCCGTTCCCGGCGATTTCGCCGCCGCAGAGGCGCGCAAATCGCTACGCCGCGGCCTCAATGTCATGATTTTCAGCGATAACGTGACGATCGAAGATGAACTCTCACTCAAGCAAGAAGGCATGGAACGCGGCCTACTCGTCATGGGCCCCGATTGCGGCACAGCGATCATTGGCGGTGTGCCTCTGGCCTTCGCCAACGTGGTCACGCGAGGTGATATTGGAATCATCGGCGCTTCCGGCACTGGCTTGCAGGAAGTGTCCTGTGTCATCTCACAATTCGGTGGCGGCGTGTCGCACGCCATCGGCGTCGGCGGGCGCGATCTCAGCGAGGCAATCGGTGGCATCACGTCGCTCATGGCCATCGACGCCCTGGAGACGGACCCAGACACCCGTCACATCGTTGTCATCTCGAAACCACCAGCCTCCAGCGTTGTCGCGAAACTCTTGGCACGGATCGCGAAGAGTACGAAGCCATTCACACTCTGCCTGATCGGCGGCGATCCAATTGATCTCCCGAAGAATGCAACGCAGGTCACCACCCTGAAAGAAGCCGCCGCAAGCGCCGTGCCTGGGAACGGCCTCTCCGACAGGGACGTTGTCGCGAGTGCCAAGCCGCTCCCGGCACATCGACCGCTGGTGAAAGGCTTGTTCTGCGGCGGCACGCTCGCAGCCGAGTCTCAAGTCGTGTTTCGCGCGGCGGGGGAGAGCGTCGTCTCGAACGCGCCCTTGCCCGGCGTGGCGCACCTCAGCGGTGACGCCCAAGGCCATACCATGATCGACCTCGGCGCCGACGAGTTCACACGTGGCCATCCGCATCCAATGATCGACCCAACAATCCGCGACGATGTTTTTGCCAAGGCTTTAACGGAGCCGGATACGGGCCTCATATTGCTCGATGTCGTACTCGGATACGGCTCCCATGAAGATCCAGCAGGACACGTGGCGCGCTGCCTAGAGGCTGTAGCCGCCGAGCGCCCGGTGGTCGTCGCCTCAGTCACCGGTACCGACGACGACCCCCAGAACCGCAAAATGCAAATTGCTAAACTCGAGGCGGCGGGAGTGCTGGTGGCGCCCACCAACGCGGATGCGGCAGCGCTTGCGCTTGCCTGCCTTCGATCCGGCCAATGATGCATTGTGGTGATGCACGGCACTGACGCTTCGTTCGAATACGCCGTCCAGGAAATCGGATGCCAGGCGGTACCCCTTCTGGACCGCCCTGGAGTCGGGATTGTTTCGGCGCTCTTCGATAGTAGCTTTTATATAGAAATCGAAGGCGGCCTGGTGTGCCTAGGCCACACAGAAATGCACACGTCCTCCCTCAATCTCGTGACGGATGTTCCCGCGTCGGTGCATTGGTCGGCAAGCGGGCTTCGAACCGGCGACCCAGTGTGGATCTCAGCGGACAAACTTCGGGTCGGAAACCGATTCGTATTCAGCACCGACACAGCGACACAGTGGTCGCCAAATCCGATCCCAACGACCTGGACGACGGCAAGCCTAAAGGCCGGCCTCGATCTGGCATCCGAGATCGGCGAATGCCTAGCGCCTAATGAGGGACTTGCGCGGTTTATTCAAACACCGCGCCCTCAATTCGACCTTCTCACCGTTTGCGCTTATGCGGCATCGCCGATCGACGGTTTCTATCACTGGCTATCTAACATGCATCCTGGTCCTAATTGGCCGCCCGGCCTTCTAGGCTTGGGGCCCGGATTGACGCCCTCCGGCGACGATTTTATCGGCGGTATGATGATCGCGTTTCATGTAATTGGAAACGGCAGGACCGCCGAGAAGATATGGCGCGTCGTGAAGCCGCACGCGGCCAACATGACGAACGCCATCTCCTGCGCTCATTTACAATCCGCCGCCGAGGGATACGGATCGGCCGCCCTGCATCACGCCCTCGCCGCAATC
>CAJWTF010000120.1 GCA_913046825.1 uncultured Rickettsiales bacterium | reverse complement strand
AAAAGTGACCCATCGGATTAATTACCCCAAATAAAACAATGGGTTAACCGTTACCTCAGATAGTTATCTGGGTCAGCCCCAAGTTAAAAAAGCGGAGTAATTATATTACTCCGCTTTGATTTTTTAATAGCTTGTATTTTTAAACTACTTGCATTTCATGCTGTATTTTTCGCCACTGAAACTAGTGAGATCAAAAGATTTCTTGCCGGTTTTAGCCGACTTAAACCAAACACCTTTTCCTTTTTTCCCATCATACCAATTCAAGTTCATCGCACCTCCAGTAATGCTCCATGTGCCCCGCAAATCTGCCGACCACGACATGGATCCAGTCTTACCGGATATAAGCCTGTCAGCGGAACCTTTCAGTGCACCGACGTCTTTATAAAAATAATCGGTTCCCTTGATGCCATTTGCACCAGTCCACTTACAAACTTTACTGCCTTTTTTAAATACCGCCTGTATATGCGGTTTAGACGCTTTTTTTGCGGCAGGCGCACTGGCGTTCTGGCTTTCTGTCGCGCAACCGGATAGTCCCAAGGCTGCAGCGACAACAGTCATCATCATTACTTTTTTCATTCCTACCCTCTTTCTTTTTTAATCCACTTTTATGGCTGAAGGCCAAATTTTTAAGTAGTTTAAAGGCGTGTGATTTGCAAGTTTTTAAATTTTTTAATATTGAATCATTTCAATATTTTTACATGAATAAATGATTTAACCATCTCCTTAATTACTTTAAATTATAATATAGATTTATGATTTATGTATATTAATTTAGAAAATTTAGAATCGAGGAAATAAATCATTGGCAATAGATAACCAAGCCCAATTCAACTGTATTGGCACACCAGTGAGGAGATCCGAAGACCACCGTCTCTTGACCGGTGCCGGAAATTACGCAGGCGACTTTTTCCCAGATGCGATGTGCCATGCGGTCATGGTGCGCTCGCCTCACGCACATGCGAAAATTCGCTCGATCAATGCGACCCAAGCGATGTCAGCACCGGACGTGCTCGCGGTTCTCACCGGTGTTGATGCAGCGACGGACGGTTTGAGCGCGATTCCCCATAGCCCCGATTGGGTCGGTCCTCCGGACGCCACCCTAAGGTTGCCGGAAGGGTTTGAGGTTTACACGACCAAGAACATACCGCTGCCGGTCGACACGGTGCGCTATGTGGGCGAAGCGGTCGCCGTGGTGGTCGCGGAGAGTGCCGAGGCAGCAGCCGATGCAGCCGAAATGGTAGAGATCGACTATGTGCCGTTGCCGACAGTCGTCGACGCCAGCGATTCGATGGCGCCCAGCGCGCCGCGCATTTGGCCGGACTGTCCGAGGAACCTCGCCCTCACCTGCGAAGTCGGCGATCGTGAAGTCACCGACCGAGCCTTTGAACAAGCCGCACATATTGTCAGCTTCGATAGCCGGGCGCAACGGGTCACAGGCAGCCCGATGGAACCTCGGGCCGTAATCGGCGAGTACGACGCGGCGACCGATTTCTACACACTGCGCGCCGCCTCCGGACGCGGTGCCGTGCAGACCCGTGAGCGGTTGGCCGTTACCCTCGGCGTTGCCAAGGAACAATGCCGCGCGGTATTCGGTGACATGGGCGGTAATTTCGGTACCCGAAACGCTTTTTCACCCGAGTTCACGTTGATGCCGTGGGCGGCCCGACGCGTCGGACGTGCAGTTAAATGGTCCGCCGACCGAACCGAATGTTTTCTGAGCGACTATCAAGCTCGTGACCTTACCTCCCGCGCAGAATTGGCGCTCGACAGAGAGGGTAATTTCCTCGGCCTACGGGGTGAGAACATTCTAAATCTCGGCGCCTATACGATCTATTTCTGGCCGCTGCGGAAAGGCCTCTCGATGATGCAAGGGACCTACCAAATTCCCGCGGTCTACTTCCAGGGTCATGCGGTTTTGACCAATACGGCACCAACGGCGGTCTACCGCAGCGCCGGCCGACCGGAGGCGATCTATATGATCGAACGGCTGATCGAGCTTGCCGCCGACGCACACGGCTTCGATCGGGTCGATCTACGGCGGCGCAATCTCATTCCAAGCGACGCCATGCCATTCACCAACGGGGTCGGCGTGACTTATGATAGCGGGGACTATACCGCCGCCATGGATGATGCGCTTGCCATTGCAGACTGGTCCGGCTTTCCTGCACGCCGTGCCGCGTCCGCCAACCGGGGACTTTGCCGAGGTATTGGTGTCGCCAACTACATCGAGGTCACCAGTGGCATTCCGCGCGAGCGGACTGAATTAACCATTTGCGATGACGGGTTTGTCGAGCTTGTGGTTGGCACCATGAGCAGCGGCCAAGGTCACGAGACAAGCTTCCCACAACTGGTCTGCGATTGGCTGGAGGTCCCGTTCGACAAGATCCGCTTCATAGCAAATGACACCAATCGCGTCTCCGTCGGCGGCGGCTCCCATTCCGGCCGCTCCATGCGCCTCGTCAGTATCGCGGTCGGCGAAGCCATCGAGGAATTGCTAGAAAAGGGAAGGATCATCGCCGCCCATTTTCTGCAATCGCCAGCGGAAGGCATCTCATACGAGAGCGGCGTTTTCCAAGCTTCCAACGGTACTAGTATCGATCTTTTCGAGGCCGCAAAAGCCGCCGGTACGCAGGACAATCTCCCGAAATTGGAGGGTGTAGGCGACATCACGAACCGGGTGGGCGGGTATCCCTACGGCGCGCATGTATGCGAGGTCGAGGTCGACCCCCATACCGGACATGTGGACATACTCACCTGGACTGCCGTCGACGACGTCGGCTTAGCCGTCAATCCACTGATTCTGCACGGCCAGGCGCACGGCGCCATCGCGCAGGGCATCGGACAGGCATTGTTGGAAGCAATTCAGTATGATCCCGAAAGCGCGCAACTGCTGACAGGTTCATTCATGGATTACGCAATGCCGCGCGCGGACAATACGCCACCATTCAAGACACTGATCTCGGAAGTGCCTGCAAGTTCGCATCCCCACGGCATCCGACCGGGCGGTGAAGGCGGTACCACACCAGCTCTTGGCCTACTGATAAATGCTATTATCAACGCCTTGTCCGAATTCGGCGTCACACACATCGAAATGCCCGCCACCCCGGAACGCGTTTGGCGAGCGATCCAAGACGCTCGTCAGTGCCAATCCAGCGGCCAAATCGGGCGGCGAACATTCTGATAGGGAAATTTCTTGGGGTCAGGTGAGGTGATGCCCGCCGCATCGACCAGGATGACTTCCCGTGCCATCGGCCCGTAAGCCGCGCGGAAATGTTGCGCCGATTTAACGACGACGACAGATTTCTCTTCCGGAATGACGCCGAAATGCACGAAAAACATCCTGTCATAAGGCTGGAACCGATTGGTGATAACCACTGTCTCCACGCCGCCGATCTTGATCACGGCGGACGGTCCCATCACCGCTTCAACGCCTTTCATCATCGGGCCTTCGAAGACGAATCGGCCTTCCGGCGATATCTTGGTGACCGTTCCCGTCATATCGAAAGCAGGTGTCACGCTCGGATCGAACTTTCCGCCAAGCGGCATGGAAATCTCCGCCCCCTCGCCCGCTTTCACCGCGGCCGCAGCCACTTCCGGATCTGAAATCACCGCAAAGGCCGCGTTCTGTATTCCGGCCTCGACCATCTGCTTTAGCAATGCCGGGCTGTCGCCGTAACTGCCGCCGCCGGGATTGTCGCTAAAATCCGCCAACACGATGGGCTTATCTCCTGCACCTGCCGCCGACACACGGGAGAGCGCTTCCTCGGGCGAGAAATGCTCGACAGTGCTCTGCTCCTTGGTCTCCCACCCAAAAGCGACCAAATCGGCGACGATGGCACGCGCCCGTTCCTTGGCTCCGGAATGCGTCACTGTCACTGACGGCCCCGCGTCCTCAAAATCCGCCCAGGCAAACCCACCGTTGACAGAGACAACTTCGATGCCATCTTCCTCTTCATATGTGCGGGCTTGGCGCAGTGCTTCCGTCATCGGGCCTTCTTGCGTCGTCCGACCATGATCGAAACCGTCCAACTGGTCCAAGCGACCGACTAAAGTCTCATAGCCGACGACTTCGCCCGCGAACTGACGCGCGAGCAGTTCCGCCATCTGACGGCCTCGGTCAGCCATGTCGACATGCGGATATGTCCGGTAGCTCACCAAGGCATTGGCGTTCTCCGCCATCTTGATCGTAACATTCGCGTGTAGATCTAGGGTCGCCATGACCGGCACATCAGGACCAACAGCACCGCGTATCAACGCCAATAGGTCGCCTTCGGCATCGTCATGTCCTTCCGCCACCATGGCACCATGCAACGAGATCAGCACACCGTCATAAGGCCCACCCTTGCGGATGGAATCCAACAAGCAGCTGCTCAAATGGGCCCACGCATCTTTCGAGACCTTACCGGACGGTGTTGCATCAGCGGCAATCGGTGCGACCAACTCCCAACCCTGCTCCGCGCCAACCGCCATCACGCCTGCGAGTTCATTATTGCTGCCTTCCAGCCTCGAGAGGACATCCTCGCCTTCATACAGGACGCGTGCGCGGTACGAGTCGAGCGTGGTCGGAAGGATACTGAATGTGTTGGTCTCGTGCTTAATCTGTCCGGTAAGGACGCGTTTGGTCATCGTATATGTCTTTCTTCGATATTAATTACGAAGGGCTGCCAAATCGGGAAGCGGCCGTTGCGTCGCCGGCATCCCTTGGAATACCCGTTCGATTGCGGCGGCTGTGCCGATGGTGAAGCGGTCGGAATGACGGCGGGGGCCCACGACCTGCATTCCGAACGGCGTGCCGGTATGATCGAGGCCGGTCGGGATCAAGGTCACCGGATGCCCCGTCAAGGTGATAGCCGAGGCAATGCCTAACCATTCCACATAATTTGCGGTTTTCTTGCCGTTGATCTCGTCGCAATAAAGCTGTTCGACCGGGAACGGTGGTACTGAATTGCCAGGGCAAAGCAGGACGTCGATATCTTCGAAGAATTCTTGGAACCGGCGGTAGATCGCTGTCTGCTCCGCGTTCGCCCAGGCGATCTCTTCCGCCGTCATTTTTAATCCGGCTTCGACATTGCTGATGATATTCGGCCCAAGCTTGTCGCGATTATTCTTGTATGCATCCAGGCGCCCGGCGAGGAAACCAACCCCCCGAATGACCCAAAACACATCAAGCGCATCCGCCATATCCGGGTCGCGCCGCTCGCAACTCTTGAAGGACGACGCCAGCATGCCGACACGCTCCTCAAAGATGCGCGCGAGCTCGTTATCCACCGGCACACAGCCCAAATCCGTCGACCAGGCGACCCGTAATCCACTAAGATCAATGTCTTCAACCGTGCGAAATATATTCGCATCGATAGGCCCCGATAGCGGGTCGCTCGGATCGTTCCCCGCCATGGCGGAGAGCATCAACGAGGTATCGGCGACAGTGCGCGCCATCGGTCCTTGCACGTTGTATGTAGTGAGACCAATTCCGCGCCTGTCTGAAGGCACAACACCCGGCGTCGAGCGGTGCGAGACGACACCGCAGAACGAAGCGGGTGTACGCAAACTGCCGCCGGTATCGGACCCGGTGCAGATCGGTGCCATCCCCGTGGCCAATGCGACTGCCGAGCCGCCCGAAGATCCGCCGCAAATTCGTGATGGATCAAACGGATTGCCCGTAGCTCCAAAGACCGCATTCTTGGTATTCGCCCCGGCTCCGAATTCCGGTGTATTGGTCTTGCCGATGACGATGGCACCTGCTTCCCGCAGGGCCGCGATGATGCGCTCATCCTTGGCTGGCACGTTTTCCCCATGCATCGGCGAGCCATAGGTCGTCAAAACACCCTCGGTAACGTTCAAATCCTTCACACCCATCGGCAATCCGTGGAGCGCCCCTAATGCATTGCCCTGCATAACGGCGGCCTCCGCCGCTTTCGCTTCCGATTGCGCGCGCTCGAAACAGCGGGTGACCATGGCGTTGACGCTACCGTCCACTGCCTCGATCCGCCCGATGCAGGAATCGGTCAATTCGACTGGCGAAAGGGCTTTTTGACCGATCAGCCGCCTGGCTTCAACGGCGGTAAGATCACAGGGTTCAGTCATCGCATTAAACCTTTGTCATAATAAATTAGCGCCGTCATTCCCGCGAAGGCGAGAATGACGGAATGTAGCTGGTTCAAACACACTTAATCCGCAGCTCGTATTTTCTCCAAATTTGGCACCGGTCGGGCCAATTCCGGATCACCCGCGAAGACCCGGTCCAACGCGCGAGCAACCCCCAACGTAAAACTATCTCCATGCATCGGACCGCAAATCTGTAACCCGAACGGCATACCCGTATGATCCACACCGCACGGCGTCGAGACGCAAGGATTCCCCATCAAGGTCAAGGCCGAAGTCAGCGCTGAAGCGTGCATGTAGTTTTTCATCGGGACATTGTTCACTTCCGTGACATTGCGCTGCTCAACCGGGGTCGGAGTGATCGGCTGGCCCGGCGTGATCAAGACATCATAATCCTGGAACATTGTCTGGAACTGGCGATAGAGCCTAGTATGTTCCCCATTCGCCCAGGCAATCTCCTCCGACGTCATTTTCAATCCAGCCTCGACATTAGCGACGATATTCTGGCCGATCTGATCCGGATGCTTCCGATAGCGCTCCAAATGACTAGCCAGGAATTGTACGCCGCGCAGCACCCAGAACACATCGAGCGCACTCTCCAGATCAGGGTCAAAACGCTCGCATGATTTGAAGTTCGATTGAAACTTAGCAAGACGTTCCTCGAATGTATTGCGGATACCATGCTCGACCGGTGCCCATCCGAAATCTACCGATATCGCGACGCGAAGCTGCGAGAGGTCGATTTCCGGGACCATGCGGTAGTCCGCGCCATCGACGTTGAAGGACAAGGGGTCTTCTACATCGTTCCCCGCCATGATCGACAGCATCAGCGCGCAATCGTCTGCCGTCCGTGCCATCGGTCCTTGAACGCTGAAATTGGTAAAGCCGACACCACGTTTGTCGGACGGCACCAACCCGGTCGTGGGACGAATGGCCGAGACACCACTAAAGGTCGCTGGTTTGCGCAAGCTACCGCCACTATCGGAGCCTGTGCAGAGCGGCATCATTCCGCAGGCCAGCGCCACGCCTGACCCGCCGGAGGAGCCGCCACAAGCGCGATCAGGATCGAATGCGTTCCGTGTATAGCCATGAACCTCGTTGACAGTCGTGTTACCACCGGCACCGAATTCCGGCGTCGCGGTCTTGCCCAACATGATACCGCCAGCGCGCCGAAGTTTGGCGACCAGTAATTCATCTTTTGCCGGGACATTGTCGCGATAGAGGGGCGAGCCGTATGTAGTGACAACCCCTTCCGTGTCGTTCAGATCTTTCACACCGAACGGTAGGCCATGAAGGACACCCAAAGGCTCCCCGGCGACCAACACTTCCGTCGCGGTACGAGCCTCGACACGGGCGCGGTCATAGCATTCGGCGACAACCGCGTTGACTGTCGGGTTCACCATCTCAATCCGGGCAATGCAGGATTCGACAAGCTCGATCGGAGACAGGCGTTTGCGCCCGATCAGCCGCCGCGCTTCAGTCGCGGAAAGATCGCAGGGTTCGGTCATGCTGCATTCTCCAGTTTTGCGATATCGGGTACCGGACGTTTCAGATCGCTATAACCCTGGAATACTTCCTCCAGCGCCTTCGCCACTCCGATGACCTGGCGGTCCGTGTGATGTTTGCCGACAATCTGCAATCCGAATGGTGTGCCCGAGGGCTCATATCCACAAGGGATTGCGGAGATCGGGTTACCCGGAATAGTCAACGCCCAGGTGAGCGCCACCCATTGGATGTAATTATCCATCTTCTCGCCGTTGATCACGTCGAGATACCATTCGTCATGTGGGAACGGCGAGACGCCGACGCAGGGGCAAATCAAAATATCCACATCGTCGAAGAAGCGCTGCATGGTTTTGAACAGCACGGTTTGTTCCTGATGCGCCCAGGAAATACGTTCCGCGGGCATCTCCAGCGCCGCTTCATAATTGGAGATAACGTTGGGCCCAAGCTTGTCCTTATGGTTCTCATAGCGCTCACGGTGGCGCGAGATAAAGAGCTGGCAACGTAAAATCCAATTCACCTCTTCCACATTCGACAGGTTGGGGTCTTTCCAAACCGTCGATTCAAAGATCGGCGCGATCGTTTCCATCCGCTCGCGGAACATCGAGCGGAACCCATTGTCGACGGGACAAAACCCCAGGTCTTCGGAGAACGCGACCCGCAGGCCGTTCAAGTCGACCTGCTCAATCGTCCGATACGCCAAAGGATCACGCGGGAACGCCAGCATGTCGCTGTCGTCGTAGTCGACCATGGCCCCCATCATCAGCACCATATCCTCGACGCTGCGCGCCATCGGGCCTTCGACCGCGAAGTTGGTATAGCCGACGTTTCGGCGTGCGGAGGGAATGAGCCCCGGCGTGCTGCGATGCGAAACGACGCCATTGATCGCCGCTGGGACGCGTAAACTGCCGCCGGAATCGTTTCCGGTCGCGAGCGGCATCATATTGGTCGCAAGTGCCACGCCGGAACCGCCCGACGATCCACCGCATATCCGCGTCGGGTCGTAGGGATTTCCCGTGGCCCCAAACACTGCGTTTCGCGTATTGGCGCCGGCACCAAATTCCGGTGTGTTGGTTTTGCAGAAGACATTGGCGCCCGCTTGGCGTAGGCGCGAGACAATGAGATCATCCTGGTTCGGTACGTAATCCTCATAGAGGAGCGATCCGAATGTGGTGCGCATGCCCGCAGTTTCCTGCAGGTCCTTTATGCCGAGCGGCAGACCATGCAGCAGGCCCAACTCTTCCCCGCGCGCCACTGCATCCGCCTGTGCCTGCGCGGTCCGGCGCGCCCCATCGTAGTCGGTCGTCACCACGGCATTCACGGCGGGGTTCACTGCTTCAATCCGCCGGATGCAGGATTCCAATAGCTCTACCGGCGAAAGCTTGCCGATGCCAATAAGACGGCGCGCTTCCACCGCCGAGAGATCGCAAGGTTCGGTCATAATTTTTCCTCTGCCCCCTCACCCTCTCCCACCAGGGGAGAGGGTCCCTTATCTATACCTAATCGGCATCATAGTTTTTCCAAATCCGGTATCGGCCGCGCCGTCATCGGGTCGCCTGCGAATAGTTCCTCAAGAACCGACGCCACAGACAAAGTGCGACGATCTCCGTATCGCGGTCCCACCACCTGAATGCCGAACGGCGTGCCGCCCGGTTCGACGCCACAGGGGATCGCCGTCACCGGATGCCCCGTCACCGACAGCGCCGAGGTCAAACCCACCCATTGGAGGTAATTCTCCATCGGCGCACCGTCGATTTCCGTCGGGAAGTTCTGCTCATGAAGAAATGGCGGGACACCAACGCCAGGGCAAATCAAGACGTCAAAATCTTTATATAATTGCTCAAATTTCTGGCAGATATTCATCTGCTCCCGGCAGGCCCAGCCGACCTGCTCCATCGTCATCTCCATCGCCGCTTCGTAGTTCGAGCGCACGGTCGCACCGAGCTCGTCATAGTGTTCCTCATAGTGCTGTTTATGCGCCGCGGCGAAATACACACCGCGCAATATCCAAAAGACATCCAGGGCGGAGGCCAATCCCAGCGGCACTTCCTCGACCACCACAGCATGTCGTGAAAGCGCGGTCATGCGGTCACCGAAGGTCGAGCGGATGCTCTTTGCGACCGGCGCGCATCCCAGGTCCGGGGATATCCCGATCCGAAGTGATCCGAGATCAACCGGCTCTAACTCCCGTAATTTCGACCCGTCGTGCGGGAATGCCATTGGATCACCCGTACCCGGAGTGGCCATTGCAGATAACAAGAACGCTGCATCCCTCACATTACGCGCCAATGGGCCTTGCAGATCCAAGGGTGTCATCGCCACCGCACGTCGATCATAGGGCACCAATCCCGGCGTGGGACGATGACCGACAACACCACTGAAGGTCGCCGGAATACGGACACTGCCGCCGATATCCGAGCCCATCGCCAATGGCAGCATCCCGCATGCTAGCGCCACCGCCGTGCCGCCGGATGACCCGCCACAGGTCAGGTCCGTGTCAAACGGATTGCGGGTCACACCGTAAACTAGATTTACTGTATTTGCCCCGGCCGTGAATTCCGGCGTGTTGGTCTTACCCATGACAATGGCGCCATTCCCGCGCACTGCCTTAACCAGGCCTTCATCCTGTTTCGGAATATTATCCTTATAAATCAGAGATCCATAGGTCGAGCGCAGGCCGCCAACCTCGTTCGCATCCTTCACGCCGATCGGCAGACCGTGCAATAACGGTAAGGAATCGCCTCGTTGAATCGCAGTTTCCGCCGCTTCGGCCTCTTTCCGCGCGTCGTCGAAACGCTCGGCGACAATCGCGTTGACGGCGGGGTTCACGCGCTCAATGCGTTGGCGGCAAGAATCGAACAGTTCGACCGGCGATAGCGCGCCGTTACCCATCATACGTCGGGCGTCTCGGGCAGATAGATCACATGCTTCAGTCATCGCTTAATCCCTCTCCGGGACAGGCGTCATCGGATCGCCGATATCCCAATAGACGCCCGCCATGATCGCAATGCCTTCACGGGTGACGCTCTTTAAAATGTGCTCATTGGGCGCGTGCTGCGAGCAGCCGACATAAGAATGCGGTATCCAGCACAACGGTAATCCAAGTGTGTCCTGGAATATGTAGTTGCAAATCGAGCCGCCGGAATTCGGCAATTTGACCGTCTTCTCACCTGTCGTGCGGGTCACCGAATTCGCGATATAGCTCGGCCAAGGGTGATCAGGATCTGTACGCGACGCCTTGAAGCCACCGGCATTCTCAGCTGGAGCATCCATCACCTTGATCATATTGAATCCATTTTCATCCAAGTGTTTTTGAATGATGTCTTGGAATTCTTCCCAACGGGAGCCCACAACGAAGCGAATCTGGCAATGCGCCCAAGCGCGCGGCGGCACCGCGTTCACCGGCCGATCCGGATTACCTACTTTAAAGGCCAACACCTCGAATGTATTCCAGCCATAGACCTTCTCCGACGCACTGAGCCCCGGCTCACCCCACCAATCCTGCACTTCGGGCGCGTCCGGTCCGCCCTCCCGCGCGACATCCCGCAAGGCGACGCGCACCGAATTCGGAATCGGTGGCGGCAAGAGATCCTTTACCAGGATTTGCCCGTTCTCACTCACAATACTCGCAAGAGCATGAGCCAAGATGATGCCCGGATTGGCGAGCAATCCTCCCCAATTTCCGGAATGGTGACCGCCTTCGCGCAGCTCGCACACCAGATCGAAATTCACCGCACCCCGGTTGCCACAATTGATATTCGCCTTACGAGCGGGAACCTCCGACATCACACTATTTCCATTTGGCTCGATAAAAGCGTGGAATGTCGTCCAAAGTCGGTTGAAAATCGAGGTGCCTGGAATACGCATGGAAGGTTGTATAGTTGAACAATGGCACGACACAGGCCATTTCTTGAAGCCGTTTCAAGGCCTTCGAATATGCGCGGTGGCGTGCTTGAGCGTTGTTCGAGTTCGCCGCCACATCCAGCCAACGATTGATTTCATGGTCTCGGCAATAGTCTAACGTCCCATTACGAAACAAAGGATTGAGAATCTCGGCAACATCAAGGGCACCATGTGACGCCCACGTCATATGGGCCACGTTAAATTCGTTCCTTTGGAACCCAAGTTGAGCCTTTTCGAAACTACTATATGCGTCTATCGATGAGTCTATGCCGATCGCTTTTAAATAAAGCGTCATAGCTTCGCTTGCGGGATGATTTCGATAGCTCACGATGTCCGCAATAATCGAACGTAACCGTCTCGTTTTTTCGACCGGTTGCCCCGGAAGATCTTCAGCTAAATTATTAAGTTGATCCGCGAAACGGTACTTGCCGGCTGGACCATATCCCGCTGCTCGCAAAAGTTTTCGGGCTTTGTCAGGATTATACTCATAACGGCGAACGTCTTGCTCACAACCAGCCTGCTTGGGATAGCAAAGAGAATGCATGACTTTTG
>CAJWTF010000119.1 GCA_913046825.1 uncultured Rickettsiales bacterium | reverse complement strand
AGATGATGACCGATGACGACGCTCTCGAGGCTTTCGTGCGCAAAGCGGCGGTCGGCGTATGGCATGCGTCGTGTACCTGTCGCATGGGTGCCGACGACGATCCGATGGCGGTCACTGATAACACGGGCCAGGTGCGCGGCGTTGAAGGGCTACGCGTCGTAGACGCGTCGATCTTTCCGGTCGTACCTTGCGCCAACACGAACTTCCCGACCCTGATGACGGCCGAGAAGATTTCGGACGCAATTTTAGCTGAACAATAATGGCTTGGAATGGAAACGAAGAATGGATGACGAACGCGCCTTTTCCGGCATCAAAGTTTTGGATTTCACACAAGGGATTGCCGGGCCGCACAGCACCATGCTGTTGGCCCAACACGGCGCCGACGTGATCAAGGTCGACCCGCCGGCGGGCGATTGGGGCCGCTCGATGGGCGCGCTTTACGGCGACCACTGTGCGCACTCAATCGCGTTCAACCGCGGTAAGCGTTCCATCGCCCTCGACATGAAAACGCCGGAAGCACATGAGATCACACAGAAAATGGCCGCCGAGTGCGACGTGGTGGTCGAGGCCTTTCGGCCCGGCGTGATGGCGAAGTTCGGTCTGTCCTACGACGACGTTAAAAAGGTGAACCCGCACGTTATCTACCTGTCAGTCACCGGTTTCGGCCAGGAAGGTCCAAACAATGGATTGCCGGTCACGGACGCCATCATCCAAGCCTATTCCGGCTTCATGACCATCAACCGCGACGGCCAGGGCATACCCAATCGGGTCGCCATGATCCCCATCGACGTCGCCACTGGCCTCTATGCTTTCCAAGGATTGTCGGCGGCACTGATGCGGAAGTTCCGCTATGGCACCGGGTGCTATATCGACAACAGCCTGATGCAATCCGCCGCCGCCTTTCAGGCCGCCAAAATCGCGGAATATTATTTGGAAGACGGCGAGGTCGCACCGCTCTACGCGCCGGTCGGCACGATGAAGACAACGAACGGCTATATGAACGTCACCGCGATGCGCGATCATCACTACGATGCGCTCTGCGATATTCTGGGCTTGCCGGAACTGAAAACCGACCCGCGCTTCAATTCTCGCGAGATCAGGATCAAGAACGAAAAAGAACTGATGGTCCTGATCCGGGCGGAATTCGAAAAACAACCGTCGGAACATTGGGCAAAACTGCTCACCGACGCGGGTGTCATGAATTCCATCGTCCAGGATCACGGCGATTTCATGGAACACGAGCATACCAAAGCGGTGGGAGCCGTCGCCTATGTCGAGCATGACGGCGCGGGCCTGTTCCCCATGCCGCAAATTCCAGGCTTGCCCCGCATCGACGGCCCCACACCAATGACCCACTCGCCACATGTGGGCGAGCATTCGGTCGATATCCTCAAGGAATGGGGCTACGACGAAGACGCCATCGAAGCCATGCTGTCAAAGAACGTAACCTTCGTCCCGGCGCAAGAGGCTGAAGCGGCGGAGTAGTTCTTTAGGGGCTGTTCTCAGGCCGTAATTCCGGGTTCACGCGTTGCGTGCTCCGGAAAGACGCGGGATTTAGGATGGTCATTCCGGGGTTACCAAAGGGCGAACCCGGAATTATTGCCTGAGAGCCACCGCGAGAAAATCGCGCATCAACTTGTTGAACCGCTCCACATGTTCGAGCGAGGCGAGGTGGCGCGCCGGCTCCAACCAATGCAGTGGCGCGCCGAGGGTTCGCGCCATCAGCTCGGACGTCGCCGTCGGCACGCCCGGATCATCCGGCGTGGCGATCACAATTGTTGGCACTTGGATTTCCGGAAGACGCGAGGTTGTGTACAGGCCGCACATGGCGGCGCTGGCGGCGGCGAAGCTCTCCGCCGGGAACCGGGCGATGACGCTCTCCATATAGACATAGGCCGGGCTCCGTGCCGACGCGGCGGCTTCCGTCAGCCAGCGATCCATCAGGGGTGCGCGCACCGCCTCCATACCCTCGCGCAAAACCAGATTGGATCGATCCCGCCAGGCCTGCAGTTGGTCTTCGGTATATTCAGACGTTGTATTCACGAGCGCGAGCGAGGCGACCCGGTCCGGATAATCGAGCGCTACGGTTTGCGAAATCATCCCGCCCATGGAAACGCCGCACAGATGCACCTGTTCGATTTCCAGCGCTTCCATCAGGCCAATCACGTCCGCCGCCATCATCGAGAGGGAATATGGGCCGGGCGGCGCATCGCTCTCGCCGTGGCCGCGTGCATCGTGGCGCAGAACCCGAAACCCTTCGAAGGCCGAGAGATGAAAATCCCAATAGCGGTGATCGCTGGCGAAGCAGTGATTGAGACAGACGACTGGCGCATCGGGCGGGCCACTCACCATGTAATTCAAATCGATATCGCCCACGCGAATCCGGTCCGGTCCCATTGCGCGCCCCTTAATTGCCGCTATATCCACATGCCTCTGATCTAGTCCGGAAATGGAGCCGATGCCAGCCGATACGAACCGCCGATATGTTCTAAAATCCCGTCCCTCGGACCTGCCGGACGCCACGCATTTCGCGATCGAAAGCGCGCCGATCCCAACACCAAAGACTGGCGAATTACTGGTTCGTATCCTGTTGGTGGCACTCTCTCCCTGGCAAGGCCAACGGCTCAAGGATTTCGAAAACTACACCAAGCCCTTCCAAATCGGTGAGCTGATCGACTGTGACGTGCTTGGGCAGGTCGTGGCGGGGTCTTGCGGCGGTTTCAGCGTCGGCGACCTGGTGACGGGGCGGCTTGGCTGGCAGGAATACGCCGTCGCAAAACCAGCGGACCTGTTGGCCGCAACGACCGATTTCGATGAGACGCTCTGGCTGACCGCGCTCAGCTCTCCGGGCCTTACCGCCTATTGCGCCTTGGAAATGTTCGGCCGACCGATGCCGGGCGAAACGTTGGTGGTCACTTCGGCGGCGGGGTCGGTTGGCAGCTACGCGGTGCAGCTCGGCAAACTCGCGGGCATGAAAGTGGTGGGCGTCGCGGGCGGGGATGAAAAATGCAGCATCGTGACGGATCGCCTCGGCGCCGACGCCTGTCTCGATCACCAGGAAGACGATTTGGCGGGCCACCTTCGAGAGGTCTGTCCCGAAGGAGTACATTTATTTTTTGACACGGTGGGCGGCCCAATCGCAGATGTGGTGTTCGAGGGGTTGGCGAAATTCGCCCAGGTGCTGATTGTTGGGCGGACCGTCTCCAACAACAGCGCGCGCCCGGACCTTGACCCCGTGAACATGCGGATGCTGTGGGCGCGGGAAGCCAGCATTCAGTGTTTCTCGCGCTATTCCTATCCGGAGCGCTGGGGCTTCGCGCGCGAACGCATGGCAACTCTGTGCCGGGAGGGTAAAATCATCGCCATCGACAATGTGGTAGACGGGTTCGAGCAAACGCCCTCGGCCCTGCACGACATGCTGGCCGGGAAATACACCGGCAAGGTCATGGTCCGCTATGGAGACGCCGCTAAATGAGTATCGATAAAATAAAAGCGGGCGACATCGAATTCGCCTATCGCTGGGACGGAAATCCGGACGGCCCCGTCGTGATGATGGCGCACGCCATGGGCACCAGTCATCGCATTTGGGATTGGCAGGTACCGGTGCTGGAGGATCGCTACCGGATATTGCGCTACGATTGGCGCGGCCACGGCGATACCGACGCGCCCATCGGACCCTACACCTTGGCACAATTCGTCGACGACGCGGTCGCGGTGATGGACGCGCTCGGTCTGGACCAAGTGAACTGGGTTGGCATTTCGACCGGCGGCATGATCGGCCAAGGGTTGGGTATTCACCACCCGGAGCGCATCGCATCGCTCACCCTCTGTAATACGACGTCGCAATCGAACGAGTGGTATCGGGGTTGGGTCGCGGAGCGCCAAGCGGTTGTGCGCGAAGGCGGTATGGTTCCAGTCTGGGAGATGACCGACAAGCTGTGGTTCACCGACGCTTTCGCCGACGCCGCGAACGACGACTATCACGCCGTGCGCGATGTCATGGTCGCGACACCAGTTGAGGGATATCTTGGCGGCACATCCGCCGTCGCCGATCTCGCCTATCGCGACCAATTGCATCGTATCACCGCGCCGACCCGCATCATCGCGGCAGGCGCCGACGTGGTCACACCCATTGAGCGCTCGACCGAGATCCACGACCGCATCACAGATTCAAAACTCGACATTATCGACGGCCAGAGGCACTTCTCTAGTGTGGAAGTGCCGGATGTGTTCAATATCATTCTGCGGCGTGGCCTCGACGAAATGACGGCGGACTATAAACAATGACCAAGACCAAGCGTCCCGAGGTTATGGCGATCCGGCATATGGTGGTCGCGGGCCATCCCTTGGCGGCGCAAGCGGGATTCCAAATTCTGGAAGCGGGCGGCAATGCGATTGACGCGGGTGTTGCGGTCGGCCTCGCGATCAATGTGTTGGAAAGCGAGATAACCTGCTTTGGTGGGGTGGCACCGTCGATGATTCGCATGGGAGAGACCGGCAGCGTGCAGAACTTCGTCGGAGTGGGGCCCTGGCCGCGTGCACTCGATGCCGCGTATTTTCGCAAACATCACGGCGGATTGGTGCCGGAAGGAATTCTTAACAGCGTCGTGCCCGCCGCCCCCGATATCTGACTGACGGCCCTGCAACGCTTCGGCACCATGTCCTTCACCGAGGTTGCATCCGCCGCCATCCGTTTGGCCCGCGACCGATTTCCCATGTATCCGTTCATGGTCGAAGTGCTCGGCGAACACCTCGACGAGTTCAAAGGTCTACCGGGTACCGCCGACATTTTTTATCCGAGGGGCGCCATGCCGCCGGTGGGCGAACGGTTCGTCCAAACCGACCTCGGCAAAACCCTGCAATATCTCTGCGACGAAGAAGCCGCCGCATCGGGCGGACGAGACGCCGGGATCGACGTTGCGCGGCGCGCCTTTTACGAAGGCGATATCGCAGCGGCCATCGTGCGCCAACAAAACGACGAAGGCGGGTTGATGACCCGGGAAGATTTGTCCGAATTTCGGGCCGAAATCGAAGATCCCGCCCGTGCCACGTTCGGCGCGTACGAGCTTTACGGCTGCGGACCGTGGTGTCAGGGACCTATGATCCTCGGCGCGGCGCAAATGCTTAGCGGCATGGACTTGGGCTCCATGGGCCATAGCAGCGTGGATTATATACATGCGGTCGTCGAAGCCCTGAAACTCTCCGCCGCCGACCGGGAGGCCTATGTCGGCGACCCAGCGCAGATCGACGTGCCCCTCGACCGTCTGCTGGACACCGAATACAGCCGGGCGCGGCGCGCGCGTATCGATCCGGCCCGCGCCTTTCCGGGCATGCCGCCCGCCGGGCAACTCAATGGATACGAAATACCGGCCTGGCAAGCCGACCCATCGGCGGGCCCCGGCCAGGCCGCGGCCAACCCGTTAGAGACGTCTTATTTCTGCGTCATCGACGGCGAGGGCAACTTGTTCTCCGCCACTCCCAGCGACCCCACGACAAGCGGTGCGGTTGTCCCCGGCCTCGGCATCACCACATCGCGCTGGGGTTCGCGCGCGCATACGGGCGTGGACCATCCGGCCCGCGTCGGCCCCGGCTGGCGGCCCCGCATGTCCGCCAACCCGATGCTCGCGGTTAAACCGGGTGAGATGGTCTTGCCGTTGGGATCCCCCGGCAGTGAAGTGCTGGGCCAAGCGCAATTGCAGGTGCTGTTGAACATTCTGGTATTCGGCATGACCCCGCAAGCCGCGGTCGAGGCGCCGCGTTTCGCCAGCTTCAGCTGGCCCGCCTCTGCCCTGCCGCACGCCTATCACCCGGCTCGCATGAAAGTCGAGCGCGGGGTCGGCGAGGATGTTGGCGAGGCGCTTTCCGCGTGCGGTCATGAGGTTCAGTGGTGGCCGGATCAAGAATGGCGCGCCGGGTCGGTGTGCACCATTCGCGCCGACCAATCGAACGGCATCCTGCACGGCGGCGCCGATCCCCGGCGCATGGCCTATGCGATCGGTTGGTGATATTCCTTTCGGCAACTTTTCATCTTCGAACAAGAGGATCGCATGTACTACGACAGCATTAAGAACGAGCACGGATTGAAGCACGACCCGTTCAAGGCACTGGTCGCACCTCGGCCTATCGGTTGGGTCTCCACCGTAGATCAAGAGGGTGTCCTCAATTTGGCACCATATAGTTTTTTTAATGCGGTCAGCGACCGGCCGCACTACGTCATGTTTGTCTCTGCACAACGCAAGGACAGCCTGCGCAACATCGAAGCGAATGGCGAGTTCACCTGTTCGATTTCGACCATGGATACGCGGGACGGCATGAATGTTTCCTCCGCGCCCGTGGAAGCGTTGGCAGACGAATTCGCGCTCGCCGAATTGGAGACCGCGCCTTCACATTTCGTGAAACCGCCTCGCGTCGCCCGCGCACCCGCATCGCTTGAATGCCGGCATTGGAAGACCGTCGAACTGCCGGACGTCAGTGGAGACAATGGGCATTTCATCATCATCGGTGAAGTCGTCGGCATCTTCATCGACGATGCTGTTATCAAGGATGGGATCGTCGACACAGCCGCGATGCGGCCCTTGGCGCGCATGGGCTATATGGACTACGCGGTCATTACGCCGGAAACCTCGTTCACCCTCGGACGCCCGCAGGTGCAAGATGACGGTTCGGTTAAAATTCCCGAGGGGGACTGGGACGGAGTCTACCGCTAGCGTAGACCGTCTTCTCCCTCGGCATCCTCTGCCTCAAGGCCACCAACCCGAGGCAGGGGACGACCGGAGTCCGTGACCGCGACGGCGACGAGAATTTCATCGGCGCGGGGCGCGTCGTTGACCCACACTTCCATGCCGTCGAAATGGCTACGCACATAAGCTGCGTCCTTATGGCCAAGCGGGATGTCCAAGATTTGACCCGGCCCGCCACGTTTCTTCGAGGAAGGCACGAGAGCAGCCCCTTTCTCAACGGCGATGCGGAGCGGCGTGCCGAGCTTCGGGTGCAGGATCGCCGCCGCGTGTTCCAATTCACCGTCGACACCGACCAAGGCCGCCTTGCCGTAACTCTCGACCGCGCCGGGCATGATGCCCAAGGCGGCGACGGCGCGGTCGCCCAAGAGCGTTCCCAACTCCGCACCGATGTCGATCAACTCTGACAGATCCTCCACGTAGCGACCCGCGAACGGATTTTCGATCACCGCGATCGCGGCAGCCCGGCGCGTCGGCGGATCGATTACGCGGCCTATTTCACGATGGATTTCGTCTGTGACAGTCACGAGTTTACGGATCGCGGCACGGCTCATTGTCTCTCCTCTCCTTTATACGCGCGTCGAGGCTAGCCTCACGATAACGTGAGAAAAAGCGATGAGACAGGCCGAGCTCAGATAAGCGATGCTGCGCCTCAAGTAGATCGAACAAAGACTGTAAAACAGCTGCCCTTGGGAGATATCGCAAACGATGAGACGACAAAAGCGCAAAAACACACGCCCCTCTGAGAAAAATGGCCCGGCACACCAGCAAACGTCCGCAACACCGGAAGCACCGACGCGGCGGGGTGACCGGTTGGTACTTGGCAAACGAGGTCAGAGCGACCATTCAGGAAGGCGATTTAACGCGGATCGGCAACGGAATCCCCACCATCGTGCAAATTCACGACCCACAATGTCCCAAATGTGTAGCCTTGCAGCAGGAGACCCGCGACGCGCTTTCAAATTTCGAGGACGGCAAGCTACAGTACCTGGTCGCCAATATCCGCACCGTGGAAGGGAAACTTTTGGCCACCTCTCAAGGGGTCGGTCATGTGAATCTGTTGCTCTTGGATGTGCAAGGTCGGAAATTAAACACACTGGTCGGGTCGAACACGGGCCGCTATTTGACCGAAATGTTCCGCGACCACCTGTCGAGATAGACGAAGAGTTAGCACCACTCTAGCAATCTATTTCCAGTCGGCCTCGCGCTTTTCCACGAAAGCGCGGCCACCTTCCTTACGGTCTTCAGAATTCATCACGCGGTTTTGGACAAATTCGGTGAGTTGGTTGACCGCCGTATAGTCGAGATTACCCCCCCGCACCATCAGCTCCTTCATGCCTTGTACCGCCATCGGGCTCAAACTAGCGAGGCGTTGCGCCGCCTTTTCTGCCTCCGCCATCAGATCTTCCCCGGGGACGATTTTGTTGATCATGCCAACTTCGCGCGCCCGTTCCGCATCGACCCGTTCCGCCATCAGGAGCAGTTCCGAGGCAATCGCCCAGGGCATGACTTTCGGAAACCAAGCCGCCGGAATGGTCGCGATGCCCCATTGTGGTTCCGGCAACCAAAACGAAGTGTCTGGCGCGGCGATACGGATATCCGCATCGAGCGCAATCCACATCCCATAGCCAACCACGTGGGAGTGCAACGCGCTCACGATGGGCTTATAGACACCGTTGGCGCGCGTGATATCCGGGTAATTGCCGTCGTAGCGGTACTCCGCCTGGGGCGCGCCGCCAGAAAGATCCGCACCCGCGCTGAAACACCGGCCGTTGCCGGACAGGATGGCGGCGCGCATTTCCGGATCCCGCTGGAAATCCGCCCATATATCCGCGAGATCACGATGCATGGCCGCGTTCATCGCATTCAGCTTTTCCGGCCGGTTGAGGGTGACATAAGCGATATGCCCACGCTTTTCATATTCGACAGTCGTTAAATCCACTGTACTTAACCTCTCTGATCCACGTTCTTATTGCTTATAATCATCACCCGGATTAAAGCCCGCGTCATCCGCGAGCACGCCTGCTCCCGGCACGTGATTCACTTCAACGCGAATACCGTCCGGATCTTCGCACAAAACATAATAGTATCCAGGTGCCCAATGCCCTTCCTGAGCCGGGCTGACGATATGAGCGTCCATCTCCCGCAGCAACGCGTCGACCTTGTCGACATCCACGCGCGAGCGGGCGCGAAAACAAATGTGATGCAACCCAACGCGCCCTTGCTGAAAGCGCTCGCCCGCAAATTCGGGCGCACAGGGCTGAATACCGAGGGCGGTACGCGCGCCGACAAAATAGGTCATGTTGCTGCCGTCGAAGACGCACTCCAACCCCATCGCCGTCATCAACTTTGAATAAAATTCTTTTGCTTCGTCGTATTGCGACACGGTCAGGATGACGTGCGCCATGCCATTGATGTCAATCATATTCTCTCCTTAGTCGAGGCCTTCGACGATGCGGAAATCACGGACGGCTCCATCACCGAGGGCCGCAACGGCCTCTTGGTATTCCGTACTGTGATAGGCCTCGAGCGCCGCTTCAAAGCTCGGGAACTCGACCAGGATTGTGCGCTCTGCGAGCCCGTCCTCGAACGCTTCGACCCGTCCGTCGCGCGCCAGGATATTCGCGCCGCGCGGCACCATCGCCTTCGGCGCTAATTCCGCATAAGTCTTGAGTTTTTCCGGGTCCGATATTTCTCGGTAACAAACCACTAAGTAACCCTTGGCCATCGCATCGCCCTTTCCCGCCGGTGTGTAAGAGACTCTATGCCAAGAGCGTTAAAGACCAATACGGCCCAAACTAAGACAAGATTGCGATATCTACAGGTTCAGATCGAACTCTTCTTCTGCCTCAGCCTGCTTCAAGTTCATCCGGCCTTCGTAAAGCGGCCCTTCACCCGTTGTCGGCCCTTGGTACTGCATGAACAGAATTGTGCATCCGGTCTCAGTGCTCAATTCGAATTCACGGTGCGGGTCGGCATGGTAGACGATGTGCCCGGCGCGCAGGGTCTGGTCACCGTATTGAAATTCCCCCTCGATCACGTACCAAACTTGCGCGAAATCGTGCCGGTGCGTGACAAACCCCTCACCCGCCTCGTAGCGCAACACCCCAGCATTCGGTTGTGTTGGATCATCGGCACTTGGATGAAAAGGAAATTTGCATAGCGAGCCAAAGCGGTTCATCTCCCAATCCATATCGTCCAGATGACTGATCTGCGGCATTGCGTCTTTTGTTGCTTTAGGCATCTCTTTCTCCTCCGAATTACGCTCTATCTGGATGCAAAGTCTAAAAGGGTCAGATGATAACACACAGCCTGAGCCGTCAATCCGTCGAACCCATCGCGCCCGTCGGTTTTTCCACGTTTAGACCCATTTCAAATCTCTCGTAGAAGGTTCCGAGCGTTTCCATCATGAGGGCCCGGCAGGTTTCATCGACGGATCGTTCCAATACGAATTTCACGCCGTTCAGACCTCCGAATAATGGCCCGACACTCAAACTGGCGGCCGCGCCAAGCATGCAAATTCGGGAGAGGGCCGGGTACATTCCAGGCGTGCGTTCCTGAAATTCTCCGCCGGGACCGAGATAGGGTTGGGCCAAGAGGGTCTCGTTCTCCTCCCCCACAGGTGGGGTAAACCGGTCCCGCCAGCGGAGAGCGTGAGGAGCAATCGCGGCAAGCTCGGGGCGTCGATCAATTTTCATGTCAAAGCCGGTGCCAAAGATAACAAAATCAAACCTCTCATCTCCTGCCGGTGTGGTGACGACTACCTTGTCGCCCTCCATTCGCGTCGCATACCACGGACTACCGAGGCAAAGTTCGGTATTGTCTCGTTCCATAAACCGCTCTATTGAATGCCGGGGCGGTGGGATCGGCGTCTCCGTAATTCCTTTAACGAAGCGCCAGCGATATAGGTCGGGGAAGTCCGCAAAATGGCGCATGAAGCCAGCATTCTCCAACCCCTTTTTCGCACTGAGCCATGGCAGTTCTGGACGGCGGCAGAACAGCGCTGATCGGCTTGCGCCTTGCTCAGCGGCGACAATTGCATTGTCGAACGCTGTGGCACCCGCACCGAGCACTCCGACGTCCCTTCCCGCCAACTTGGTGAAATCGATATTGTCTGCGGCATGCCCCCAACAATCCGCGGCTAAGTTCTCGGTAAGGCCCACCGGCACATGTTTGCCTCCGCTGCCAAGAAGACCCGTTGCAAGCACGACCCGACGGGCCAAAAGCTCGGAGGTCTCGCCGTCCCTTCGCACAGCAATCCGCGCCAGGCCCGAGTCGCCATCGATGGAAAGAACTTCAGTCTCGTTTTGGACAGGAATGTCGAGAATACGCCGAAACCATTCGAGATAAGCCACCCATTCCAGACGTGGCGTGAGAGACAGCGCTTCCCAAGAGGTGGGGCCGAATTTTGCCTCCCAATAAGCGCGCAGCGATAGGCTCGGAATGCCGCACTCAATACCCGTTAACTGCTTCGCCGTACGTAGGGTCGGCATGCGGGCAAAGGTCATCCACGGACCTTCGCACCCTAGTGGCGCCTGATCGAGGACAAGAATGTTTGTCACTTTGGCGCGCATCAATCCACAGGCGAGACCCGGGCCGTAGAGCCCCCCCAACCATAACCACATCGAATACTGGACGCCCGTCCACATCACCCGCTGGCGGCACCCAAGGAAGATAATTGTGGCGCAGTAGGTCGATCTCGTGGCGCACGCGTTCTTCGAGCCAGTCAAGGCCAGGCGCATCCGAACCGGGCTTCGTCACGGTCGCGCGACCACCGGCGACCGGGCAATACCAATACCGTCGGTATGCAGGGATGCTGCGGTCATGATCATGCTTTCATTCAGGCTTGTCGCCCGACAGCATCGAGAACGCGACGCTCTCCCAGCTGAGCATTAACAACGGCACTAAAACAGGCGATATCTCGATTTCTCGCATAATAATCGTATCATGAAACGATTGGAATCGTAACGATATTTTATGAAACTGTGACACGGATGTGACATAGGACTATCTCAAAATCGGTTAGAGATATTCCTTTTTGTGTAAGCAGATCTGCCACACATTTTGGTTCTTGCTGGCTGCTGAACGCAGCCCGTCTTAAGTGACTGCTGTAACCAGCATAATTTCAAAAAAGATTTTTTTGCTTCATTTTTTATTGGGCGCGTTCATGCGGTAATCTCTACTTAAACAAATTCTTCAATGATGCGGCTACCTGAAAAGCTGTCGCCGCATTCAAAGCTTTCGCCAATGGTCCTTTACCTGGAAAGAAGCGGAGCTCGTCCATCGCAAAGAATTGAGCCTTCGCTTCCTTGCGGTTCATTGGCTTG
>CAJWTF010000118.1 GCA_913046825.1 uncultured Rickettsiales bacterium | reverse complement strand
TCTGAACGGCTGGTGTGAATTTTCAGCCCTGTTGTTGAGCCACCGGCCGCATCCTTGGTCAGCTGCATTGCCGATCACATTCATCGCTGCATGGTATGACCAAAGCCGGTCCGTAACGATCATCCTTGGCTGCCCATACCGCTTCATTGTGCGCCTCAGAAACTGAAACGCATCTTTGCTATTTCGCCGTTTCGAGGCGTAGGACTCGAGCACTTCACCTTCATGATCAACCGCGCACCACAGATAATCTGTCTTGCCATTGATACGCCCGAATACCTCGTCCAAGTGCCAGCGCTACTGTAAGTATGATCGGCTATGAACTCGCCGCTTTCGGATCTCCGCGGCGAATAACGGACCGAACCTTTTCCACCAGAACCGCACCGTCTCATGACAAATGTCGATGCCACGCTCCGACAGCAGGCCCTCGACCTGGTGCAGCGATAAGAGATATCGGACTTACTCCATCACCGACACGCGGATCACTTCGGGTGAACTGTTGAAATAACGAAATGGATTTCTCATCCAACGACGCTACGGACCGACCCCGCTCCGCTCAAGCCGTTTTGCTCTGACATTGCCAATGAGCCTGTTAGATTTGATGAATATCGATCGCTCCGTCAATCACGCTTTCAAGCAGTACAATTTTCTTTCGCGCGATACGCAATCCACTACTGGTTTGGCACATTTGAAAATCATACCAACCGCCGCGTATCTGTTTGCCCCAGCGAGGATCCGAGGATAGCGTCATCCATTTCGCGGATACTTCGATCGTTTCGGACTTCTCGTCCAGCAAACGAATGTTGTCGACCAAATGGCTGGTGCGGGCCAGTGGTGAGGTCGCGTAGGACAGACCAGATTGGATGCGGTAAATTCGCGCCTCCAGGCTTGGCTTCCCCTGGAGGTAAATCATGTTGACCTCAAGCTCTGGGTCTTCGGTGAGCTCGTCCTCGCTTGCCCAGGACGGAACCCAATAGACGCAATCGTCGACATACAGATCCAACCAGAGTTCCCACTCGCGACGGTCGAGCAAATCGGCCTCTAGGTATACGAAGTCGCGCACTGCGTCGTAGGTTATGTTAGGCATGGCTATTCCGCCGCCTCCCCCATCAGCGCGCGCCATTTTCGGAAAAATCCGTAATACAGCGTTTCCTGATCATATGTCGTACCGCTTGAAACCGGGGTCACCCCGAGTGCGCGCGCGTGTTTATCCGCGCCGTTCAGCGAGATGTCCAACCCCCGGTCCAAGGCGTTCCAACGCGACAGAGTCCCTCGTGCGCCCAACTGGCAATCCTCCAACGCCGCGAGGTCATCAGGCGTCGCCATGCCAGAGATAGTGTAGAAATCCTCGAATTTTCGCAACCGAGCCGCGCGCGCCGCCCGGCTTTCGCCTCTGGGCGCGATGCAGTAGACCCGCACTTCGGTCCGGTCCGGCGCGATGGGTCGGGTCACGCGGATTTGAGTCGAGGGCTGATCCATTAAATGCACGTTGGGGAACAAATAAAGATTGCGCCCGCGCCGCAGCATCCAGTCAACTTTTTCCTTCGGAAACGTTTTCAGCAACCATTCCTCCGCCTCGTACAAGGGCATCACTTCGGGGGTTTCACGGTCGGACCAAATCATGTTGTGGCCGTTACCAAAATCATAGCAACCAGCAGGTTGGGTGCCGCGAAGTCGGCCGGATTCGGTGCGCCGCATACTCTCGTTGTCGCCCAATCGCTCGCGCTTTACCATCGCCTGGACGAACACTTTGTGAACTGTGCTGACGTGATAGCCGTCGACACCATTTTCAGCGTTCAACTTCCAATTGCCGCGCACGATGTAAGTCTGGCTACCGCGCACCACTTCCATGCCTTCGGGCGATTGATCAGCCAGGTGATCAATAAACGGCAGAGTTCCACCCAGGTGCTGTTCGAGCGGTTCGATGTGTTTGTCGAGGCACCCGAACACAAACCCTTTATAAATCGCCACGCGCGGTACTGAGGTCAGGCCTAGCCGGGCGCTCTCCGGTTGTTCGAGCCAGCCTTTCGCTTCGTCTTTCACGTGGGTGCAGTGGCCCGTCGGATCATAGCACCAGCCATGGAACCGGCAGGCGATGGTTTTCATATTGCCACGCCGGCGGGGGGTCAGAATTGCGCCGCGATGTGCGCATGCGTTTATGAACGCGCCCAACGCACCATTTTCCTGGCGGATAACAAAAACAGGTTGCTGTCCAATGTCAGTCGCGTAGTAATCGCCAAAATTCGCAACCTGGCTTTCGTGACAAAGATACACCCAGACATGACCGAAGACGCGCTCCATCTCGGCCACAAATATCTCCGGTTGCGTATAAATGCCACGATCAACGCGAAACACACCGTCGTCAAGCCGGTCGTCAACGAAAGTTGATATTTTGTCCATGGCAAAGATACCTGTAAGTCAGATGGAACCCGGTTAAATAGCTAGTGGTTTACTATTCCTGCCTGTTCGGTAACCAGACACGCAACGGAGCCTAATTACTTTTATAATAGTAAACGTCGCAAATAATTCTGTCACTCCAAAGGGCATTGTCAGAGGAACCTGTCCTTTGATCCCAACCTAGCATTTCCGTAATATTCATGGATGAAAATCCAGAATCCGTTTCGCTATTTTAAGACGTCGCCCGAGATCATCCGGCTGCCGTCATGATGTATGTGAGGTTTCCACTATCGCTCCGAGTGCTGTCAGACGAATGCGAACTCGTCTCAGGTTGACCCCGGTTTACTGGGATTATGCAGCACAAATCTGGTGCCATCCGACAAGTGCAGCATTGCGGTGAACTTTAAATTCGTCTCTTGAGATCAGATGTCTTTGAAAGTTGAAGTGATTGCAGACGGAATAATGAATGGATGTGAATTTCTGTAAACTTCGTTCGAGCCTGAACCTGGACATGGCTCGCTCTCGTCGCCGAAAGGGGCGATGTCGAAATTCCGGGACGTAAAGACCCTGCAGAAGTTCGCCTCAATTCATGCTTCGATCCACAATCATTTCAATCTCGAACGTCATCTCACCCCACGCGAAACATTCAAGCAGAACCGCGCTGCGGCAATGGCCGAATGGCGTCAGCTGGCGGCGTAATATTCTCATAATTTTGATATTCGGAAACTGGTTCGACCAGACTGACAGAATCCCTTTATCACTTTGATCATGAGTATTTATTATCCCAATAACCTGCCCGCCAATGCTCCTAACTCTTTGTGTTTAATCCTGGTGTAGCCCCACCATCTAAAACCTTGGAAGGTTAAAACTATCAGCGCTTAAACAATTGATTTATATTGGGAAATTGGAGCGGGCGGAGAGATTCGAACTCTCGACTTCAACCTTGGCAAGGTTGCGCTCTACCCCTGAGCTACGCCCGCGTCCTAGGGTAATACCGAATTGAACCGGCGCAGGGATAATACGACTTCGTCCCGCCATTGCAATAGTTCCGTTCACCCTTGTATTGCCCGCCCACGGGAACCTGGGCTAAAAGATGAAATATGAACGAAATAGCCAAATTTGATGCACTTACCCTCTTCGATCGACTGGTCGAATTGGAAATCACTTTTGAAAACCACGAGCATCCGCCGCTGCGTACCGTTGCTGAATCTCAAGCCCTACGGGGCGAGTTACCAGGTGCCCACATTAAGAATCTGTTCTTGAGAGATAAAAAACGCCGCTATTTCCTAGTAACGGTGCGAGAAGAAAGAAAAGTCGACCTGAAATGGCTGCGGCGCACTATTGGGGCCCAAGGAACGCTCTCATTTGGTTCCACGGACGCATTGGCGGATTTATTAGGTGTTGAACCAGGCGCTGTGACACCCCTGGGCGTCATCAACGACACTGAAGGAGTTGTCACCGCGTTCCTCGACAAAGCTCTGATGACTGCCAACGTGATCAACGCTCATCCATTGCGAAATGACATGACCACAGCCATTTCCGCCACCGACTTAGAACGCTTTATGATCGCGGAAAACCATTCTCCTGGGATTATCGATTTCGATACCGCCGCTTAACTAAGGTGCCCCGAAAGCCTGGAACTATCGGCTTGCAACCGTTAAACGAAATGCACATCTAACGAACGAAGATTAAATAGGGACGGGAATTTCTAAGATGGAACAAGTAATCGGTGGAGACTCAGGCGGGCAAATGGTCATCAAGGATACGACGGCTGCAGATTTTGCGACCGATGTCATAGATGCCAGCCAAGAAACCCCGATACTTGTGGATTTCTGGGCTCCCTGGTGCGGTCCCTGCAAGCAACTGACACCAGTCATTGAGAAAGCGGTCACCGAGGCTGGCGGTAAGGTACAGTTGGTTAAGCTAAACATCGACGAGGCACCGGAAATTGCGCAACAAATGCGCATTCAATCGATTCCCGCCGTCTACGCTTTTTTCCAAGGGCGACCAATCGATGGATTCACGGGCGCCGTTCCCGAAAGCCAAGTAAAATCGTTTATTGACCGCATGGTGGAAATGGCTAATGCCGCCGCCGGCCCGTCACCGATTGACGAAGCTGCCGAACAGGCAAAAGCTGCGTTCGATTCTGGCGACGCTTCAACTGCCGGCGCGATCTACGGCCAAATCCTCCAACAAGAGCCCGCAAATATTAAGGCACTCGCGGGAATGGGCCGGTGCTATTTAGCGACCGGGCAAATCGAGGGCGCGCAAAACATGCTGGCGTCAATCCCTGAAGACCAACAAGGCGAGGCTGAGGTCGCCGCTCTGCGGACGGCATTAGAGTTGGCGGAACAAGCCGCGACATCTTCCGGCGATACCGGTGAACTAGAAGCCAAGGTCGAGAGTGACCCGAATGACCATCAAACACGATTCAATTTGGCTTTGGCCTATTACGGGCAAGGCGCCAACGAGCAGGCAATAGATGCCTTAGTCGAGATTTTGCGTAAAAATCTGAGCTGGAACGAGAATGCAGCAAAGGAACAACTCGTGAAAATTTTTGAAGCCTTAGGAGATGCCCACCCGGACACGATAGAGGGCCGCCAAAAGATGGCATCTGTCCTGTTTTCATGAGCGCCGACGTCAACAGTTTTAATGATCTACCGGCAAGTATCCCGGTTTTTCCGCTGTCCGGCGCTCTATTGCTGCCAAGGGGTATGCTGCCGCTGAACATATTCGAGCCGCGCTATCGCAACATGACGAGCGATGCCCTCGCAAATGAACGTATCATCGGCATGGTACAACCAGTGGATCCAGAGGAAGTGCCGATTACACCGCAAGGGCGAATCAAAAATTTGTACGACGAGAAACTACCACTCTATTCCATGGGATGCGCGGGCAAAATTGCGTCTTACCAAGAGAGCCAAGATGGTCATTTTCAATTGTCATTAGAGGGTATCTGTCGCTTCAAACTTGGCGACGAAATCCAAACCACACGCGGTTACCGACGGTTCAAAGCCGATTGGAGCGAGTTTGAATCCGACTACAACGTAAGTGAGACAGCACTCGATCGAAGAAATCTACTGGTCGCGATGCGACGTTATTTTGAAATTAATGGTATTTCTTTAGACTGGACGGCGATTGACGAAGCGGAAGACGAGTGGCTCATCAATGCACTGGCTATGTCGAGTCCATTTACGTCGGCGGAGAAACAAGCGTTATTGGAAGCCGAAAACCTCTATAGCCGCAGTGATATCTTAACGGCGATTGCGGAAATGGCGTCGCATTCGTTTGAGGGAAGTGATTTACGACCCCAATAATTCACGTGACGACTTACCGCCACCGAAAGGATCGGTTTATGGCAAATACAGCATCGCAACTCGACCCAAAACTCCTTGAACTGCTCGTGTGCCCACTGACAAAAGGCCCGCTCAAGTACGATCGGGAGAATAGCGAGCTCATTAGCGAACAAGCCAAACTGGCCTATCCGATCCGCGACGGTATCCCAATCATGCTGGTTGGTGAAGCCCGCGAGATGGATGATTGAGCGACATGCCCGGCGACGGATATTCAAGCGAACATTGGCCAACTCAAATTCGCTTGCGCAAAGCCGAGAAAATTCTCCAAGTCACATTCGATGATGGCAAGGCATTTGATCTGCCGGCGGAACTGCTACGCGTCGAAAGCCCATCGGCCGAGGTTCAAGGTCATGTACCTGACCAAAAGAAAACCGTTGCTGGACGCCGCCGCGTCGGCATCATAGAGCTAGAGCCAGTCGGAAATTATGCCATTCGCATCAAGTTCGACGATCTCCACGATACCGGCATCTTTAGCTGGCAGTACCTTTATCACGTCGGTTGCCATAAAGATGAGATTTGGGGCGATTATCTTAAAAACCTTGAAGAAAAAGGGCTGAGCCGCGACCCTTAAGGTATCATTTTCCAATTCCGGCCTGTCAGTTACGGGCATTAGAACATTTAGGCATTCGAATGCGACGTACGCATATGACGAAAATTGTGGCGACTCTTGGACCCGCAAGCTCGACCGAGGAGAAAATTCGCACCCTATTCGAAGCCGGCGTTGATGTATTTCGGTTGAATTTCAGCCATGGCACTCACGACGACCACCGCCGAAGCATTGAGGCGATCCGCACAATAGAGCAGGACGCTAAACGCCCGATTGCTATCATGATAGATTTACAGGGCCCTAAATTACGCGTCGGCGACTTCGAGAGTGGCTCTGCCATACTGGAAAACGGCCGCAGCTTCCGCTTTGATATGGACAAAACGCTGGGCAATGCAGACAGAGCGTGTCTACCGCACCCCGAAATTTTTGCGGCGCTAGAGGCCGATAGCGATCTTCTCGTGAACGATGGAAAAATTCGCCTGAGAGTAACCGACTGCGGGAAGGATTTTGCGGAGACCGTCGTCGTCATCGGCGGTAAGATCTCAAATCATAAAGGTGTGAACGTCCCCGGGGTCGTTCTGCCGATATCGTCGCTCACCGAAAAAGACCGCAAGGATATGCAGTTTGGCCTCGATCACGGAGTCGACTGGTGTGCGCTATCCTTTATCCAAAGACCCGAAGACTTGGCGGAAGCACGACGCTTGATCGCGGGACGCGCGCCGATACTGACCAAACTGGAGAAGCCCGCAGCCATAGACCGTTTGGACGAGATTATTGAGTTGAGCGACGCGGTCATGGTGGCACGTGGCGATCTTGGCGTCGAAATGCCGCCGGAAGACGTACCCGTCCTACAACGACGTATTCTGCGGGCTTGTCGGCAAACCGGCAAACCAGTGATCGTTGCGACGCAGATGCTTGAATCTATGATCGATTCGCCACAACCGACGCGGGCCGAAGCATCCGACGTGGCCACGGCGGTCTATGACGGAGCGGACGCGGTGATGTTGTCGGCGGAAACCGCCGCCGGACAGTTCCCCGTCGAATCCGTTCAAATGATGAACCGGATCATTGAGCGGGTTGAACGGGATTCACTCTGGCGCTTTACCATGGATGCGAACCACCCGAAACCTGAATCCACCTCCGCCGACGCCATTAGTGCCGCTGCCCGCCAGATCGCACACACGCTTTCTGCCGCCGCCATCGTCACCTACACTACGTCAGGCTCTACGACACTGCGCGCGGCACGGGAACGGCCGGACGTTCCGATCATCGGCTTGACCCCAAATCAGGGGACCGCGCGTCGACTAGCGGCTGTCTGGGGGGTACACAGCATCTTCACGAGCGATGCCAATGATTTCGAGGACATGACCAGCCGCGCTGGGCAGCACGTCTACAATGACGGTTTCGCACATCCAGGCGAGCGGATCATCATCACGGCGGGCGTCCCATTCGGGACTCCGGGCGCCACCAATCTCATCCGAATTGCACGGGTTGAGGATTGGTCGCGCGAAAAAGAAACCCGTCTTCTGTAACTTAAGCCCAGGGATAGCTGCTTTTGGGCCATAATTTACCGCCATTTGGCAGTTGTTCAGCGACACGAAGGCCTTCATTCCACTTCACCATACGTTCGGAGCGAGCGAAGGAGCCAACCTTTAGTTGAGGCGCACTCCAACCGACCGCGAGGTGGACGATAGTCGCGTCTTCTGTCTCTCCGGAGCGGGCGGAGACAACCACGCCGAAACCAGCGCCGTTGGCCGCGTCCGCCGCAGCTTTCGCTTCCGTGAGGGTTCCCGCTTGGTTGGGCTTACAAAGCAAGGCGTTGCAAACACCACCCGCGCCCGCAGCCTGGACCCGATCCGCATTCGTCACCAGATAGTCGTCGCCGATAATCTGAATGCGATCACCAAGAGCCACTGTGAACTTGCGTAATCCCGCTTCATCGTCTTCGCCGAGCGGGTCTTCGATGGAGACGATAGGATAGCGCCCAACCCAACCTTCTAACATTTCACTCAATCCATCGCTGTCGAGTTCGCGCTCTTCCAAGCCTAGCCGATATCGTCCGTTCTTGCCAAATTCAGATGCCGCCACGTCGAGCGAGATCGAGACGTCGTCTCCCGGCGTGAGGCCTGAACGTTCAATCGACGCCAGCAAGGCATCCAGCGCCGCTTCGTTGGTTTCGAATGCCGGCCAATAGCCGCCCTCGTCCGCGACCCCTTCGAGCAATCCTTTTTCTTCCATGAGACTACCTGCCGCCCGGTAGACTTCGGCCGTCCAATCGAGGGCTGTCGCGTAATCTTCCGTACCGGTCGCGATCACCATGAAGTCCTGTACGTCGACCCGTCTGGCAGCATGAGCGCCGCCGCCGAAGATTTGGATTTCGGGAAGTGGCATCGGGCCGGCGTTCTCACCACCAAGATACCGCCAAAGCGGTTGGCCCGCTGCCATCGCCGCCGCATGCGCCACCGCCATCGAGATCGCCACAGTCGCATTGCCCCCAAGGCGCGATTTATTCTCAGTGCCGTCCAACTCAATCATGCGCTCATCAACTGTTTTCTGATCGGCCGCATCTAATCCGGTCAGGGCTTCCGCAATTGCGCCATTCACGCCTTCAATTGCCCGCAAAACGTCAAGTCCACCAAAGGTCTCCCCGCCATCGCGCAAATCGACTGCTTCGCCACTGCCGCGTGATGCCCCGGCGGGTGCGATGGCACGGCCAACCGCGCCGTCCACCAATTCAACTTCCCCTTCGACCGTGGGCCAGCCGCGCGAATCCCAGACCCGTCGCCCTCGCACCGAAGTGATTTTCGATCCTGTCATGCTTTCACTTCCCTCTCCCAAACCGCCGCGACCTCGGCGAGCCGACTGACTGGTTTCTGTAACAACTGGTTTGCCGCCCGACGGACCTTATTTTTCTGCGCATCTTGCGTGAGATATTCGACCGGCGATTTGCCATCGATCCGGGCCAGAAACAAGCCCGGCAACAGCGTGGCCACGCGCGCTTCCAATGCATCGACCGGCTCCCAATCGGCTCCGTCCAGATAAGCGTGGCCAAAAGCGAGAAAACAGTTGAGATAGGCCGCCGCCCGATCGGGCCGCCACGCCCCTTTCAGCAGCAAATGATTGAGACAAAACGCAGCATCGAAGGCGGGATCGCCATACCACGCGCATTCCGCATCCAAGAACACCGGCCCCTGCGGACCCAAAAGAATATTCTTCGGGCTAACATCGCCGTGGACGAGAGTTTTTTTGATCGCGGCCGTCCGCGCGGACAGTTCCATCAATCTCTCCGAATACTCCGGATGTGCGCCCGCAGTCGCTTCCAGATAAGGCTCCAGCCGGATGGCATGAAAGGTCCCGTCGGTATCAAAACGGTGCGCAACATCAGCATCGCCCGCACTACCGGCATGGATTTGCGCCAAAATTTGCGCCACGGACTCGGCTGCGCCGACATCCGCCTCCCCCTCCAGCAGCGCCGCCTTCCAAAGGCGATACTCCGTGGGGTCCAGATATTCCATGACGAAAAGGCCATCTTCCGCATCGTGGGCGACAATTTCAGGTACTGCATTCGGCGCAAATTGCGCGGCGGTCTCAAACCATGCCACCTCATAGGCGTTGCGGCCAATCGGTGCGCGCCAGTCTGCTGCTACCTTTAATTTGGCGAGTGCCCGTTTTACGCAAACGACCCTACCCGGCAGCACAACACGCCAGATATCGGACGAAACACCGCCAGTCAGCGGTTTCATCTTCGGAATTGTATCCACCGAAATCAAACCAAATCTGTGCAAGGCTCTGGCAATGATCGCTTTGGCTGCGTCATCATTCATATTCGCTCCCCCGCCAGCGGCAGTATCAGCCTTTGCCCGTCCTGCAATCGAGACGAATACTTGATTGGGAATATTTTTTATTTGTATTAGACATTACATCAGATTCATCAAACTAAGGAGCGCTTACATTAGTGAAGCATTAGAGACAGCGACATTTTGCAACGGCGAATAATACGGCCACTCGGCGGACACCCATTCACGACAAATTATTTCGTGGATGGCGGACCTGTCGGGCCCCGGCGCCGAGTTCGCCCATGCCAAGGGCTGGGAAAACCGAGTTGATCTAGTATAGCCATATCGTGACCTTTAAGCCATGGTCGGCCTAGACTAGGCGCGGGGTTGCCGGTCGGAGACGCCCGACGGGTAACAAATCTCAACGCGCGAGAGTGCGAGCGCTTGTAATAGCATGCTGTTCGATTGGTTTCGCGACGCCGCTCACGCGGTACACATGCCCGCCGAAATGGCGGAATCCAAGCACGATCGGTTTCGTGAACAAGCGGCTGAGGCTAGTGCCCGATATTGGCAGCAAGCCGAACAAGAACGCCAAGAAATCAAAGCCGTGTTAAATCGGGAATGGGGCCGCAACTTCGACGTCCAGATCGAGAACGTCCAGCAAGCTGTCAACCGGCTAGGCGGCGATATCTGGAACCAAGTCTTCAATGAGACTGCCCTCGGCGATCACCCGGCCCTGGTCTATGCGCCTTCTTCGATATGGGCCATGTGCTGCAAGGGGACGGCAGTACCGCGCCAAAAGCGCCTGCCACGCCCGCACCTTTACCCACAAACGACACACCACCCAAGTACAGGGCTAGACCCTGCTCCTGCGCTCCGACGATAAGTTCATGGCGACCTATCTATGGCGATCGCGCCCGTCACTTTCACGCCTTCGCCCAAAAAGAAACAGGCCGCGGCATTTCTGCTGCGGCCTGTCCCATAACCTGTGGTCGGTTTTGGCTGGATTACATTCCCATGCCACCCATGCCACCCATGCCGCCCATGTCACCACCGGGCATTGCCGGCATGGCCGGTTTATCGTCGGCTTTCTCTGCCACCATCGCTTCAGTGGTGATGAGAAGACCGGCAACGGATGCCGCATCCTGCAGTGCCGTGCGCACAACCTTGGCTGGATCAATAATGCCAGATTTGATCATATCGACAAACTTACCGGATTGAGCATCGAAGCCGAAGTTTTTATCGTTCGAGTCCGAGAGCTTGCCAACAATGACTGCACCTTCTGATCCCGCATTCTCTGCTATCTGCTTGCACGGAATGGTAATCGCTTTACGCACGATTTCTACACCGGCTTTTTGATCAGCATTGTCAGGCTCAACCTTGTCTAGAGCCTTCACAGATTTCATAAGAGCTGTACCACCACCAGCGACGATGCCTTCTTCAACCGCTGCGCGGGTTGAGTTCATGGCGTCCTCAACGCGATCCTTACGCTCTTTTACCTCGATCTCGGTAGCGCCGCCAACGCGGATCACTGCAACTCCACCCGCAAGTTTTGCGAGGCGCTCTTGCAATTTTTCACGATCGTAATCTGAGCTCGTCTCTTCAATCTGAGCCCGGATCTGATTGACACGGCCTTCAATATCTTTCTTCTTGCCGGCGCCATTAATAACAGTCGTGTTGTCCTTATCGATGGACACTCGCTTAGCGGTACCCAGCATGTCGATGGTCACGTTCTCAAGCTTAATGCCAAGATCTTCAGAGACAACTTGGCCACCGGTGAGGACAGCTATGTCCTGCAGCATAGCCTTCCGTCGATCGCCAAAACCAGGGGCTTTGACCGCTGCAACCTTTAGACCGCCGCGCAGACGATTAACAACCAACGTTGCGAGCGCTTCGCCTTCAACATCCTCAGCCAGGACAAGGAGCGGACGACCGCTTTGCACGACGGCTTCCAGCAACGGCAGCATTGACTGCAGGCCAGAGAGCTTCGACTCGTGGATCAGAATGTAAGGATCT
>CAJWTF010000117.1 GCA_913046825.1 uncultured Rickettsiales bacterium | reverse complement strand
ATGGGAACCGTGTAGTCGTCGTCCGGCACTTCGCCCTTAAAGCCGAGCAGCCGGTTTGCCTCAAAGGATATGACCGGATTGTCGTCCCGAATGGCTGACTTCAGCAGTCCCTTCATATCGTAGGGTGTCGATGGTAGGATGATTTTTATTCCTGCCAGGTTCATGAACATGGAGTAGGGGCTCTGTGAATGCTGGGCCGCCAGTTTCGTACCCCCGCCGACCGCGGCGCGGAACGTAATCGGGAATTTCTGCTGCCCGCCGAACATGTAGTGAATTTTGGCGGCCTGATTGACGATCTGATCCATGGCGACGAAAGCGAAGGTGACCTGCCGCCAATTGACGATGGGCCGGTACCCCGAACCCGCCGCACCGATCGACATGCCGGTAAAGGCGCTTTCCGCGATCGGCGTGGCGCGGACGCGTGTCGGGCCGAATTCTTCAAGCAGGGCGGGATCTGCGTCCGTCGACATTTCGAACGTTTTGAGGTCTCGGCGCATTTCTTCGGCGAGCGCTTCGGCACCTGCTTGCGCGTATGTGATTTCTCTCATTGCACGGCCTCCGAAAAGACGTCGTCCAATGCCGCCTCCGGGCTTGGAAACGGGCTGGCTTTAGCGAAACTCACCGCCGCGTCGATCTTCGCGAGAATTCCGCGGTCCATCTCATCCCATTCGTCATCGGTCAATTGACCTTGCTGCTGTTGCAGTTCGGCTCGCAGGCGAGGGATCGGATCTTTCTTCTTCCATGCCTCGACTTCGTGACCGGGGCGCGGTTCGGCTTGAGTCGGGCGTTCCGTGTGGCGGCCCCAGCGATAGGTCTTGCACTCGATCAAGGTTGGGCCTTCGCCGGCGCGGGCTCGGGCGACGGCTTCAGTCGCCGCCTCGTAAATTTCAAAAATATCGTTGCCATCGACAATGACACCTGGAATGCCGTAGCCATGGGCGCGCGCCGCGACGTCTGGATGCGCCAGTGTCTTTGTTGATGCCGTATTAGCGGCGTAGAGATTGTTCTCGCAGACATAAAGCATCGGCAGTTTCCACTTGGCCGCGATGTTGATCGATTCGTGGAATGGGCCTGCATTCGAGGCGCCATCACCGAAGAAGGAGACCGCGACCCGGCCATCGCCGTCCATCTGCGCGGCGAGTCCTGCGCCTGTGACGATAGAGATGCCGCCGGCGACGATACCGTTCGCGCCCAACATGCCGATGTCGAAGTCGGCGATATGCATTGATCCGCCCTTACCCTTGCAGTAGCCGGTCTCGCGGCCGTAGAGCTCGGCCATCATTCGGTCGAGATCGGCGCCCTTGGCGATGCAATGTCCGTGACCGCGATGGGTACTGATGATCTTGTCGCCGTCTTCCAGTGCTGAGCAGACGCCGACCGCGACGGCTTCCTCGCCGATATAGGAGTGCACGACCCCATAAATATCGCCCTCGATATAACCTTTGGTGGCGCGCTCTTCAAAACGCCGGATCGTCTGCATTTGCCGGAGCATTTCGCGTTGCATTTCAGGGTTTGGACGCATGGAAGTCGCCTCGCTTATTCAAGGAAGAGTTATTGTACGGCGTTTACGTCCAATGGGGTGCTGAGGCCAAGGGACAATTCTCGATGGTCGCGGGTAATCTCAGCGAAGACAGCGCGCAACATCCGCGCCTTGTCGCGTCCGTAGCGTTCGGTAATGCGCTCCTCGCCTTCCGGTGTATTCATCGCATCGCGTAATGGCTGGTACATTGCAGCGATCAGTCGGTGGCATTCCATATCTTCGAACGGAATGTCCTGAGCTGCGGTCGGTGCACCCATATTGCCGTGGATGACATCGGTGAGCCACCGGCGGCGTTTCTTGAGGTCGATGAAATGATGGCAAATGGTGATCAAGACCTCTGAGACCACTTCTGCTGCGTCCGGCTCGACATGCACCATCTCCCAATTAAACGCGTTGCCATGCTGAGTTTTCATGCGCGACACCATGGTGCGGCAAAAATTTTCATACTTATCGTTGAGTTCCTCACCGAGCATTTGCAGCATGGCCACGACGAACCCAGGAATGATGCGGCGTGACAGATGCTCGCCTTGAATTGGCACTTGATCGCCGGTCGGCAGTAGATGCACGAAGGTGTTGACCATCAAGCGCTCGAACGGATATCGGCGTTCTTTGTCCCAGCGCAGGCGTTCGACAGCGAAGGTGCATTCACGCCAAGCGTCGTTGAAGAATGCAGTCGTGTCCTCGCCGGGATCGGCCTTGAAACGTTGCAGTTCTTCCCGGACATCGCTAGCGGATAGGCTGCCACCTTGCGACTCTGCGCGCCGAAGTATGCGGTCCACGGCAAAATCCAAGCCCTGTTCGAAAATCGCCCGGAATTTCCCCGGACCGTATTCGGAATTGGCGCTTGGGTCATCGGCCATACGGTAAACTCTCCCAACACTAATATCGCCGTCCACGCCGCTTCGATGAATTCAGCCTTGCGCGGGCGGGCACTGTGACTAACTTTCCAAAAAGAATAGTCTGTTAGCAGGGGCCTTGCCACTATCAACGGCAAATAAGACGGTGGCCCGATCAATCCGGAGAATACGTGCGGACCGATGACCGATCGTTTGACCATTACGCTGGCGCAGCTGAATCCTGTTGTCGGTGCCATTAACGGCAATATCGACAAGGTGCGGGAAGCCCGCCGCCAAGCGGCGTCGGTGGGGGCTGATCTTGTCGTTTGCAGTGAACTCGTTGTCTCCGGCTATCCGCCGGAAGACTTGGTACTCAAGCCGTTTTTCCTCGAGAAAGTCGAAGATGCGGTGCGGGCCTTCGCGGAAGAGACTGCCGATGGCGGCCCTGCCGTCCTATTGACTGCACCGTGGCGCGACGGCGGTGCGACCTATAATGCGGCGTTGCTGCTGGAAGGCGGCAAAATCGCCGCGACCCGGTTTAAGCGCGACCTGCCGAATTACGGCGTCTTCGATGAGATGCGCGTGTTCGCGCCGGGGCCGATGCCGGGACCGATCGACTTTAAAGGTGTGCGGATAGGGGTGCCAATCTGTGAGGACATTTGGACACCGGACGTCGCCGAATGCCTGCAAGAATCGGGGGCGGAAATCTTGCTGGTGCCAAATGGCTCTCCCTACGATATAGCGAAGACGGATCAGCGCTTGCAGCACGCCCTGGCACGGGTGACGGAGACCGGCTTGCCGCTTGTATATGTGAACCAGGTTGGCGGTCAGGATGAGCTTGTCTTTGATGGGTCATCCTTCGTGATCAACGCGGATCATTCTCTGGCGGTTCAAGCAGTCGACTGGACGGAAGCGGTCGTCACCACACAATGGCGCCGGGGTGATGACGATGTCTGGGTGTGCGAGATGGGTGAGTTGGAGAGACCATCGGAAGATCTCGAATCGATCTATAAAGCCATGACCTTGGGATTGCGGGATTATGTGGAGAAAAATGGATTTCCGGGTGTATTGATTGGGCTTTCGGGAGGTGTCGATTCGGCGATCACCGCAGCGGTGGCGGTCGATGCGCTGGGGCCGGACCGGGTGCGTTGCGTAATGATGCCGTCGCCCTATACCAGTCAGGAAAGCCTGGAGGACGCGGAGGAAGCCGCGCAGTTGATGGGCGTGCAATTGGACGATGTCGGCATTCAACCGGCGATGACGGCGTTTGATGCCATATTGAAGCCGATTTTTGGCGATGCGGCGGCGGATGTGACGGAAGAAAACATCCAAGCGCGTAGCCGCGGTCTGATACTGATGGGTATTTCCAATAAGCTCGGCTTCATGCTGCTAACCACCGGCAACAAGTCGGAAATGTCGGTTGGCTATTCCACGCTCTACGGCGATATGTGTGGCGGTTACTCGGTCTTGAAGGACGTCTATAAAACGACGGTCTTCGATCTTTGTCATTGGCGCAATCAATCGAGCTCGGAGAACCTTCTGGGCCCGGCGGGACGCGTGATTCCGGAGCGAATCATCACCAAGCCGCCATCGGCGGAACTTCGCCCCGACCAAAAGGACGAGGATTCGCTGCCGCCTTACGACAAGCTTGACGATATACTGCGCTGCTTGATCGAGGAGGAGATGAGCGTCGAGGAAATCGTCGCCCGTGACCACGAACAAGAGACGGTGCAGCGGATATGGCACATGCTGGACTTGGCCGAATACAAACGCCGCCAAGCGCCGCCGGGCGTGAAGATCACACACCGGGCTTTCGGGCGCGAGCGGCGATATCCTATCACCAATAGTTTCCGGCGCATAGTATAGGATAAAGCGGGTGAGCCTTCGCATCCACGACACATATCAACGCAAGAAAGTCGATTTCGAACCGCATAACTCGAACCATGTAAAGTTCTATGTCTGCGGGCCGACGGTTTACGACTATGCCCATATCGGCAATGCGCGGCCCATCGTCGTCTTCGATGTGCTGTATCGGTTGTTGCAACGGCTGTATCCGAAGGTGACTTACGTTCGTAATATTACGGATATCGATGATAAGATTAACGCGCGGGCTGCGGAATCCGGCGAATCTATCGGCGATATAACCAAACGGACTGCAGCGCAATTTCACGAAGATATCGCCGCGCTGGGGGCGATGGAACCTGATGTGGAGCCGTGCGCGACCGGTCATGTCGCGGAAATGATCGTGATGATCGAGGATTTGATCGCCAACGGGCATGCTTATGCGGCGGACGGCCACGTGCTGTTCAATGTGCCGTCCTGGGATGCCTATGGCCGCTTGTCGCGTCACAGCCGGGATGAATTGGTCGCTGGCGCGCGCGTCGACGTGGCGCCCTATAAACAGGACGCGGCGGATTTTGTGCTCTGGAAACCGTCGAGCGACGATCTGCCGGGTTGGGACAGCCCGTGGGGACGGGGGCGGCCCGGATGGCACATCGAATGTTCGGCAATGGCCACCAAGTATCTCGGCGACAAATTTGACATTCACGGCGGCGGCCAGGATTTGATCTTCCCGCATCATGAGAACGAAATCGCCCAATGCCTTAGCGACACACCGTCGGAAGGTTTTTCTAAATATTGGATGCACAACGGCTATCTGATGTCGGAAGGCGAAAAGATGTCGAAGTCACTCGGCAATTTTTATACCATCAACGAGTTGTTGCAGGAATATCCGGGCGAAGCGGTGCGCTTGCTGCTGTTGAAGACGCATTATCGCCAACCGCTTGATTTCACTAAGAGCGGGCTGGATGAAGCGAAGCGCGAGCTGGATCGGTTTTATGGGGCGTTGCGAGGCGGCGTTGCGGCAATCGGTGGCGAAGGGATTAACGATGCGGTCAAATCCGCCCTGACCGACGACATGAACACGCCGTTGGCGCTGACCGCTTTGCATGGAAAGTTACGCGATCTGAATAATACGCAAGATGCGGATGGGCGGGCGACGGTCGCGCAATCACTGGTCGACGCTGGGGTCGTGCTCGGTCTGCTGCAGGACGATCCCGAAGCCTGGTTCACTTGGCGGCCCACCGGCGCCAGTGGTTTGGAAGACAGCGATATCGAAGCGATGATTCAGCAACGCTCCAATGCACGAAGCGCGAAGGATTTCGCGACTTCCGATCGTATTCGCGACGAACTGACTGACGCGGGCATTGTGCTGGAAGACAAAACCGACGGGACGATCTGGCGGCGGGGATAATGCCGTACTAGCATTTCGGAAGCCGGAACGGTCATCCGGAATTATGGCCTGAGCATAACAATTGAAAGACACGACGCTTGAGTAAACCTCAGGCAATAATTTCGGGTTCGCCGCGCGCCCCGGAATGACCGGGGAAATTACGGGCTGGGCGCGCCCTTCAACTCGACTGTGTTGCCGTCGGGGTCCTGAATGTAGATGGACGGCCCGGTGCCGTCGGCGCCGTAGCGGGGTGACGTCTCCGGGGCTGTGATGCCGTGCTCTTCCAGATGTTTGCGGATGGCGGGCTCATCCCAGGGTTCCACGCGCAGGCAGAAATGATCGAGATTGAGACCATCGTCGCCGGGCGCAGGGCCGCCTTTGCGCCCGAGCTCACCATCAATGTCGACCAGATCGATCAGCGATGCACCGGCGCGGAGCTGATGGAGCCCTAACCTGTCGACCGTACGTTCGACCTTGCAGCCGAGCACATTTTCGTAGAACCGGATCATCTCCAGCAGTCGCTCTGTGCGAAGCACCAGATGATCGAGGCCTTTGGGGGAAATTGGTTTTGTCATATTCGGTTTATCGGGATGATATTTAGTTTTTAAATACCCCTCAATATCGTATCCGCGATTTTTTCCGAGGTCATTAGTGTCGGGAAATTAGTGTTCGCGCAGGGGACGCACGGCATGATAGAGGCGTCGACCACCCGCAATCCCTGTGTGCCGTGGACGCGGCCCTGACCGTCGGTGACCGCCATGGGGTCTTCGGCACGGCCCATGCGGTTCGAACACGACGCATGCCACGTGCCGGTCACACTGCGTTTCAGGTACGCGGCCAAAGCCTCGTCGTCGGACATCAAGGTTACGATGTCGTCGCCTTCGGTGATGAAGGAGGAGATCAGCCATTTCCGAAACCAGGATGGGCCATCCATCATTTGCGCCAGGACGCCGGTCAGGATTTTGTTTCGCGTCGTCACCGTGCCGACCTTGCGCACGCGTTCGCTATAGGCGGATGGGAAGGCGTCTTTCGTCACTGCTTGGACGGCTGACGACATGAAGACGTCAACGACGCGGCGATAGCCATCCATCAGACGGTCAAGATCGCGGGCGTCGGAGAGCATGTTGAACTCCACCATTGGCTCGACGCGCCAATCGCTCGAAGTGAGAGTCAATTGCCCGGTCGAATAGGTCTTGTTTACCCAAGCGAGCATTGAGCCCAAACGGTCGCCGACCGCGTGCCAGGCGGATTTCGCGACCACGGCGGCAAACATGTCGCCCGCCGGGGCATGGTGCATGTTGGAGGAATAACGCCAGCCGAGATGTATATGCCGACGCGTGAGGTCGTTGAGGCGAGCGTCCGGCTGCATCCAGGCGGACATCGCCGCCGCCGCGTGTTCCATCAGGTTTTGGCCGACACCTGCGCGCTCGAGACGGACCTCGATGCCCATGTCGTGGAGATGGCCAACTGGTCCGATGCCAGAGCGCAACAGCATGGCGGGTGAATGAATGGCGCCGCTGCACAGGATCACTTCGTTGGCCTTAAACGTGTGCTCTTGGCCGTGCTGGACGGCGACCACGCCGACGGCCTTCGTGCCTTCGAACAGGATTTCTTTCACTTGAATTTCGGATTCGATGCGCAGGTTTTCGCGGCTCCGCGTTTGCGGGTCCAAATAGCCGATGGCAGCGGAGACACGTCGGTCATAGAGGTTCGACATCGTCACCGGGAAATAACCGTCGCGGAACGCGCCGTTTTGATCGGCGATATATTCGGCACCTTGTTCCTCCAGCGCGGCGGCGATGCCTTTCACGTAGCTCGGCCATTGATTGGAAAAGATGCGCCGGACCGGAATGCGGCCGTCCTGGCCGTGAAATTCGTTGTCAAAATCGAGATCGCGTTCGACCTTCTTGAAATAGGGTAGGCATTCTTTCCAACTCCAGCCCTCGGCACCGCGCTCTCCCCATTCGTCATAATCGGTGGGGGCACCCCGGTTCGCGAGCTGGCCATTGATGCTGGAGCCGCCGCCCATAACGCGGGCTTGTTCGTATTGTTTGGCGGGTGGCCGGTCGTCAGGATTGTTGTGGGATTGCGGGCCGATATGGACCTTCAAGCCGTTCCAGATGAATTTTGGGTTGAAGTAGACCTTGCCTGGATAGCTATCGAGGATTTCTTCTGGCACCTGATTGTGCGGCGTGTCGATCCCGGCTTCAATAAGCAGGACCTGATTTGAGCTGCGCGAGGACAGACGGTTGGCCTGGACGCTGCCGGCGGAACCGCCGCCGACAATGATGTAATCGTATGTCGTCATGGAAGCCTCGCGCCGATTAGGGGTTCATGAGGGTAAGGTCGACACGCTCTCGGGTAACGCCAATTTCCGCCGCCGCCTTGGAATATACCGCGTAATGGGGCTGGGTGCGGTGATTGTCGAGGGCGGCTTGGTCGTCATACGCTTCAAAAAAGTAGACGCAATTAGGCTCGTCATTCGGCACCAGTATTCGGAATTGTTGGCATCCCGGCTCATCCTGCATCGAATGTTTGGCATCGTGATGCGCCGCTTCCATGAACTTATCCATGGAACCTTCTGGGATGGTGAATTTCACGAGAATCGCGAGTGCTGTCATGTCGATGTCTCCTCAACTGTAATTTGTTTAAGATGCCGGCCGAATTTCCGAGATGCGCGAATTCGTCAGCTCCGCGGAACTCCAAAGCGATGCTTGATCTTTCGGCAGGCGGCGGCTTTCCGGTGTCATCAGCCAGAGCCGCAGCAGGAACCGGTCGCGACCCGCATCCACATCATCCTCGAAGGCGGTTCGGCCGTGATACGTGACGTGATTGTTCAGCATCTGAATGTCGCCAGGCTCGATCATGTGTTCGTAGCAAAGCTCTTCTGAGAGGTCGATCAACATATCGAGCGCTTCGGTTTGGGCATCGGATAGGCGTGGGACTTCGGGAAACGCCTGGGCCTGTTCGATATAGACGCGGGAGAGATCGCTGGTGAAGGCGCTGCCCCGCATGGTGAAGACCGGCAGCACGTAATAGGGCGCGTCGGTTCCGACTTCGTCGCCGATGGAACTGCGGTAGAAATCGCCGAACAGAAGTTCCGCGAGGTCGGGCCGCCGTTCCAGCAATGCGTTGTAGATCGCAGTCGCGCTGACGATGCGGCTAACCCCACCTTTCGCCGCTTTGCGCAGACAGAGAAGGGCGACCACATCGGCGCGGTCGTTGTGCCAGCTGAGCTTGCTCGGCGATTCGACGCGCGGTCCCCCAGAATCACGCACTTCCCGCATCAGTCCGGCCCCGCCGTTCTGGATAACTGCCGCGCCCATATGCGAGCCGAGACCAAGATAAAGTCGTTTCAAATCGTCCAATTCGTAGCGATCGATTGGCATGCCACGAATCATTGTAACACCCCTGCCGTGCTCTAGTCGCCGCGCTGTCTCTTTCAGGCGTTCCGCTAGACGAGGGAGCGGAAAGTCCCCTGCCGTCGTCTCCTGCCAGGGGCGGTTCAAGCGTTTTGCCGAGGCTAATGCTGCGTCGAATTCGGCGATATCATGTCCGTCGAGACGCCATATCCAGTCGTCCGAAGCCTCGAGTTCTTTGCCGGTCCAAGCGGAGGCATCTTCTATGGGCGTTCTGTATTTCTGTGTCATCGCTGTTTGTCTCACTGCGGTGCTCTCAATATAACTTAACACAAGCAGATGAAGTGGCGAGCGGGATGAAGAAGGTGTACGCAAAATTAACAGAATTTTTGAGTTTGGGTTCGGCCCGGTGCCGGGCGAGAAACGCAGTATTTGGTTTGAACGTAGCGACGACTTCGATACGGAACTCCGAACCCGATTCGGCGACGTGCATGACTGAGCCTCGGCAGGCGAATGCGACCATTGGACCGAGATGCCGAAGGTAACTGGCATTAATCGTGTTGTTGGATCAATTTTCCCGCAATCTTTACCGAGGCGACGCGCACACCTTCGCGACGGACGCCAAGGCGTTGGGGCTCGCCGATACCGCGATCGAAAAGGGTTGGGATCGGAAATTCACCAAAGCTGAGTAGGTATTCTTTCATTTGCCGCACGAGCATAGCGAGGATCTTGAGGTCCAAAAGCGCTCCGTCGAGTTATTCTCCTAAACCAAGGAATGGGGCACAGAATACGCGGAAGCCCATTTGCAACTAGTCGAACGCTTTGGCTGCTTCCCGCACTGGAACGCGGTGCTGGGACGAGAGAACATGCCTGAGGAAGAAGAATACCTAAGCCAGCCGCGCGAAGGGTTTGAGGCAGGTTGATGCGTGACCAAAGCGAGATAAAGCGTTAAGACCCGGCACTATGGCTGGAACAGATAAAACACAAACTTCCATTACAGGCGGTCCAGCCGTTATTCTGGTCGAACCACAACTCGGCGAGAATATCGGCTTTGCGGCGCGGGCGATGATGAATGGCGGGTTGTCGGACCTGCGGATCGTTAATCCGCGCGACGGGTGGCCAAATCCACGTGCAATAGCCGCCGCGTCCGGAGCGGGCGACATTATTGAGGCGGCGCGGGTGTTCGAGAGCACAGCGGATGCCGTTGCCGATTTGACGCGGGTCTTTGCGATGACCGCGCGGCCTCGCGATATGATTGTGACCGTGGCAACACCCCGCAATGCGGCGGCGGAAATGCGCTCTCTCGTCGCGGGAAGCGTTGACATTGGTATTCTTTTTGGGCCCGAGCGTAAAGGTTTGCAGAATGACGATATCGCGCTGGCCGATACGGTGGTGCAGGCGCCATTAAATCCCGCCCATAGTTCCATGAATCTAGGCCACGCGGTCATGGTCATGGCCTATGAATGGTACCAAAGCGGCGACGATACGGCCGAGCGGGCGTTGAACCTCGGGCGCACCGACCTCGCCACCAAGGACGAGTTGTTGCGGTTCTTCGAACGCTTGGAAGCAGAGCTGGATGCCTGCGGATTCTTTCATGTCGTGGAGAAACGCCCGATCATGGTGCGCAAGATCCGGAATATATTTCAGCGCGCCGGTATGGCGGAGGAAGAAGTCCGCACTTTACATGGGATTCTCTCTGGTTTGGTGCGTCGTCCGCATGTTTCGGACGGGGGTGAATCAAGCGATTGACAACAGCCGGGCTATCCCTATACTCCCCGACGCTCCTGGGAATGTGGGTCATAGAACCCCGCTGTACGTCAAGGTTTGGCACGTCAGACTACCGGGACAAAAATAACGCCGGGCAAACCCAGGGAAATTTAGAAATGTCGAAGCGACTGAAGTCGAAGTATAAGATCAATCGCCGTCTCCGCTGTAATTTGTGGGGTCGGCCTAAAAGCCCGTTTAACCGCCGTGAATACGGTCCGGGCCAGCATGGTCAGCGCCGCCGCAAGCCTTCCGATTACAGCATCCAGCTGCAGGCGAAACAGCGCCTGAAGGGCTACTACGGCAGTATCGGCGAGAAGAAATTCCACCGTTATTATGAAGACGCGGAGCGCCGCAAGGGTGACACCAGTGAGAACTTAATCGAGCTGTTGGAGCGCCGTTTGGATGCGGTCGTCTATCGGGCGAAGTTCGTGCCCACCGTGTTCGCTGCTCGTCAATTCGTCAATCACGGTCATGTCCTCGTAAATGGTAAACGGGTAAATATCCCGTCATACCAAATGAACGAAGGCGATGTAGTCGCAGTCAAAGACAAGAGTAAGGCGATGGCCTTGGTGCTTGAAGCGATGGCGTCGACAGAGCGCGAAGTGCCGGAATACATTTCCGTCGACGAGCGTAAAATGGCGGCGACCTTCGTTCGCCCGCCAAAGCTTGAAGATGTACCTTACCCGGTACAGATGGAGCCGAATCTCGTGATCGAGTTTTATTCCCGTTAAATTTCCCGAATGGGAAAATGGTTAGTAAAAGGCGTCCCATTTGGGGCGCCTTTTCGCATTTGTTTACAAAATCTTAAAATTTAAAGCGTTTCATTATCCTAGAGATTTTCTTTTAAGGCATTTTGGGTGCCTTTAATTTCTTCGGGAGATAAACGAATGTATACGAGCGAAACGCCGGGCGGACGGGAGCGTCTTAAGTACCTTCGATTTCAATTGTGCAAAGGAGTTCGGATCATCGCATCGGACGTTACCTTTGAGGGTACATTGATAGATGTTTCTGTGTGTGGGAGGCTGCTATTGAATACCGCGCGTAGCTTGAGACCGGCAAATCCATCGACGCTGGTATCGACGAACTCTTTGCGTATTCCGCGAAATTGGTGCGCCGCATCGATGGAAATATGATCGCGATCTAATTCTGCATCAATGAAGCACTTGCCGTCCGTTTGGCGGCACGCATTGCGGTAGCCTTCTATGAACAGCAGAATTCGATCGTTGATGGCTGTGAGCTCGAAGAGATCGAAATTCTTCCGGTCGAAAGTGTTGAATGTCCTTCCTCCCTATAACAGGGCCACTATTTTGTTCCAGTTAGGGGAGATTACGATGGCTCGGAAACGTCATTCAGATGAGGACATACTTAAGCTGCTGCGGGAGATTGAGCTGAAGCTGGCGAATGGCAGTGACGTAGCGTCGGCCTG
>CAJWTF010000116.1 GCA_913046825.1 uncultured Rickettsiales bacterium | reverse complement strand
CCATATTGTTGCGCACGCTGAAGCCGATCATCGTGGCGTGTTTGCGTAGCAGATTAGTGATGTTGCGGATACCGTATAGCTCGCCGTCAGTTTGAGCATCGTATTGGCTAATCTGGCCACAAATGGGTAAGCGCGCCCTTTCATTGATGCGTGCCAAGACGGCGTCGAGCGTCTCACCGCCAACATTGTCGAAATAAACATCGATGCCGTCTGGGCAATGTTCATCTAAGGCAGCGCCGATTTCCACATCGCGATAATTATAGGCGGCGTCGAAGCCGAGCACGTCCGTCATGTGGGCAACTTTGACTGCACTCCCGGCACTACCAACGACCCGGGCGCCGGCGATGCGGCCGAGTTGCCCCGCGACACTGCCGACGGCGCCGCTCGCGGCCGAGACAAAGACGGTTTCGCCTGGCTGTACCTTGCCGATATTCATCATGCCGGCATAGGCGGTCAAACCCGGCATGCCGAGAACGGAAATACCGTGTGAAATCGGGCCGTGGGCGGGGTCGACATGCCACAAGTCAGCGCCTACCGGATGACAAGTGTAAAGCTCCCAGTTGAAAAACCCCCAAACGAAATCTCCGTCGGTGAACCCCTCGCGGCGGGACTTCACGATTTGGCCGACGACACGGGCGGGCATGACACTCCCGAGACCAAATGCACCCCGGGCGTAGCCGCTGTTTTCATCCATTTGGCTCCGCATATAAGGATCGCAGGAGAGATAAATATTGCGGATTAGCACCTCGCCATCGGCCGGGTCTGGCGTTTCGGCGTCGCGCAATTCGAAACAATCGGCCGTGACCTCGCCGACGGGGCGCTTGACGAAGATGACTTGCCGGTTTTGCATGGTTTCCTCCACAATCGGGGCGTTCTCTGGACTGCTAAGACGGTAGGTCCCGGGCGCGCGAATAAAAGACCAAGCCGCAGAGCTTAAAGGAAACATTGATGCCTGAGATCGAATATTTCTATTCCGCCCATTCCGCCTTCGCTTATTTGGGCTCGGCCCGGTTTATGGAAAGCGCCAAGGCCGCAGGGCGAACCATTGTCCACAAACCTTACAAGCTCACACGCGGCATCGCGGGAGTGGGGTCCGTACCGACGCGCGAGCGGCCGCAAAACCACCGCGCCTATTATTTCCGGCGTGAGATTGACCGCTGGTCTGAACACCGCGCGGCACCCGTGATGGATGGCTATCCAAAACACCATTGGGCCGATATGACATTATCGAATGGGATGCTGATCGCCGCGACGCTGCAGGGCGCGAACGTCGATGCTCTCGCGCATGCGATGCTGCAAGGGCACTGGCGCGACGATGCTGATTTGTCGAATGAAACGACTTTGCAAGCTTTGGCGCGAAGTGTCGTTGTTGATCCGGCACCCTTGCTCGCGGCCGCGTTGTCGGACGAGGTTGCCGCGATTTACGAAGCGAACACGGTTGAGGCCATCGAACGTTCCGTCTTTGGGTCACCGACCTATTTCATTGAGGGAGATATGTTCTACGGCCAGGACCACTTGGAGATGGTGGAGCGCGCATTGCGCCAACCCTACAAGCCGTCGAATTTTGATTTGAGCTAAATTCGGAGACTCCATCTATGAAACTCGCCGTCGAATTCCCCAGCGTTGCCTATCGCGAAGGCCCGAAAGCGATTGGTAAACTCGCCAAGGGGATCGAAGATATCGGCTACGACCAGCTCGACGTCTACGATCATGTGGTGATGGGATACGATATCGAAGGCCGAACCAAATCTATCTATCCGGCACAGATGCCGATCATCGAGGCCTTCATGATGCTGTCCTATGCGGCGGCAGTGACCGAGAAGATCGGTCTCGGCACCGAGGTGTTAATTCTGCCGCAACGCCAACCGGCCTTGGTGGCGAAACAGGTTAGCTCCCTTGATACGCTATCGGACGGGCGGGTGCGGTTGGGCGTTGGAATCGGTTGGCAAGAATCCGAATACGAAGCACTCGGCGAAAGTTTCACGACGCGGGGGCGGCGCATGGACGAAGCCATGGAGCTGCTGCGGGCCTATTGGCGGGAAGAACGGATCGAGTTTGAGAGCGAGCACTACCCGACCGAAGCCATGGCGATGGAGCCGAAACCGCCTCAAGGCGGGGACTTGCCGATCTGGGTCGGCGGCAATACGCCACCCGCGTTCCGACGTGTTGGCAAGTACGGTGACGGCTGGTTGGCGAGCCAGGTGAGTGATGCGGATTTCGCGACGCGCGCCATGGACATGATCCGGGATGCGGCTGTCAGTGCGGGCCGAGATCCAAACGCGATTGGCTGGCAAAGCATGATTGCGCCGCCGCCCCGTGCCGGAGATACAGCGGGCAAGACATTCTATGCGGAGCCCGACCGTGTGGCGGCTCGCGTGGTGGAACTTAAGGAGATGGGCTTCGATGGGGTCGCCGTGAACGCGACGGCAATCTTTCAATCCGGCTCACGCAGTGTCGACGCGATGCTCGATGCCTTGCGGACCATTCACGACCGTTTGCGCCAGGAGGTCGGCTAGTCATGGAAGTTATTCAATTAGGAAACGCACTAGGTGCGGAAATTTGTGGCATCGACATCGCAAAAGCTCCCTCCGATGCGGAGATTGATGCAATTCGAAAGGCTTGGCATGCGCACCATATCATCGTCTTTCGCGATATCGATTGGACGCCGGATGAGCATATAGCGTTTTCGCGCCGGTTTGGCGAGCTTGACGATCATGCCGCCACACCGAACGATTCATTAGAAGGCTATCCCGAACTTCTCGAGGTCAGCAATATCCCGAAGAACGGAAAACCGTCACCTACGCGAACGGCAGGCCGGAATTGGCATTCCGATTACGCCTACACCAATCGCCCGGCGAATTCTTCGATGTTGTATTGCACGCAAAAGCCGTCCGTCGGCGGCGACACCATGTTCTGTAACATGGCGCGCGCCTATGACGAGTTGTCCGATAAGATGAAGGATATCGTAGCCAATCTCCAATCGGTCTATGATTTCAATTTGGTGGCGGGCGCCAAGGACCGCAGCTCGGGAAACCTAGATGAACTGAACGTGATCAATCCACCGATTGCCCATCCCTGCGTGCGCATCCACAACGAAAGTGGCGTAAAGGCGCTTTATGTGAGTGAACGGACATCGCATTTCGACGGGATGAGTGCGGCGGAAAGCGTGCCGATCATCCGCTATCTTTGCGATCATGCAACCCGGCCAGAGAACGTCTATCGCCACCAATGGCGGGTCGGCGATCTCGTCTGCTGGGACAACCGTACGGCCATGCATTTGGCGCTCGGTGATTTTGACCCGGGGGAACCGCGTCACATGCTGCGCTCCACGATCCAAGGCGAAAAATCCGGGTATGTGGTGTCGGCCCCTTCCGCCTAGTTCGTCGAGGGCGCTACTTCCGTCATGAAATGATCCATTCGATCCAAGGTTCCCCCTATGGTCGGTGCGCGGAAATCGAAGATAAGCTCCCTGACGCCAAGCGCTTCGTATGTCTTGATATCTTCGATAACCTTCGCCGCTTCTCCCGTGAAAGGTAGTCTGTCGTGGCCCACCGGGGTCAGGCCCGGGTCATAGGACGGTGCTTTCAGCGAGATGAAGAGGTCCTCAAAATTCCGGCCTTCCGCCTCCGTCAGAGTTTTCAACTCACCAAGCAATCTCTCAAACTCCGCCGGCGGCAAAGGCGAAGCCGCCGTGGCACCCACCGGATGCCATCCATCGCCGTACTTGGCGGTACGCCTCAGCGCTGGCTTACTGTGACCGCCGATCCAGATGGGTGGGTGCGGGTTTTGTGTCGGATGTGGCACACAGCGGAGTTCCTTGAAGGAATAGAATTCGCCGTCGAAGGAGACCGGATCCTCGGTCCAGCATTTCTTGAATATCTCCAGATATTCGTTGCTGACTGCCCCTCGCTTGTCGAAGTCGGCCGCATGGAGCGCCTCGAACTCTTCGCGCATCCAACCGACGCCGACACCGACCGTTACTCGGCCTTGCGAGAGGACATCGATCGTCGCCAGCGTTTTCGCGGTTGTTAGCGGGTTACGGTGCGGCAGGATCATGACGCTGGTGACAAGGCGAGACGTCGTCGTCAAGGCAGCGACGAAAGACATCAGGGAGAGTTGCTCAAGCGCGTCGCCCTGCCCGGGAAACCCACCATCGACCGTGTAGGGATAAGGTGAATTTACTTTGGTCGGAAAGACGATGTGATCTGCGATCACGATGGTCGCAAATCCCATGCCCTCGCCTTGCCCGACCAGCTCGCTGATCGCACCCGGCTCGCTGAGCGGCCCTCGGGTTGGCAAGTAGTATCCGTATCGCATCCTTAGTCTCCAAATATTTTTGCGTAGGCAGCTTGTGTCACCGGGCCGCCTTGATTAATCGGCATTTCCTTTTGCTTCTCGCGTTGGCGCAAGCGAAAGGCGTATTCGTGGGGCATTTGTCCGAATGGGTCCGTGGCACCCAGCGTCTTCGCTGCGTGCGCCGCCCAGTCCGCGTTCCATAAAAATTCTCGCGCGAGCGCGACCAGATCTGCGCGCCCTGATTGCAGGATGCCTTCCGCCTGATTTGCGTCGGTTATACCGCCTACTGCGATGGTCATGATGTCTGCCTCCCGGCGTATGCGTTCGGCAAAGCCTGCTTGGAATTGCTCGATGCGAGGGATCATCGGCATCTCGCTGTCGCCGGAAATACCGCCGGATGAGCAATCAACGAGGTCGATATCACGACCCTTAAGTTCTTTTGACAGCGCTACCGTGTCGTCCAAATCCCAAATCCCACCTTCGCCGTCCACGGAGGAAACTCGGAAGAACAGTGGTTTGTCCCGGGGCCAAGCATCTCGCACGACTTCTGCCACCTCCAATGCGAAGCGCATGCGGCCTGCACGGTCGCCGCCATAGGCGTCGTTGCGGCGATTGCTGACTGGCGACAGGAACTGATGGATGAGATATCCATGAGCGCCGTGTATCTCGAGAATATCATAGCCTGCGTCCATGCTGCGGCGAGTTGCTTCCCGCCACGCGTCGAGCACGATTTTGATATCGTCCGCATCCATTGCCTTCGGCGTAAATCGGCGGGGCAATTGGTCGAGCGCGCTTGGCGCCAAGCCTTGCCACGGTGCCCAACCGTCTTTTGCGTCGTCGTCGCTCAGCGGCCGCCAATCCTCGGTTGCCGTATGACAGGATGCTTTGCGGCCTGCATGGCCGATCTGGATCGCCGGAACCGCACCCTGTTCCTTGATGAAATCGGTGATCCGACGGTACATCGGGATGTGCTTGTCGTCCCAGATGCCAGCGCATTTGTATGTCTTTCGACCACGCGCTTCGACCCCCGTCTCCTCACCGAAAATGATCCCGGCACCGCCGACGGCAAGACGCCCTAAATGCATCATTTGCCAATCGCCGGGGCCGCCGTCGTCCGAATTGTACTGGCACATCGGTGAGACGACGATCCGATTTTTCGATGTCACACCACGTATCGTGATCGGCGTGAACAGCAGCGGTTGGGTTTTCTCTTGGGACATCGAAACGTGTCGGTTAGGTGATTTGTTGCGCTGAAATCGCCGGGTGGTAAATCGGCTGAATTACATTCCCAGCCGGGTCCTTGATGTGGAAGCTGCGCGCGCCGTCGGCATGATCGTGCGGCTGGTCTAACACCGGGACGTCGATCGATTTGAAATAATCGCACCAGGCATCGAGTGTTTCCTTGCTCTCAACGATGAACCCGTAGTGGTCCAAGAGACCACCTTTCTCCGGTTTTGATTTAGCTCGCGCTAGAGACAGGTTATCATTACCGCATGTGAGATAGACGAGATTCTCGTTGGCGCGATACAGCAGCTCCATACCCATGACGTCGGTGTAGAACTTCTCGCATTCCTCCAGATTCTCGACCATGAAGGCGATATGTCGGATGCCGCGAAAGGCGGATGGGCGTTCAGTCATTGGCCGCTTCCCTAATTGGTTTCGTTTGAAACGAGTTTATAGAGACGTTGGGCGATTTGGTTAAGTGTGAAGGGTGTGCTGGCAAGCCGTCACTGAATAGCGAGTAATTCGAAGTCGAAGAGGAGGGTTTCATTCGGCCGAATGGCCCCCGTGCCATTTTTAACTGACCCGCATCAATGGCAGTGTTTCCTGCCATCCATGGATCACTGCGTTCACCGGAAACGCAGCCGGTTTGCCGCGCTTGTAGGAGCTGTCGAATACGGTTCCGTTTATCAGCGATCCTTGATGATGCGCGGCAAACCGGCTGAGTTGTTCCGGTGCGACATTGGTTTGTGTGCTTATCTTTGCGATCTCGACGGCGCTGACGAGCGGATTATGCGCCGGTGACGAATTGTGGCGCAATTAGCTGCACGTCGTCAGATAGAACCTTGCGACTGCTTCTGACGCTCGCGGAACTCATCCTTGCCGATATTGGCGGCACGCTCGACCGCTGGGCGACCGCCGACTCGTTTGAACCAGGCGCGAAGATTGGCGAATTCTTTTAGATCGATCCCATACGCCTTGTAGCCGCGAATCCAAGGCCAACACGCCATATCGGCGATGGAGAAATCGCCGGCCAAGAAATTCCGATCCGTGAGCCGTCCGTCCATGACCCCGTAAAGACGTATGACTTCGTTCGTATAGCGTTCGACGGCATAGTCGATCTTGTCGGCTTTGTAATTGCGGAAATGCGCCGCCTGTCCCGCCATCGGGCCAAGACCGCCCATTTGCCAAAACAGCCACTGCTCGACGTCGGTTCGCGCGCGTTGTTCCGCCGGATAGAATTGGCCGGTTTTGTTGCCGAGATATTGCAGGATCGCTCCAGATTCGAATATCGAAATTGGTTCGCCGCCAGGGCCGTCAGGATCAACGATGGCGGGCATTCGCCCGTTTGGAGAAATCTTCAGGAAATCCGGATCGAACTGCTCCTTTTGCGAAAGATCGACATAGGAGATGTTGTAGGGAAGACCGCATTCCTCGAGCATCAAGGTGATCTTCCAACCATTGGGAGTTGGCCAGAAATAGAGATCAATAGGCACCATGACGGATATGTCCTTCTGCAATGTCTCCACAATAGATAGGGGCGTAGGGCGGGTTCTTCCAATTCGTCGTTGCCCATCTTCGAGAAGGTTCGCTGCGGAGGCGCGATAATATCGCTATATCCGAGTCTCGATCTAAATTCTTATCGAAGATTGTTTGAGCTCATGCGCGTGTCTATTGGCCCGCTTGTTCGCCCTGACACCCGGGGCTACGATCTTACTGTTTTACCATGGAGGGTCTGATGACCGAGCCGCTGAATTTGCTCGACCCCAAACATTACGAAGCCGTGCGTAGACCCGCCGCAGAGGCCACACCGTTGCCCAATTGGTGTTACACATCCGCGGGCTGGTACGCGCTCGAGGTGGAACGGGTTTTCATGAAGGTCTGGAACTATGTGGGCCATGAAAGCCGCATTACGGAGCCTGGTGATTTCTTTACCGTCGAAATTACCGGGGCGCCGGTCATTGTTATTCGCGGCGATGACGGTGAAATTCGGGCGTTTCACAATTCCTGCCGCCATCGCGGATCGCGGATCGCCTCGGGCGACGGCAATTGCAAGGCGCTGACCTGTCCGTACCACACCTGGACCTATGGCCGTGACGGGGCACTGCTCGCGACTCCGCTGATCGAGGAAGACGAGCACCTGTGGTACGCCGATTTGGGACTATTGCCGGTGCGTTTGGAGCGGTGGGCTGGGTTTCTCTTTGTGAATTTCGACAATACCGCCGCACACTTATTGGAATGGCTCGGCGACTTGCCCGAGACCTGCAAATCCTATGCGCCCGAGACGTTGGTCTGTACCCGGCGAAAGGTCTACGAGGGCGTGCAGGCCAACTGGAAAACTCATTTTGAGAATTTCAACGATTCGCTCCATATCCCGTTTATTCACGGCGGCACGTTGAACCGTCAAAACGTCTCCAGTCGAGCTCGGCGCACACATGAGGAATTCAACGGTCAATGCGTCGTCCATTTCACTCAGCATAAGGGCAGCCGTGGATTGCTGGAGGGTGAGAGCGGATTTCCTACCATCGACAGTCTAGAAGGTCGCTACCAGGAAGGCACTTGGTATCCGTGCATTCTGCCGTCGACGATGATGGCGTGGACCATCGACTGTATGTTCCTATTCGAACTCTCGCCGACGGGACCGGAAAGCGTCGATGTCGCGATCGCATCTTTCTTTCCGAAGGACCGGACGACGCGGCCGGACTTCGATGAATTGGCGGAAGGCTATTACCGGCGCTTGGATGTGATCTTGCCGGAGGACAATGACGCGGTGGAACAGCAGCAAAAGGGATTGCGCTCCCCGGTCTCCGCCGCGTCGCGCTACACGCATATGGAAACTCTCTGTCACGCTTTCGATAATTGGGTGCTAGACCGGGTATTGGATTAAAGGGAGATAGTATCATGCATGATCTAGTGATTAGGAACGCGGTTATCGTGGATGGAATGGGGACACCTTCTTATGCGGGCGATCTTGCGGTCAGTGACGGGCGCATAGCTGCCTTGGGAGATGCCGTCGGCGAAGGGCGTGAGACCGTGGACGCGGAGGGACTGACCCTGGCGCCCGGAATTATCGATCTGCACACGCATTTCGACGCTCAATTGACCTGGGATCCCTACGCAACGCCGTCCAACCGGCTCGGCGTGACGACGGTCGTCATCGGCAATTGCGGGTTCACCATCGCACCTTGTAAGCCACAGGACCGCGAACGCATTTTGCAAAACCTAACCCACGTAGAAGGCATGTCTCTCGACGCCATGCTTGAGGGGATCGATTGGGATTTCGAAACCTTTCCAGATTACATGAATTCGTTGGAACGCCGCGGCTTGGTGCCGAACGTCGCGGCTTTTTGCGGTCACTCCTCTGTCCGCACCTGGGTGCTGGGCGCGGAGGCCTCTGACCGTGTGGCCAGTGCCGATGAAGTGGCAGAGATGAAACGCCTCTTGCTGGAAGCCCTGGATGTGGGCGCTTGTGGGTTCGCTACATCGACGCTTGAGCAACATAACGGTCATGCTGGTATTCCAATGCCGTCGCGTCTCGCGGACGAGCACGAGATGTTCGAATTGACCGGTGCTCTTGGTGAGGCCGGTAAGGGCGCTTTCATGCTGACCAAGGGGATGAAGACAACGGTGCCGTGGCTCGAAGAAATTTCGGCGAGGAACGGCCGGCCGGTCATGATTGCCGCGATGTTTGTCGATCCTGGCGACCCTGAGCGCGTCTTTCACGAAATTGGCGAGATCGAAACCGCCCGAGAGCGGGGACGGGAGCTGTGGTCGCAGGTCGGCTGTTTCCCGCTCGGCATGGAATTCACTTTGGAGCATCCCTATCCGTTGGAGGCGCTGATCAATTGGCGCCCCGCCATCGAGGCAGAGGGGACCGAAGCCTTTAAACGTGTTCTCGCCGATCCGTCCTTCCGTCAGGCATTAAAGGATGAGATGCACACGACTGGCGTGCCCAATCGGTTCTCCTCGAACAATTGGGACTACATGACGATCATGTCGGTTGGGAAGGCCGAGCACGCAGATCTGGTCGGCAAGATTGTCGGCAAACTCGCGCGCGACGACGGGAAGGATCCGTGGGACTGGTTCCTTGATTTCGGGCTTGCCGACGATCTGCAAGCGGAATTCGAATGCCTTTTGTTCAATGTGGACGAGGACCGTGTCGTCGATCTATTACGCCATCCGGCGGCGGCGGTGACTCTCTCCGACGCGGGGGCGCATCTCTCGTTCCTATGTGATGCCGGGTTTGGCCTGCATTTGATGGGACATTGGGCGCGCGACCGGGGGGATATGACACTTGAATACGCGGTGCAGGCGCTGACCTCTCGGGCGGCGGACATTTACCGGATCAAGGATCGCGGCCGTCTCTCCGTTGGCGCTTGGGCGGATATGATTCTGTTCGATCCCAAGACAGTGGGACGCGGCGAGAAACGCCGTGTGCAGGACTTGCCGGCCGGTGCCACGCGGGTCGATACACCCGCTGTTGGATTGCACGGTGTATGGGTGAATGGTGTGCGGACCGTCGACAACCAGGGCAATAATCTGCGCGATTGTGGCAGGCCTGGACAGTTGCTGCGAGACTTCGCTGATACCTGATCCAAGCGCGGCGCAACAATGAAATAAAACGAGGATAATCATGGGTAAGTTGGACGGTAAAGTCGCGATCATCACCGGCGGTTCCGGCGGGATTGGCAAAGCTGCGGCGCAGCTATTCGCGGCTGAGGGCGGTAAGGTCATGCTTGTCGATATCGACGGCGATGCATTAAAGGGCGTGGTGTCGGAGATTGGTGAGGAAAATGCTGCGCATTTGGTCGCGAACGTCGCCGACCCAGCGGAGAGTGAGGCTTTTGTCGCCGCCGCCGTCGAACGCTTCGGCGGCGTAGATATCGCGATCCTAAACGCCGGGATTGAGGGCCAGATTACCTCCATCGTCGACTATCCCCTGGAGATGTTCGACAAGGTGATTGACGTCAATGTGCGGGGCGTCTTCCTCGGCCTTAAATCGATTTTACCGGTGATGAGCAAGAGCGGCGGCGGTAGCATCGTGATTACGTCGTCGACGGCCGGAATTCGTGCGGTCGGCGGCATGTCCGCCTATGTGACGTCTAAACACGCGGTAATTGGCTTGATGCGGACGGCGGCGATGGAAGGGGCACCCGACGATATCCGGGTCAATACGGTGAACCCGTCACCCATCGACACGCGGATGATGTTGTCGATCGAGGAACAGGCCGTGCAGTTGGAAGCACTGAACCGGCTGAACCGATTGCACCGCGACCGTTATCCGACGCAGCCGGAGCTGACGGCCCGGATTGAGGCGCTCGAGATGGCGTTCAAATTACAGACGTCGGCAGGGGAGGTGTTCGATCTGAATCGCGAACCCAAAAGCGTGCGGGAGTTGTACGGCGATAATCTTTTTTCGCGGCATTGCCTTACGGCGAGACGGTTGGTTCAGTCTGGCGTGCGATTTGTTGAGATTATCGACGGAGCGGCCGGGCGGCAGTGGGACGCCCACGGGAATCGAGGCGGCCTGATAGGGAATCATCGCAGCAATGCGGCTCGCACCGACCAAGGCATCTCATCATTGATCACTGACCTGAAATCTCGAGGGATGCTCGACGAAACGCTGATCATCTGGGCGACCGAGTTTGGTCGCACGCCGTTTGAGGAGGCCAACCGCGAATCGAAAATTGGGCGTGGGCATCATCACAAGGGCTTCACGCTATGGATGGCGGGCGGTGGTCTGAAGCGCGGCATGAGCTATGGGGCCACCGACGAACTGGGGATGCACGCCGTCCAAAACCCAGCGCACATTCATGATATCCACGCCACCGTGTTGCATCTTTTGGGGCTCGACCACGAGCGGCTCACCTTCCGCCACAATAGTCGCGACGTACGCCTGACCGACGTCTTCGGAAACGTCCTTCACGAAATTGTCGCCTAAGTTAATACCTTGATTGCGCTTGGGTTGAGCAGTTGGCTCGAAGCCAAATCGGCTCGCCATGCGGCTGGAATTGGGGCATCAGAGGGCAAGCCATGAAGTACTGGATCACGTTGGTAAGTGCTTTCGTCCTGCAAGCGACGTTAGGAGCTGCCAAGCCGAATGTTGTGCTGGTGTTTATTGATGACATGGGTTGGGGGGATTTCTCCTGCTTTGGAAATCAAGCAGCGAAAACGCCTCACATCGATCGCTTGGCCAAGGAGGGAATTCGGTTCGAGCAGTTTTATGTGAACTCGCCGATCTGCTCTCCGTCACGCACGGCGATTTCGACCGGGCAATACCCGCAGCGTTGGCGCATCACATCGTACCTCAGCAATCGCAAACACAATAACCAACGGGGCATGGCGCAGTGGCTCGATCCCAAGGCGCCGATGCTGGCGCGTTCACTGCAGCAGAACGGCTACGCGACCGGGCATTTTGGAAAATGGCACATGGGGGGGCAGCGGGATGTTGACGACGCACCGCCGATCACGGCGTACGGCTTTGACGTATCGTTGACGAACTTCGAGGGCATGGGGCCAAAGCTGCTGCCGCTCACGCTCAAGCCGGGGCAGGATCCGGCCAAGCCGGGTCGAATCTGGTCAAATGCTGAGCGGCTTGGCCAAGGAGTGCGCTGGATGCAGCGCTCGGTAATCACTCGCGGTTTTGTCGACGAGGCGATCCCGTTCATCGATCAGGCGGCCAAGCGGGG
>CAJWTF010000115.1 GCA_913046825.1 uncultured Rickettsiales bacterium | reverse complement strand
AACTAGTTCCGGACGGGTCTGCAGATGTTTTAAGTAAATCATGTCCCCGAGCTGGCCCTGTAATTTCGGTAAGGGTATCTGCGGTCACTTTTCTGTTGAAAGGCGAGTCTTTAACTACCTCCCAACGATTTTCAATTTCACGAATTTCCGTTATCGTAACTCCATGAGCCGCTTTGTTTTTCCGGACGTCATCAGCGGATTCAGGCTTACCCGACGAGCGATTTCCATGAAAAATTCTCTGGTTCACATACTCATTGTTGACGGCTAGGATATTTCGACCTTCTCTGTGAAAAAGTGCCATGCCATCGTTGTTGTCTCCCATTGCAAGCTCTTGAGAAGCCCCAGTACCTCTGGAAACGTCGTCAAAATCCTGTCCTTCTGACCAAATTGGGTCGCCCCATCTTGTAACAACCTGCCAAGTGTAATCATGAGGTACCGTAATCGTATCAGCGCCATTTGCTGGGACGGCGTCAAAACCGAGGCGACTAGTTTGTGCAAGCGCTGTGACGGGTTGTAAAGAAGTTGAACCCATAACAAAGGCGCCGATCCCTAAACCAACACCCTTGCCCACGAAGCTTCTGCGGGAAAGAACCGTTTCTTTAATGAAATCAAAATCGGTCGGTCCTAAAACTCCCTGATCAACAGTCAATTTTTTGCCAGAGATAAAATCATTTTCTTGGCTTGATACCTCTAGATTTTGTGGTGAAAAGTGTTTCAAGCGTGGCATTTTAAACTTCGATATTATGAAATTGGAAGACTCAAAGGTGGCTCGGGTTCATTAAAAATAAGCTTCACGAAGATGATTCATTCATAAAATTAATTTTTCACTTCCATGTCGAATAGGTATTCTTCACCCGCACCGAATTTTTCAGATATATTGATCGGCCGCCACGAAGTGGTCCAGTTGGTTAGTTAGCGCATGGTGGTCGTGTGTTCCATTGGCACGATGCTCTCCGGCGCTGGTGGTCGATAGCCAAGTGCACTGTGTGGCCTTACCGTGTTGTAGTGTTACGGCCGCCATCGTCATCATCATTATTCTATCGCTCAGTCTAATCGATATTATCTCACAACGCTACGACGCCTCTTTATTTGAGCGCAGAGGCAATCGTTCCAGAAGTCGGAATGGGGCATTGGTGCGGTCTTGGCGAACGACGGTTATCGCATCGAGCGTAATCGTCTGCGTTAAGACCGCATCAAGTTCGTTTGCGATCAGTGACGCAACGCGAATACGAGCATCATCTGAAAGTGGCCCGGTCAGCGTCAGGTGGAAGCGATATTCCTCGAGGACAAAGGGGTAGCCCCACTGGTCCAACAATTCGGTTTGTTTTCGGCTTAGCTTCTCCGGCCGACGACGTTCACGATCGCGGGCTGTGAGAGGCGCGCGCAACGCGTCTAATTCGGTAATGCAGCACGCTGCGAGACCGTCGATACCGGGCTGAGAGTCGGTTGGGGTAAGAGCCAAAAAACGGCCCAAATGCGTGAGCTTGAGCGGGAAGCCTGGCGGCGATGAAAAAATCTGCGCAAGTTTCGCCGCGTCGCGTAAAAGGTCGTTTTCAACGGCCTGCGGCGCCAGAAAGAAAGGCGCTTTCAATGTTGCGTGAAATCCGTAAGGCGCGGCGTGCTCAATGAGTTTGAGGCGCTCTTCGGCATTCACCCCCGCGAGCGGGAGTAAATCGGCCTCTAACGCGCGATTGATATCCCAGCCTAGCCAATGTGCACCAAATTCTCCAAGTGGAGAATTCTCATCAGGCACATAGTAAATCGCGTAGCGTGGTTTCATTCCACAGCAGACAAAAACGTCGCGGTCAGCTGTTCGACGTTACGCAGAAAATGTTCCAGCGTCGGCGTTTTCGCTTCCGGGTCTTTCGCTTTTTCATCCCATTGACGCAATCGTATTGCATCGGGCGCATAGTCTCTCTCAAAGAAAGAGCGTGCTTGATCCTGGTCGAATTGACCGCCTTGGAGCTCGAGGCTATGCACGGAAGCCGGCGAAAGTTTCTCGAAATAGGCAGGGTCGGCCGCACAGAGATAGCGTTTTGCCGGTACGTGCAGGGCAACAGGCGCGACCACATCATCCGCGAACCACTGCTTGAGATAGGCACTGCCGATCTGTTCGTGCCGGCGGTCGATTCCCTGCGCGGCGGCGCCTTTGGCGCGATTGTCGACCAAATGACCAATGTCATGGAGTAGCGCGGCCGTGATCAGTGCCGGAGGGGCGTTGGAGCTCTCGGCCAAGGTGGCGCATTGCAGTGCATGCTGAAGCTGATTGACCGCTTCTGTGCCATATCGTTTTGCGCCGTTGGTGCGGAGAACTTTTTCGATTTCTTGCGTCGGTGACATCATTGGCTCCCGTTGAACTACGCGATGCGTTGCCCGTCGCGCCAGACCCCTTTCACGAGAGGAAGATCGGACGCATATCGAACCCGGACGAGATCGGCGCGTTTTCCAACCGATATCTCGCCACGGTCGTAAAGGTTTGCGGCATCGGCCGGCGTCTTCGTGACTGCGCGGATTGCCTGGGGCAAATTGAAACCGTGTTGGTCATCCGTCAGCTTGAACGCGGCATGTAGCATACTATTCGGAATGTAGTCGCTGGAAACGATGTCGAGGACGCGCTCAACCGCCAGTTCCCGGGCAGACACATTGCCCGAATGCGACCCGCCGCGCACGATATTCGGCCCGCCCATCATGACTTTCAATCCGGCGTCATGTGAGGCTTTCGCAGCATCCACCGTGGTTGGAAATTCCGCTATAGACATGCCGTTGGCCAGGGCTTCGTCCACATGTTCCTGTGTTGCATCGTCATGGCTTGCGAGACTGATATTCCGTTCTTTACATGTGGCGACGACGTAGCGACGATGATCATCGCCGTAGCGTTCCTGATCCCGTTTCCTCTCGTTGGTGAAGATTTCCATCTCTTCGTCGGAGAGCCCGAATTTTCCTTGATAGTAAATGCGATATTGTTCCTCCGAGACGAACTGCCTCTGGCCGGGTGTGTGATCCATAATGGAAACCAGACGCAACAAGGGGTGCCTGACGAATTCGTCGAACAAGCATTTTAGCTTTGGATAGGAGACCTCGCACCGCAGATGTATCAGATGGTCGGCACGCAGGAGATTTTGCCTACGGGCTTCCGTGATGCCCTCGACCATGCTAGCGAGCTGTCGGACCCGCTCGCTTGTCTCGACCACGGATCCGAGCGCAATCGCGTCGAACACCGTCGTGATACCGGAGACCGCGAGCTGACAGTCATGCGCGACCACGGCCGCGACGGGTGGCCATTCGGTTTTTGGACGAGGTGTAGTGTGTTTTTCAAGATTGTCGGTGTGAAGTTCGATTAGGCCCGGAATGAGGAAATCGCCCTCGCAATCAATTGCGTGCGTCACCTCTACCGGTGTCGTGGAGATGTCTAGAATGCGGCCATCACTTCCTGCGAGCAGGGTTCCACCGTCGACGACCTCATCGGCCATGACCAGTTTAGCGTTGGTGAATACTTTAACCATCACGCGTCTACCTGAAATTGTTATATGTCGAAGGAACGGGTGCACACGGCTTCGCGCGCGTCCCGATCGTGAAAAATCCCCAAGATCGCCGCACCTCGATGACGGGCTTCTTCGATCAGTTCGAGAACCACAGCCCGATTGTCGGCGTCGAGGCTGGCTGTCGGTTCATCGAGCAATAGGACCGGGAAGGCATAGGCGAAGCCGCGCGCGATATTGACGCGCTGTTGTTCACCGCCGGAGAATGTAACCGGGGAGAGCGACCACAAACGTTCAGGCAAATTCAGGCGTGCCAGGAGAATCCGGGCCGTTTCCCGTGCGGTACTGCGATCCGAGCCGGCCGCGACCAAAGGGTCGGCAACAACGTCTAATGTTGGGACCCGAGGCACGACCCTAAGGAACTGGCTGACGTAACCGAGTGTCAGCCGGCGTATCTCGAGAATTTGGTGCGGATCAGTATTGACGATGTCAATTGCCGCTCCGCCATGCTGCAATCGGATTTTCCCTGCGGAGCAAAGATAGTTTCCGTAGATCATGCGCATAAGCGTGCTTTTTCCGCTACCGGAGGGGCCGGTCAGAGCGACGCATTCCCCAGCGGCGACCTCGAGGTCCAGACCGTCGAGGACAGGGAGCTGCATGCCGTCCTGCATATGGAGCGTGAAGGATTTCGAGACGCCTTGGACGCTGATCATATTCATCATCGGCGCCTCATGTCTGAAGGATTGAGGAAACGAGGAGCTGGGTATAGGGATGCTGCGGGTCGTCCAGGACTTGGTCCGTCAACCCGGTCTCAACGATCCGCCCGTCCTTCATCACGACAAGCCGATGCGCCAACAACCGAGCGACCGCGAGGTCGTGCGTGACGACGATTGCGGCTAAGCCGAGGTCACCGACCAGGTTTCTAATGAGGTCGAGGAGGCGGGCTTGAACGGAGACGTCGAGGCCGCCCGTGGGCTCGTCCATAAAGGTGAGGCGCGGGCGGGACACAAGGTTGCGGGCAATTTGCAGACGCTGCTGCATACCGCCGGAAAACGTGCGTGGCAGATTATCGATTCGATCCCCGTCCACCTCGACACGTTCGAGCCAGCCGATCGCTTCATCCCGGATATCACCGTAGTGCCGCCATCCGACCGCCATCAATCGTTCACCGACATTGGCGCCGGCGCTGACACTCATGCGTAATCCGTCACGCGGGTTTTGGTGCACGAAGCCCCAATCTGTCCGCATAAGAAACCGCCGTTCAGGTTCCGATATTTCGTAGATATCGATCGAATCGTTACGCCTATCGCGATAGTGAACGGTGCCAGAATCCGGTTCCAGCTGGGCCGATATCGCCTTTAGCAATGTTGTTTTGCCGGAACCCGATTCGCCCACGATGCCAAGAACTTCACCGGTGCGCAGATCTAGTGAAATATCCTCGCAACCGCGTGTGCTGCCATAGTAACAACTGAGATTCCGCACAATCAGCAGGGGCTTGGATTGCATGTTCATTCCGCAGCCTCCGGCGCTCGCCTGCGGGCGCAGTAATCGGTGTCGGAGCAAACGAACATACGCTCGCCTGCATCATCCAGGATGACTTCATCGAGGAAGGTGTCGTCCGCACCGCAGAGCGCGCAGGTGGTATCCCATTCCGGCAGCTCGAACGGATGGTCGTCAAAATCCAAGCTTTTTACTTCGGTATACGGCGGAATGGCGTAAATACGCTTCTCACGGCCGGCGCCGAACAATTGAAGTGCCGGCATGTTGTCCATCTTCGGATTGTCGAATTTCGGCGTCGGAGACGGGTCGGTTACATAACGTCCGTCGACCCGAACCGGATAGGCATAGGTCGTCGCGATGTGACCGAAGCGAGAGATATCTTCATAGAGTTTCACATGCATAAGGCCGTAGTCTTCGAGCGCATGCATCCGCCGCGTTTCTAATTCGCGGGGCTCCAGAAAACGCAGAGGCTCCGGAATGGGCACTTGATAGATCAGGATCTGCCCTTCGCGAAGTGGCGTTTCGGGGATCCGGTGGCGAGTTTGAATAAGGGTCGCCGTTTCAGTTTGTTCGGTGGTCTCCACGCCGGTCGTCCGAACGAAGAATTTACGAATGCTGACAGCGTTCGTGGTGTCGTCGGAACCTTGGTCGATGACCTTCAGGACGTCGTCTGGCCCGATGACCGATGCAGTCACTTGGATGCCGCCAGTTCCCCATCCATAAGGCATGGGCATCTCGCGGCTGGCAAAAGGTACCTGGTATCCCGGGGTCGCCACCGCCTTCAAGATCGCCCGGCGAATCATCCGCTTCGTTTGCTCGTCGAGATAGGCGAAATTATACGCGGTATCGAAGCTTGGCTTACTCGGCGGCGACATCTTTTGCCTCCACCTGCGACTGTCCGTCGGCGATCTCTCGGCGCAGTTTGCGAACGAGCTCCAATTCAGACTGAAAATCGACATAGTGCGGCAGTTTTAAGTGCTGCACGAAACCAGACGCCTCGACATTGTCGGCATGGGACAGAACGAATTCCTCATCGGAAGCGGGGGCGTTGTCGACCTCTTCGCCAAGCTCCCGACTGCGCATTGATCGATCGACCAACGCCATTGCCATGGCCTTACGCTCACTGAACCCGAATGCCAAACCGTAGCCCCTTGTGAACTGTGGCGGCTTCTCCTTCGATCCCTGAAACTGATTGATCATTTCGCATTCGGTCACGTCGAGCGTCCCGACAGGGATTGCGAAATCAAGCTCGTCGGGCACGATCTCCAACTCCACCTCGCCCATGCGAATTTCGCCAGCAAAGGGATGGGTGCGGCCATAACCCCGCTGGGTCGAGTATCCAAGGGCCAGCAGAAATCCCTCGTCGCCCCGGGCTAAGGCTTGCAGGCGTAGATCACGGTTTGCGGGAAACTCCAGGGGCGCACGTGTCAAATCGGGAATCTCCCGCTCGCCCTGCGGCTCGGATGTTTCGATTAAGCCGTCGCGGTCCAATATTTCCGAGACGCGGGGCATGGAGGTCGTCTCGATACCCGCCGGCGCCGTTCGTTCCGGCTCATCCGTCCCATCCTCCGCCGCCAAGGCGAAATCGAGTAGGCGATGGGTATAGTCGAAGGTCGGCCCCAGGACTTGGCCGCCGGGTAAATCTTTGTAGGTGGCGGAGATACGTCGCTCGACCCGCATCGCGGCAGTGTCGATCGGCAGGCTATCGGCAAATCGCGATAATGTATTCCGATAGGCGCGCAGCAGGAAGATCGCTTCAACCAGATCGCCGCGTGCTTGCTTGATGGCGAGCGCCGCTAGATCCCGATCGTAGAGCGATCCTTCCGTCATCACGCGATCGACGGCGAGAGTCATTTGTTCCTTGATTTGCTGGACCGTCAGTTCCGGCACGCCAGGGTCGCCCCGCCGTCGTTCGGCGAGCAGTTTATGGGCGTTATCGATAGCGGCCTCACCGCCTTTTACCGCGACATACATCGTTCAGCCATCCACCTTTGTGGTTCGCGGCAAGCCGACAACGTCGTTGTCGGCGACCAGGAAGAAATCGACACCCGTTGGAAACATCAAATTGTTGCGCCGCACCAAGGGCCAGAATATATCCGGCAGGCCTTTAACGGTTAGTTGGGATTCCGTTTCGATGCCGGGGCCGCTCAACTTGATGCCGCCACCTTCCCTCAACCCGTCAACTTCTATGATAAGCGTTGCGGAGCGATCGGGATACTCCGGCGTTCCGAGAGGAAACTCCGGGATGCTGCCGAAAGCTTCCGCGCGCCTAATGATCGCGAACCCGGCTTCTCCGGGATTGTCCGTTACCTTGCAGCCGGTATGAAAGTGGAAGAACGAGGCCGCTGGCGTCGCCTGTAATTGCGGATCGAGCCAAAGGCTCGTTGTTTGATCGAGCAGACACAGGCAGATCGACACCCCCGCGGGCGCGAGTTCGGGGACACCGTCGGATTGGCTCGGGATTCGATACACACGTCCGGGATGGGCAAGGGCGTCCAAGGTGATCCGAAAAGAGCGCTGGGCGTCGAATACCGCATCCTGTAGTTCCGGAACTTCGGCAATCACTGCAGACATCGTCCTATTCCCCCCGAACCAAGGTGAAGAAATCAACTTTAGTGGTGGCCGTTTTGGCGCTGGCGGTACTGACGAGGTCGAGACGTTCTTTCGCCAGCGGCGCGAGAATGCGGTCGCGATCATCGTCATTCATGGCACTGTCTTGAAATACTGCATCAAAGCGAGCGATGAGCTCTGCGTGGCGCTTATCGCGTCCAACGACATAACCGATACCCATAATTTCGCCGCCACTCGCAGAATCCGAGGCTTTCAGAACGCAGCGGGTGATCGTTGTCTCGCCCAAATTGAAAGCTTGGCCCGTGCCGTCGGCGCGTCCGCGAACCATACCCAGGCCAGTTTCCGGTGCACGCAGCTGGTGGAATGGTCGCGTATCCCCAGTTTGGTCCCAAGCTGCTTCCAGACTTTTGGGAGACGCCTTGGACAAAACCTTGAACCACGTGTGTCGGGAATATTGGAGCGTCATTCGACAGAAGACCTTGCTGGAATTATTGCTGACCAAAAGAGACGACTCATTCAGTACTCAGCCAATATCCTCCCGTTTTATTAAACTAATGTGATTGAATTCTTAAAATTTCATGACAACTGATCATCTAACGGGCTGATCGAGCCTAGGGTCAAATAGCCAACCGCAATAAGCATCCACTTTGGAAAAAAATTTATATCTTGGTGTGCTCGGTTACAGCTATCTTTATGGTTTGTCCGAGCGAGAGCTTTCGCTAAAAGGCAGAAATTCTCGCAGGCGAAAGACAATCGCATTTAAAGCTGTATTTCCGGATTTTCGTTATATGCCTACAAAAAAGGGGGCGCATCACATCACGCGGCTGCCTCTTCGTTCTGGGTGACGCCGACGCAGCATCCGTCGTTCAGAAAAAAAGCAGAGCGGTCGTTGCCGCATAATCGGCGCGGTTTATTATCTCCCTCCCCCGGCTTTCCTACATAGCGAGCCCTCCCTGAACCAATGTCAACAGACCATGGGCGAAGGGCAACGTAGGTAGTCCCAAATGGCTGCCGATATTGTCGAGGTTCAGACCATCTTCTCCGACGCGCACGAACAGGGAAAAATCTTTATCCACGCTTCATGATTAAGCGGAGCCAACGGCCAGCCAGCCGATGTTTTATCGATAAATAAACCCTTCAGCGCAACAGTATTATTCGTTATATACACCTTAACTTTTCGGGCGGATTCCGCCGGACAAACGGGTGACACCACAAACCAGATTTTCATCCGTTCGAGTGAAGGACTGCCCTTCCCGGCATCGACCGGGCCGCCTTGAAAAGGATCCTGCCAAGCCTTGGCATAAACTGGATTTACCCATCTGCAAAAGGCGGTATGTCGGGTATCGTGCGGGGCGGAAGTGCCATCGAGATTGCGGCGGACAAAGCCAGCATGACGAACGATGCCAGCAGGCACGCCGTAAGCCCCCCAACCTGGTATAGCGCACCGGAAAGAAGCGTTCCCATCAGTCGCCCGGCAGCATTTGCGGCATAGTAAAATCCGACATCTTCCGCTGCCTTCCTGGACCCCGCATAGGCCAGTATGAGATAGGAATGGAGCGACGAGTTGACGGCGAATGGCAGACCGAAAATTGTCAGCCCTACAACAACAATCATCTGGGGGGAGACGGACAATGCATCGCCGAGTTCCAGCGCGCCAATCAGCAAGGCGGGTACGGCGGCCAGCCCATACCCCCACAAACGCGCGGCCGGCACCTCCCGACTCAACCCGTCTTTGCTTCTGCGCACCAGCGAGGGCGCAATGGCCTGGATAGCTCCGTACGCTATGGTCCAAACGGCCAGAAACCCGCCAACCTCCCAGAAGCTCCAACCGGCCGAATAGAGAAATACTGGCAATCCGACAACGAACCAAACGTCGCGTGCGCCGAACATGAAAATGCGGGCGGCGGCGAGAATATTGACGCCTTTCGATTTCCCAAAAAGTTCGCGAACTGTCTTCGAAGACGCGGACACGCCGAGCCGCGAAGGCAGCGAAGGGACGCAGGCGAAGAGTATGAAGCCCAGCAATCCCGCCATCGACCAAAGCGCGTATTCGAAACCGGCGGCGTCGAGAAGCAAGCCACCGGCGAAAAAACCAATCCCCTTCGTCGCATTCTTCGATCCCGTGAACCAGGCGACCCATCGGAACATTTGGTTGTTTCCATCCACCGACGTAATCTTGATCGCCGATTTGGACGCAGTCTTGGTGATATCCTTTGCAACGCCGGCAAGTCCCTGTGCAGCCAGAACCCAGACAATGGAGAACGCCACGCTCCATTCGGGGCTCATCACCGACAAACACATAAGGCCAACGATCTGAAGCCCGAGACCAAGTCCGAGCATTCGCCGGATGCCGAAACGAGTCGCCATCCAGCCCCCGCCGAGATTTGCGATTATACCTGCAGCCTCGTAAAGCAGAAAAAGAAAAGCCAGCGTGAAGGGCGAATAGCCGAGCCTGTAAAAATGCAGGAGGACGAGCATCCGCAACGCTCCGTCCGTCAGAGTAAAACCCCAATAGGAAGCAGTGACGATCAGATAGTTGCGCATGACATTCTTATGGACCTTCGGCTATCAGCTTTTTCGCCAGATCGACCATACGGCAGGAATACCCCAGCTCATTATCATACCATGCATACACTTTTAGGAGCGTACCGTCCGTGACCATAGTGCTCGGCCCATCAATGATGGAGCTGCGGCTGTCGCGCGCGAAATCAGCGGAAACCAGAGGACGGCTCTCGAACCCGAGAATACCCGCAAGTGGTCCGGCCGCAGCTTCCCAGAACAGATTATTGACCTCGTCGGAATCCGTTTCGCGGTTCAGTTCGAACACGCAATCGGTCAGGCTCGCGTTCATCACCGGCACCCGAACGGCATGGCCGTTCAACTTACCGACCAGTTCAGGAAAAATAAGGCCTATGGCTGTCGCGCTTCCAGTTGTCGTCGGTTGCAACGACAACATGGCCGAACGCGCCCGCCGCAAATCCCGGTGATGTGCGTCGATCACGACGTTTGTATTGGTGGGGTTGTGGATCGTTGTGATCTGCCCATGGCGGATTCCAAAGGCTTCATGCACAACTTTGACAACTGGGGCGAGGCAATTGGTTGTACATGAAGCCGCAGTGACGAGATCGTGCGAGGCCCTGTCGTAGCGGTCGTCATTCACACCCATCACGATGTTTAGCACATCGACACCCTTGACCGGTGCGGCCACAATTACCCGTTTAACACCGCGCTCAAAATACCCCTTAAGGGTTTCCCGACTGCGGAATTTTCCCGTGCATTCCAGAACGACGTCACAGCCCAGTTCGCCCCAGGGGACAGAGCCGGGGTCGGCCGCATCGGTGAACCCGATCCTCTTGCCGCCGATCGAGATCGCGTCCTCCGATTCGGTTTCTATATTCGCGCGCCAGCGGCCCTGAAGGCTGTCAAATTCAAGGAGGTGCGCCGTCGTTTCGGCCCCCCCGGAAATCTCGTTCACGTGGACGACATCAAGCCGGGTGTCCCGCTGCGGGCAAGAAGCATCGCGTTCGACACCCCCCAAAGCCGCGCGAAGTGTCAGGCGTCCGATCCGGCCCATTCCATTGATCCCGACAACCATTCTCATGCACTCCCATGCGTTGCCAATGACGCTTGAGCCACGCCCATTTTTGACGTGGTGTTTAACCCGGAGGCCGCATACAGCACAAAAGTACTTCGAACATGACATACTTTCCACACCTCGGCTATATGACCGAAATTCAATTCGGCCGCAATGGCGCCAGGCCAGATGTGGGCCTCGACATTGGGCCAAAACTGGCTCAACTTCAGCGTTTCCAATTTTTTGACTTTCGCGCCCTCATCCCAGCGCTGCAACCGGGCAGTTGCTTCGCCAACTGGTTGGTTGATGTACTCGACGGCGCCGGCCCGGGTGAACAGCCCACCCTGACGTTCCAGACTCGCGAATGCGACCGAGAGCGAATCGAAAAAGCTGGGTGTCGCGAGGCAAAGATAGCGCTTGGCATCCGAATGCAGGACGACCAACAGCACGAAGTCGTCGTCGATTCCGCACTCAGTGACGCTCCCGAGCTTATGGATCAGGTGCCCAATTTCGTGCAACAATGCTGTGCGGGCGTCTTCCGGTTCCGCCTGCAAAACCGATTGCAGCGAAAGTTCGAGTTGGTTGATGACATCCATGCCAGAGCGCGCAGCACCTTCGACCTCAAGCTTCCGAAACACATTGTCGATCGGATCCATCATGTATCTCTCTAAATTATGCGGTTACCGTTGCGCCACACCGACACGACAACCGGTGTATCGCTATCCATCGAGTCGCGGATCAGATCAGCCCTTTTTTGCTATTACTTAACCGCAATATGGCGTATCAGGTTGAATTTCCCGGAACCGGAAGCCCTAATTAGCGTGACCATATTGCCCGGCTCGATTTTCAGACTGACTTCATCCAGCGACCTTTTTGGTTTTTCCAAAGGTTTTCGTCAGGGCTTTTACTTTGATCGTCGCCATACCCGCTACTTCCGATGGTTATTCATCTCTATCATCAGTAATTTCGCCTTCGCGTGACTCGGTAATGACAGAAACATGAAGATCTCGTGACACACCAATCCGGATTAGAAGCCAGAAATAAGTTTCGCGGGTCGGGCAATGCTGAAAAGCGCCAATTGCGGCTTCTGCCGTTAGATAAGCCGTTAGATAGTATGGTTCGGCCCGCCCAGTCTTTCTGCTCGTCTCACGGCAAAGTATCCCCAATC
>CAJWTF010000114.1 GCA_913046825.1 uncultured Rickettsiales bacterium | reverse complement strand
CGGCCCACATTGCCCGTGGCACCGGCGACAGCAACTTTGTAACCCATGGCTTAATACTCGTTCTAATTCTGGTCGTTGCTTATGGTTCCTAAAGTCAGATTGCAAGCAGAATTACCTACCACTCCTACAAACAAAAACCGCGGCTGAATTTGGGCCACGGGCTATAAGTGCAGCACACCCCGGTTCGGGAGCCGCGTCACGCGTATATTTTGCGGTTAGCCGCCAAAGCAGGTTGTCGGTTTGGGCGTCATCGGAGTTTGCCCGCCGGTTGCATCAACCAACTGCTGCGGTGTGGTCGTGGCATGACCACCGCCACAATATCCCATCACGACCGCAGAGGTCGAGAAGGAAACCGTCGCTGCGAGTGCGAAAATGGAAGCAAAAACTTTTAACATGTCGCGATCATCCAAAAAGGCTGAACGCAAACCGTAAGCGGATTCGACTGCGCAGAAAAATAAAATTCGATCAATTCGACAGCGCGCCCAATTCCTTCAACAGGGCATCGCCCATCTTGCCAGTCGACACGGCCTTGTCGCCGTCGCCCATGATATCGGCCGTCCGGATGCCACTGCGCAACACGTTCGCGACCGCTTGGTCGACCAAGTCAGCTTCCTCGCCGAGACCGAATGAATAGCGCAACATCATGGAATAGCTGAGTAAGCATGCCAGCGGATTGGCTTTGCCCTCGCCCGCAATGTCCGGCGCGCTACCATGCACCGGCTCGTAGAGTGCGCGGCGTCGACCGGTCTCATCCATGGCGCCGAGCGACGCAGAGGGCAGCATGCCGAGGGAACCCGTCAGCATCGCCGCACAATCCGACAAGATATCGCCGAACAGATTATCGGTGACGATGACATCGAATTGCTTCGGATTACGAACCAACTGCATGGCGCAATTGTCCGCATACATATGCTCGAGCGTGACATCCGCGTAAGACGTCTTATGAAGGTCTGTGACGATCTCCCGCCAGAAAACGCCGGATTCCATCACATTCGCCTTCTCGACCGAATGGACCATGTTGCCTCGCTCACGCGCCAACTCAAACCCGACCTCCGCGACGCGGCGGATTTCGTCTTCCGTATAGGTCTGCGTATCAAAACCGCGGCGTTTGCCGTCGGCCATAACCTCTACCCCGCGCGGCTCGCCGAAATAAATGCCGGAAGTCAATTCACGCACGATCATCATATCTAATCCGCGCACCACATCTTCCTTCAACGAGGATGCATCGAGCAATCCCTCGAAGGTCATCGCCGGGCGAAGGTTCGCGAACAGGTCCATTTCCTTGCGCAACCGCAGCAGACCCGCTTCCGGACGTTTGTCCCGGGGGGCATCGTCATATTGCGGGCCACCGACGGAGCCGAACAGCACCGCGTCGACATCCATGGCCTTGGCCAGAGTCGCGTCGGTCAACGGCGTACCGTGCTTGTCATAAGCGGCACCACCGACCAGGTCTTCCTGTACGTCGAACCCGACCGCGCGCTTGTCGCCGAACCATTCCACGACGCGTACGACTTGATCCATCACTTCCGGGCCGATTCCATCGCCCGGTAAAACCAAAAGCTTCTTATTCGCGGGCATGCGTGCCTCTCCCCAGTATTATTCGTGCCTAATTGAATGTCGCTGGATCAGACGCCGGTGCCGCGCTCGACCCAATCCATCGCTTCCTTGCGCTTGTCTTCGAATGCGTTGATCGCATCGTCCTTCTGCAAGGTCAGGCCAATATCATCGAGCCCATTGATCAAGCAATTACGACGGAACTCATCGAAGTCGAACTTGATAACACCACCATTGGGACGGCGGATTTCCTGATTTTCGAGATCGATTGTCAGTTCCGGGTTTTCGGCGTCCTTGGCATCGGCCATCAGTGCGTCTAGATCCTCGCGGTTGACGCGTATCGGCACCAAGCCGTTCTTCATACTGTTGTTGTAGAAGATGTCGCCAAAACTGGTCGAAATGACGCAGCGAATTCCAAAATCAGTGAGCGCCCACGGAGCATGTTCGCGTGATGAGCCACAGCCGAAATTATCACCGGCGACGATGATCTCGGCATTCCGGTAGGGTTCCTTGTTGAGGATGAAATCTGGAATTTCGTTGCCGTCGACGTCGTAGCGCGCTTCCTCGAACGCGAAAATCCCAAGCCCCGTGCGCTTGATCGTGCGCAGATGTAGTTTGGGGATGATCTGGTCGGTGTCGATGTTGATCCGATCCATCGGTGCCGCAACGCCCGTAAGTGTCGTAAATTTTCGCATCGCTCTTGTCCTTCTCTATCCGCGCCGCCTGTTCCGAAGCGCCCAAATCACAGCGGGGTCCGGCGTGTTCTCACTCGGCCGCTCATCGCTGCGCAAGGATGGCCGCCCACGACCGCGCGCGGCGAGCCCTTCTTCGACGAACCAACCACCAGTACGCAGATCGCGCCCAAAGAGGTGGTCTACGCCAGTCAACGGCACTTTCTCGATATTTGCCGGTGTGCGTTTGCTCATGATATCAACTCGCGTACGTCGGTGAGCTTACCCGTAATCGCCGCCGCCGCCGCCATCGCGGGACTAACGAGATGCGTGCGTCCACCGCGGCCTTGGCGACCTTCGAAGTTACGGTTCGAGGTGGCGGCACAGCGTTCGCCCGGTTGCAAACGATCGACGTTCATCGCCAAACACATCGAACACCCAGGCTCCCGCCAATCGAATCCAGCGTCGATAAGAATCTGCGCCAGTCCTTCGTCTTCGGCTTGTTTTTTGACCAATCCAGAGCCCGGCACGATCAGAGTGCGGATACCTTCCTTGACCTTGCGGCCCTTGGCGACTTCTGCGGCGGCGCGAATATCTTCGATCCGGCCGTTGGTGCAAGCACCAACGAAAACCGTATCGATCTCAATATCGGTCATCTTTGTGCCCGGCTGCAGGCCCATATATTCGTTTGACCGTTTAATCGACGCCGCTTTATCCGCGTTCGGTGCATCTTTCGGGTCGGGAACGGCGCCTCTGATCGAAATAACATTCTCCGGGCTCGTTCCCCATGTCACTTGCGGATCAATATCGCCGACATCCAAGGTCACCTCGGTGTCGTATTTGGCACCTGGGTCGGACGGCAGCGTCTTCCAATAGGCGACAGCCGCATCCCAATCGGCGCCCTGCGGCGCATAGGGACGACCTTTCAGATACTCAAACGTCTTTTCATCCGGCGCGATTAGGCCGGCGCGTGCACCCGCCTCTATGCTCATATTGGAAACCGTCATGCGGCCTTCCATCGACAAGGCACTGATGGCCGGGCCGGTGTATTCAATAACGTGGCCAGTACCGCCGCCAGTGCCGATCTTACCGATCAACGCAAGGATCAGATCCTTCGCCGTGCATACCGCCGGCAACTCGCCATTTACGGTGACGCGCATGCTTTTGACTGGTGCTTGCAACAGCGTCTGGCTGGCCATGACATGCTCGACCTCAGACGTGCCGATGCCAAACGCCAAAGCCCCGAGCGCCCCGTGCGTCGCCGTGTGGCTATCGCCGCATACCAAGGTGACGCCCGGCAACGTGAAGCCCTGCTCCGGGCCGATGATATGAACGATGCCGTTGCGAGGATCATCGACTTCGAACAGCTCGACGCCGAAATCGGCACAATTCCGTCGCAAGGTATCGATCTGAAGTTGCGAGTCTTCCGGAATGTCTTCATTCAGGTCGGTGGCGATATTGTGATCGATCACCGCCAAGGTGAGTTCCGGACGCCGGACTTTCCGGCCCGCCATGCTCAACCCTTCGAAAGGCTGCGGGCTCGTCACCTCATGAATGATATGTCTGTCGATATAGAGCAGGCAGGTGCCGTCCTCTTGTTGATCGACCAAATGCGTTTCCCAAATTTTATCGAGAAGCGTGCGGGGCGTCGCCATGTTCCGTCCTCATTCCTTGAGTAAGACTCTTAATCTTCTATCGCCAGCGGCCGAGATCAATCCTCGCTTGCGGGCGCCTCGACTGTCGGTGCCGGTGCCGGTGTGCCAGTCGACGGCACTTCGACATCGCGGCGCGTCGCCTTCTCGGCAATCCGCGCGCTCTTACCGCGGCGGCCGCGCAGATAATAGAGCTTGGCACGACGGACATCGCCCCGGCGCACCACATCGATCGATTCAATCCGCGGGCTATAGAGCGGGAATACGCGTTCCACGCCCTCGCCATAGCTAATCTTGCGGACCGTGAAGGCGCTGTTAACGCCGGCGTTACGCCGCGCGATGCAAACACCCTCGAAGGCCTGTACACGCTCCCGCGTACCTTCAACGACCTTCACGTTCACACGTAAGGTATCTCCTGGACCAAATTCTGGGACCGGTCGTTCGGCCACCAATTTTTCGATCTGTTCGGCTTCCAATTGTTCGATAATATTCATGACGAAACCCTCGCTTCGTTGAGTCCAGCAACATACCGGGACCAGAGATCAACACGCCGTTCGCGGGTCGTTTTCTGGGCCTGTGCAAGCCGCCAGTGTTGAATCCGTTCATGGTGCCCGCTAAGTAATACCTCAGGCACCGCTCTGCCCTGCCATTCGGCGGGACGTGTGTATTGGGGATATTCCAAGAGCCCCGATTGAAAACTTTCCTCCTCCAGCGATTCCGGCGCGCCGAGAACGCCTGGCAACAACCGGACGCAAGCGTCGATGAGCGACATCGCCGCCCCTTCACCGCCCGACAGAACGAAATCGCCAAGACTGACTTCCCGCATGCCGCGCGCCTCGATGACCCGCTCGTCTAGGCCTTCATAACGTCCGCATAACAGAACTACGCCATCGCCGGAGGCAAACTCCTCAACCATGGCTTGGTCGAGATGGCGGCCTCTCGGCGAGAGATATATTTCCGGCCGGTTTCCCGCGTCCGCGGCATTGAGCGCCGCATCCACGATATCCGCCCGCATCACCATACCAGCTCCGCCCCCGAAGGGCGTGTCGTCGACGCTGCGATGACGGTCCGTGGCCTGGTCGCGAATATCCTGCGCTTCCAAAACCCATTTACCATCTGACAATGCCGTCCCGGGCAAGGAGTGCCCCAAGAATCCCGGAAACATGCCGGGAAACAGGGTAAGAACGGTTGCTGTCCAAACGTTCATTGCGCGTCCTCCTCGCCGTTCTGATTCGGTTGGGCGGGTTCGGGGTCGCCGAACATCTCCGGTGGGTCGACAACGATCCGACCGTTAGCGATATCGACTCCCGGCACGACCACTTTCGTGAACGGCAAGATGATATTGCCGCTGCCGTCGAGCGACAGTTCGATCATGTCACCGGCCCCGAAGTCGTGCATCGCCTTCACAGTGCCATAGACACTGCCATCGTGCAGAACGGCGGAGAGACCGATAAGATCCGCATAATAAAAATCGTCCTCATCCTCGCCGTCCGGCAGGACGTCGCGGTCAACAAACAATTCTAATCCGCGCAGGGCTTCGGCACCCTCACGGTTCTTGATACCTTCGACCCGCGCCAGCAAAACACCCTTTGCGTGGCCGACAATCTCAAGACGGTATTCTGTACTGCCGTCGGCATTGGTCAGCGGTGCGTACTTGACAATATCGTCCGGCTCCGCGGTGAAGCTCTTCACCCGGACCTGGCCCCGCACACCGCGCGGAGCGGTAATCACTCCAACACAAAGCTTACGGTTCGACATATCTATTGCCTCGTTACGCACGTTCTCTAAGCCTCAGCCTTCTGCCTTGTCTTCTTCAGCCGGAGCCTCTTCGGCGGCAGCTTCCTCGGCGGGGGCTTCTTCCACTGGTGCGGCGGCTTCCTCGGCAGCGGTAGCAGCCTTCTCTTCAGCTTCCTTCAAGCGCTCTTGCGCCTTGGCTTTCGGAAGATTCTTCTTGGTTTGCTCACGCGGTACTGGCATCGGAAGAATTTCCGCACCTCCCAAGAACTTCGCCACCCGGTCTGACGGACGTGCGCCGACGGACAACCAGTGTTGGATCCGCTCAGTTTTGAGGTTGACCCGCTCCGGATGTTCTTTCGGCAACATCGGATTGTAGGTGCCGACCCGCTCGATGAAACGCCCATCCCGGGGCATCCGGGAATCGGCGACAACGATGCGGTAGAAGGGACGCTTTTTCGCTCCCCCACGCGCTAGTCTGATTTTCAATGACATGTTGTCGTTTCTCCAACTTTGTTAAATCGGTTTTGCAAGAAGGCCCGGCTCAACCGAAGCCGGGCGGCATCCCGGGAAGACCATGGCGCATCAGCCCCTTGTTCCCCATTTTACCTACCTTCTTCATCATCTTGTTCATCATTTGAAACTGCTTCAGCAGCTTGTTTACTTCTTGCACGGATGTGCCTGAGCCTGTCGCAATACGGCGTTTCCGTGACGCTTGAATCACTTTAGGGCGGTGGCGCTCATCGATTGTCATGGACGAGATAATGGCCCTTTGGCGTCGGATCATCTTTTCGTCGATATTCGCCTCGGCCATTTGTTTTTGCGCTTTTGCAACACCGGGAAGCATTCCCATTAAACCGCCAAGACCTCCCATTTTCTGCACTTGATCCAGTTGATCGGCCAGATCGTTCAAATCCATTTCGCCTTTTTGAAGCTTCTTCGCGAGCTTTTCAGCTTGCTCCGCCTCAACCGTCTCAGACACTTTTTCGACGAGACTAACCACGTCGCCCATGCCAAGGATGCGGTTGGCAATCCGTTCCGGGTGAAAATCCTCAAATTCATCTAGTTTTTCGCCGACACCGATCATCTTGATCGGGCATCCAGTCACCGCGCGCATGGATAGCGCCGCGCCGCCACGCGCATCGCCGTCGACCCGGGTCAGAACAATTCCGGTCAATCCAACCCGGGTATTGAAGTTCTCCGCAACGTTGACCGCGTCTTGACCGGTCATCGCATCGGCGACGAGTAAGACTTCATGTGGGTCGCTGACCGCGCGCACCGCGGCCACTTCGTCCATCAACATCTCGTCGACGTGAAGGCGACCGGCGGTATCGAGAATTACCACATCGTATCCGCCAAGACGGCCTGCCTGCATCGCGCGCTTCGCGATGTCGACCGGTTGCTGCCCGTCGACGACAGGCAAGGTCGCGACCTCCGACTGCTCGCCGAGAACGGCCAATTGCTGTTGCGCGGCCGGGCGATATACATCGAGCGACGCCATCAGTACTTTTTTCTTGTCGCGGGTCTTCAACCGCAGGCCGAGTTTCGCCGCCGTGGTGGTCTTACCTGAGCCTTGCAAGCCAACCAAAAGGATCGGCACGGGCGATGTGGCCGCCAAGCTGACACCCGCGTCGGTATCGTCGCCAAGCATTGCGGTCAATTCGTCGTGGACGATCTTGACTACCATCTGGCCCGGCGTGACGGACCGCAGGACCTCTCGGCCCAAGGCGGCAGGCTTTACCTTGGCAATAAAATCACGGACGACCTGCAATGCGACATCGGCTTCCAACAACGCTACACGAATCTCGCGCATCGCCCCGTCGACATCCTGCTCTTTTAGGACCCCACGACGCGTGAGGCTGTCAAAAATATCTCCCAGGCGATCGCTTAACGTGTCAAACATTGCCGTTCCATATATCCCAATGCAGAAAACGCCAACAGCGCCAGTGCGCGAACACTCGCGGACTGGCGGAGCCCCTTGAGGCCGGGAAATTAGCGTTCCCTTGGAAAACCGGACGGCTTCTACCGTTATTGCTCCACCGAGTCAAGGTTCGGCACGCTGTTTGCCAGCGTAAATAGGGAAGAAGATTACGACTGAGAAGCTTTACCGAACTTGCTTATCTACTTCCTGCTGCTCAATATTATACATTTTTAGCGGTGCGAAATTATCTTCGCATTACCTAACGATAGAGGTCCTTTTATTATATAGCGTGCAACGTTGCGCGGAAACCAAATCCCATTGATTTTCACGTTGGTCAGCGTACTCGAGCGCGTCGGCGTGAACTTGGTCTCAGCCAAACGGTATTGGGAAACGAAATTGGCGTAAGTTTCAGGCTAGTCCAAAAGTACGAAAGTGGTGCCAATAGAATTGGCGCAGACCGACTTTATGAAATTTCCATGGCTTTAGACACTAAGGTCAAAAAAATTTTCAACAAAGCGCCTCTTACCGCCCAGACTTCGGCAAACTCCGATGCTGTCAAATCCATCACATCGATTGGCATAGACCAGGAATGCGAGAAGCTAATCGAGGCAAATTATTAGATTACCAACAGACAATTCCGACAAAAAGATTTGAACCTCCTGAGGATACTTTCCGAGAACGAGTAAGCGGTGATGTGCCGTAAAGCAGTAGACAGCCCCGCCCGGCGCACCCTATAAGGCGTTTCGGATACAACAAATTGATGGGCCGGCGCGGCAATCGCCCGCCAGATCACGGCATGTCGACAATACCCTTTATTAAGATGCATGGCGCGGGCAACGATTTCGTTGTACTCGATCTGCGTGCGCAGGTTGCATTGCCGTCGATTGCAACCATGTCGGCGATAGCTAATCGGCATAAAGGTATCGGGTGCGACCAGATCGTGCTGATCGAAGCGCCACTGAATGGCGCGGATATTCGGTTCCGCTTTCACAACGCAGACGGCTCTGAGGCCGGCGCTTGCGGGAATGGGACACGCTGCGCCGCCGCCAAAATCATGGCTGAGGAGGGCCGGCAAAATCTGACGATTGAAACGCTGGCGACCGTCCTGAATGCCGAAATGGATTCGAACGGACAGGTCACTGTCGATATGGGTCCGGCGCAAACCCACTGGTCGGCAGTACCGCTTGCAAGCGATACGGACACCTTACGTCTACCACTTCAGCTCGACGGAATTTCCAATCCTGTCGCGGTGGGCATGGGAAACCCACATTGCGTCTTTTTCGTGGACGATGCCGAGGCGGTCGACGTCGAGCGGATCGGCCCTCTGGTCGAGACGCACGAACTGTTCCCGGAGAAGACCAATGTCGAGTTTGTCTCCCGCATGGACGACGGTCGATTGCGTATGCGGGTCTGGGAGCGCGGTGTCGGCATTACGCTTGCCTGCGGGAGTGGAGTTTGTGCGGTCGTGGTCGCGGCCGCTCAGCGCGGCATTATTGACGCGCGGACTTCGGAAATCGTCGCCGATGGTGGTATTTTGACGGCAACTTGGCGCGCGGACGGCCACGTTTTGTTAAGTGGCCCAGTGGCGACGAGTTTTTCCGGCCTTTATAACAGCGAATGAAACCCGTGAAACATTCACCGGAGATCATCACCTTCGGATGCCGGCTGAACGCGTATGAATCAGAAGTTATCCGCGAACAAGCGACGGCGGCGGGCGCCGAGGATATCGTCGTAGTCAATACCTGTGCAGTGACCAAGGAAGCGGAACGCCAAGCGCGCCAAGCCATCCGACGCATCCGGCGGCGGCGACCGGAGGCACAGATCGTGATTACCGGCTGCGCCGCGCAGATCGATCCGACGGCTTATGCCGCCATGCCGGAAGTCGACCGCGTGATCGGCAATGCGGAAAAACTCGATGCCGCCAGTTATCGCTCGGACGTGCCAGTCTTGGTGAATGACATCATGTCAGTGCGCGAAACCGCCAGCCATCTTATCCGCGGCTTCGAGGACAGAGCGCGTGCCTTCGTGCAGGTACAACAAGGGTGTGACCATCGCTGTACTTTCTGCATCATCCCCTACGGGCGCGGCAACAGCCGTTCCGTGCCGATCGGCGAAATCACTCGGCAAGTAGGCGCCTTGATCGACAATGGGTATCGCGAAATTGTTCTCAGCGGCGTCGACATCTCATCCTATGGCGTCGATCTGCCGGGACAGCCCAGTCTCGGGCAGATGACGCGGCGTCTGCTCGCCAATGTACCGCATTTACAACGGCTGCGAATTTCGTCGATCGATTGTATCGAGATCGATGACGATCTGAAACGTCTAATCGCCGACGAAGAACGGTTGATGCCGCACCTGCATCTCTCGCTACAAGCCGGTGACGATATGATATTGAAACGCATGAAGCGCCGACACTCGCGCGCGCAGGCTGTGGCACTTTGTGAAGAGCTGCGAAATTTACGCCCGGATGTCGTTTTCGGTGCGGACGTGATCGCAGGCTTTCCCACCGAGACCGAGGCCATGTTTCAAAATACCTTGGATTTGATTTCGGATTGTGGCCTAACTTGGCTGCACATTTTTCCCTATTCGGAACGTCCGGGCACACCTGCGTCACGCATGCCACCGGTCGAAATAGCGGAACGGAAATCAAGAGCAGTACGGCTGCGTGCCGCAGGCGACACGGCCGCGCGGCAATATCTCGACAGCCGAATCGGGATTACGGAAGAAATATTGCTGGAGACGCAGACAAAGGGTCACACCACCGCTTTCGCGCCCATCGAAATCGAGTCGCCGGGCACGCCGGGAGATATCGTGAGGGCTCGGGTCGATCACGTCGATGCGAACGGGCGATTGCAGGCAACCCTTATCGCCAGGCGAGCCACATGAGCGGCGGCGGGTGGTTCAGCCGCTTAAAGGCGGGGCTTTCGAAATCATCGTCGCGTCTAGTCGACGGTATAGCCGGTGTCTTCACGCGGCGGCGCCTCGACGCAACTGCTATCGAGGAGCTTGAAGACGTCCTTATTACAGCGGATTTAGGCCCGGCGAACGCCGCACGTCTTGCGGAAGGCTTGGCCAAACGCCGCATCGAGCGTGATATCGATGCTGACGAAATCCGAGGAATGCTGGCGGAGGATATCGCGGATATCTTGGCACCGGTCGCCGTTGAATTGGAAATCAAAACGGAAAATCGTCCCCACATCGTGCTCGTCGTCGGCGTCAACGGCACCGGTAAAACCACGACCATCGGCAAGTTGGCACAGCAATTGGTCTTAGATGGAAAAAACGTGATGCTGGCGGCGGGCGACACATTTCGCGCCGCGGCGATCGAGCAATTGAGTGTTTGGGGCGAGCGTACGGGATGCCCAGTCGTTGCACGAGAAACCGGCAGCGATGCCTCGGGTCTCATCTACGATGCGATCGAACGCGCCCGGTCGGCCAATGCCGATGTGCTTTTGGTCGATACAGCGGGCCGTCTGCACAACAAAAGGAATTTGATGGCGGAGTTGGAGAAAATTCAGCGAGTCATCCAAAAACTAGATCCGAATGCACCGCATGACGTGGTGCTGGTGCTCGACGCCACCACGGGACAGAACGCCATCGCGCAAGTCGAAACATTCAAGGAAATGGTTTCTGTTACCGGTCTGGTGGTCACAAAACTGGACGGTACTGCCAAAGGCGGCGTCTTGGTGGCTTTGGCGGACCGTTTCGGGCTTCCGGTTCGCGCAATCGGCGTCGGCGAAGGCATCGACGACCTTCAATCGTTCTCAGCTCGTGACTTTGCCCGAAACCTGATGGGCCTCGATACGGAAGGTCCGGCGGCTTAGAAACCTCCAAACCTCACCGTTGAAATCCGTTAAGCGGCTTTTGCCGGGCCCCCGAATATTTCTTCTTTGCGGCTTCGAGGCTCTCCAACATTTCCTTGCCGAGTGGTCCCCCGTCGCCTTTCATACTACCCTTGATCACGGAGGTTATGCCGTCGATATGGGCTTTGATGAATTCAAGTAGGTTTTCAGTCACGCGAGCACTGGCGCCGGTGCAATTTTACAAGGATTTACCGAATTCCGTGATCAGTGGGTAGCCGAAGACGCCGCCCTCGCCGCGCAATTCGTGGGCCAGAAGGTTGATCTTCTAGATCGCGCTTTTCATTTGTTCCTCGGCCTGCCCGAAACTAGCCTGCGCCTCTTCATGCGCATTCACCAAATCGGTGATGGAATCTTTTACCCAATCCGTATAATCGTCGGCCATTTCGGCAATCTGGCTCTTATCAGCTTCCAGAATATCCGTGTCGGCCAATCCTCCGTCCGCACTAAATTCGAAATCACCCCCGTTTGATTTTTCTTTTAAGCGGTTGGGCATGCGAAACAGCCAGACCGGCGGTTTATCCTTGCGGAATTTGCCGGGATCTTTGCCGAAATAAACGATCTCACAATCAGCTTCGGTGAGCTTTCGGCACTCTTCCTCAACGTAACCCTTGGTGCGTCGGCGGTCGGGCCCGAAATACGTGGGCGTGTAGACAAACTGCCTCGGGCTCTCGATGAGTTTCTGAATGCGCTTAAAGATGCTATCAGGTGAGAAAGGTGTCGCCACAAATACATTCCCACCGGCATCCCGTGCCGTCGTCAAACATCTGTGATCAACCATGCCGCTGATCATCACGACCGGCACGAAACGATCCGGCGAATTCAACGCAATAGCATATTGCCGTCAATTCCCGGCATCACCACTTCGACGATGATACATTTAATACCGCCTGCTCCGGCCGCTTTCAGTGTTCCCGACCGCAGCTGGATGATCACGACGGTTTACTTGCCATCTCTGGCGAAATAATAG
>CAJWTF010000113.1 GCA_913046825.1 uncultured Rickettsiales bacterium | reverse complement strand
CAACGCGTCGAGCCCGCGCTCCTCCACCGCGATCGCAAGTTCCGTCGCCGAGATCGAATAATCAGTAACGAACATGGTGACGCCGTATTCCATAATCCGTGTCCTATTTAATGCCGTGAAGTTTCACCAAATGCCGTCTAAGCCGTTTGCGCCAGCAGAAATACCGATAGAATAGCACAACCGATAGCAACGTACTTCCGCGCCGCCAGAGCTTCCATGCCAAGACCGACCGAAATCACCATGGCCACCGCAAAGCTCAAGTTCGCAACCGGCACCACAACACTGGCTTCCCCTAACCGAAGGGCTTCAATCAAAGCGTTAGCAACAATGAAGCTCAGGATACCTGAGACGAAAGCATAGACGGCCTTCTTGCCGGTTATCCGCACCCGTCGCTCGCGGAGTGCTGCATAAACAAGGCCACCGATGATCCAGCATCCAGCGGCGATGATCAGCATCCCTTCCGGTGCTGCACCTTGTTCTAATGCATATTTCGAAGCGACCCCATAAACCGCCCGAAAAATAGACGCCGCAATTGCAAGAATGAAGAAGAGCAGCGGTATCGCTACCCCTCTGTCGTCATTTTCAGTACCCCGATAAAGCAGGATCACTGCAAAAACCCCCACACCGATCCCGATGATCTTGAAGACGCCCACATCTTCCGAGAGGAGCAGAAACGAAATCGCCACGACACCGATCGTGTTCAACCGGTAGATCATAGAGCCCAGACTCACGTCGAGACCGGTCAGACTTTCAATCAGTAGAATATTGGCCAAGGCGATCACAATGCCGGTCACAAGGCCAAACAGAATGGTAGTCTCGTCGAACACCAGTTGCGTGTCGTTCGCTGCTAAATAGATTAGCTGCAACGTGAGCCAGACGACCCCACAGCCGAAAACGTACATTCCCCGCGAACGTTCCTTCTGTGAGAAGCGTTTGAAGGTCACATCCAGGCAACCCGCAGCGGCTAAGCTAACCAATGCAAATGTAATGGCAGGTGTCATTCGGACAGAAACATGCCGACGTGGCGGCTCTTCGTCATAAGGCTCGTCAGAATGACAACAGAATTATTCAGCAACTTGAGCCGCCCGTTCCATCAAATCAACCTGACGGTCCGGCACGATCGAGTTGCGGCCGAGATATTGGTAATACTCGTCGTCGCTGTCGCGACAGATACCGCGCAAGGTCCACAGCGTCTTGCCGAAGACGGTCTCGTTGAACAACCAATTCTCAACCCGAAGGCTCGCCCCGTAACCGGGCTGCGCGGTGATCGCTTCCGTGTAGTAAGCCTTCATATCTTCATATGCGAGTTTCAGAACACGCCCCTTCAACAAGTCGTCACGAGGGGCAGGCGCTTCTTGATCTTCAAGGAATGCTGAGACGAACTTTGCTGCATCCTTGATACCAAGGCCACTCGGTCCGACAGTGGTGCGCCCGCGTGTCCGAACCGCCAGATCGTACCACGGTGCCAGACTGTCCATCTCTGCCAGAAGTGTACGACCAAGTTCGCTCGCCGGCGCGTCCGCATCGGGAATACGTGGCAGATCGATGGGACAAACCATGCCGGTCATCTCATCCTCGCCCACCGCGTCGCTTCCCTCTGGCACGTCTTCCGGATAATCCACCAGCACGGGGCCACTCTCCCGGTCCAACAACGCCAGAGCCGCCATCAACACCCGCTTTTGAAAAGCAGAATCGTTCGGCACACCAATCGGCCGGCCAAGCTCGAACGGTACCCAGAGTGCCCGCGGTGGATTGGTCTTTTCCGTGTGAATCCTAATCAGGCTGATCTGTGTCGTCGCCAGCCCTTCTTCCTCGAATATAACGCCAAGCCCGCCAACGGCGCGCGTGCATTTCGGTCATATGGGAACCAGCAAGACGGTATCGACCCCATCCTCCTTCATGGTTCGCGCCATTGATCGTGCGGACGCATCAAGATCGCTTGGATGTGCTGCGCCGGAGACCGTAAAATGAAAATTCCCAACCGAGCCTATCAACCCCTCTTCGGCCAACTCATGCATCCGCTCGATTGGGAAGCACACGTTCAAATCCTGTTGGAATCCGGTTCGGTCGAAATTCACCGAGACATGACTCATCACGACATCTGCTGGATCGACATCTCCCGGTATCACCCGGAAGTCCGTCGCGTCCCGCTCGTAAATCGCATCGCCGCGCATATTCAGCGCCGCGGTCGAGAGGATAGCGACGCGGCGCTCGCTCATGGGCTTCGGTGCTACGAACGGTTCGCGTCCCTCGAAGCCAGAGCAATCGAGCTCGATTACCATTTTCTGTTCGCTGGATGGTATGGTTTCCAAACGAGCCATCGAAGCCGTCTCCCTACTATCAATTGCCCACGGGGCTCTGCGAAGCCGAGTGGCGCTCCATATATTAATACAGAATGTAGTTCATGATATTAATACAGAATGTAGTTCATGCGACCATTGAAGACAGAAATCATGACCGATCCCCTTTTCCAGCCGCTGACCATCCGCCACGTCACCTTCAAAAACCGCTTCATGAGCACCAGCCATGCGTGCGGATTGGAAGAAGGCGGCATGCCGAAGGAGCGCTATCAACGTTATCACGAGGAAAAAGCCCGGGGCGGGATCGGGCTCACCATGTTCGGCGGCTCCTCGAACGTGGCACTAGATTCACCTTCCGTCTTCCAACAACTCTATGTCGGTGATGACGAGGTGATCCCCTATCTCACCCAATTCTCCAAGCGCGTTCATCAATACGGCGCGGCCATCATGTGCCAGATCACCCATCTCGGGCGGCGCGGCGAACCTTATGCGGGCCATTGGCTTCCGACCATCGGCCCCTCCGCCATTCGGGAGACACTGCACCGCAGTTTCCCGAAGGAGATGGACGATGACGATATCGCGCGCGTGGTGAAGGCATACGGCCAATCCGCGCGGCGCTGCAAGGAAGGCGGGCTCGATGGAATCGAGACCCTCGGTAATTCACACCTGATCGGCCAATTTCTCTCCCCCAGCACCAACAAACGCACCGACACCTATGGCGGCTCTTTGGAAAATCGTTGCCGCTTTGGCCTGATGGTATTCGAGGAAATCCGACGCCAGGCAGGCGACGATTTCCTGGTCGGTTTCCGATGCGCCATTGACGAAGCGATGCAGGAAGGCTTGTCGCAAGACGAGTGTATCGAGATCGCCCTTGTGTTTGAGCGATCCGGCTATATCGACTTCTTCAACGGTAATTACGGCCGCATGGACACGCTATTGGGCCTTGCGGTCGACAACATGCCTGGCATGGCATCCCCCATCGCACCTTGGCTGCAATCGGTCGGTGCATTTAAGCGTGAGGTGAATTTGCCGGTTTTCCATGCGGCGCGGATTACCGATATCGCCACCGCGCGCCATTCGATTCAAGAAGGGTTGTTGGATATGGTCGCGATGACGCGCGCGCATATCGCGGATCCGCATCTGGTCAAAAAGCTGGCCGACGGGCGCGAAGATGAAATTCGCCCCTGCGTGGGCGCCACCCATTGTATGTCACCGCAACGACCGGTCTGCCTACACAATCCGGCCACCGGTAGAGAGATCAAGATGCCGCAAACCGTGCAACCATCGGACGGACCACAGCGAAAAGCCGTGATCGTCGGCGGTGGCCCGGCGGGCCTCGAAGCGGCACGGGTTCTGGGTGAGCGCGGACATCAGGTCGTTTTATTCGAGGCAGCACCGAAACTCGGCGGCCAGATCCTGATGGGTGTGCAAGCAAGCTGGCGGGCCGACCTTGCGGGGATCGTCGATTGGCGCTCCAACGAAGCCAAGCGCCTCGGCGTCGATGTGCGAACAAGCCAGTATGCGGAGTTGGAAGATGTGCTCGCGGAGGATCCGGATATCGTTATTATCGCTACCGGCGGTGTTCCGGACTTGGATTGGCTGGAAGGCGTCGAGCATTGCACCAGCGCGTGGGACTTCCTGACCGGTAACGCCGCCGTCGGCGAAGAGGTACTGATCTATGACGGCACCGGCCGCCATCCGGCACTGCAATGTTCGAAACACGCCGCGACATCCGGCGCCAAGACCACTTTGGTTTCGATCGATGGTGAGATGGCCGCGGAGCTGACTTATGCGGAACGCGCCATCTGGAAGCAGAACATTTACGAGGCCGGGGTGAACATGACTTTCGATCACCGCCTGATCCGTATTGAGAAGGATGGCAACAGATTGACCGCGACCCTGACCAATGAAGCAACGGGGCAGATCGCCGAGCGGACGGTGGACCAAGTCGTCGTCGAGCACGGCACCATTCCGGCGGATGATCTCTATCATTCACTGCGCGAACATTCCGGCAACAACGGTGTGACCGACCTCGATACGTTACTGTCCAACGCCCGGCAGCCGACGGGTGCCGGTTTTGAATTGCACCGGATCGGCGACGCGGTCGCCAGCCGCAACATCGCTGCCGCTGTATACGACGCGCTGCGCCTCTGTCATGTCATGTAAGGAAATCAGATGAGCAATCCCAAACTGGAATTCGATCACGTCCATATCATCGCCCAAGACCCGAAAGCCACCGCGAAATGGTATGTGGAGATGTTGGGTGCTGACATCACCGCCGATACGGTTGCACGAGGGGCAGCGCAGATCTTCATGGACGTCGGTGGCAAGATCATCATCATTCGCGGTCGCCGCCCCGGTGAAGACCCGACCCCGGCCAAACCGGTAAAGCAATACGACGATTACTCCAGCCACAACGAATGGGGCACCGATCATTTCGGGTTTCTGTATAACGGTGACCTGCGGGCGTTTTGCGACACATTGCGTGCCAAAGGCGTCGCTTTTCCGGTCGAGTTGAAGGAAGGTATGAACGGCAGCCTGCTCTGCTATATCTCCGCACCCGACGGAGTGAGTATCGAGTTGATGCAATGCTGAGATGATCGAAATAGTGCGCGCAATCTCGCACGATCACTCACAGATAAATAAACTTTGTTTGTCATCGGCTTCGGCAACTTTCACCTGCCATCCTGCCGTGATGAAAGTTGCTTGCAGATCGGCGCGGCTAAAATCATTAAAATAGCCTCGCTCGCGTCGTTTGGTCAGATCACCAACATCTTCCAGACAACAATAGATGCAGACCAAGCGACCCACTACCGGTCGAATTTTAGCCAGCAGTTCCGGGACGTCGTGGATATGCTCGAACAATTCCAATGCCAAGGCGCAGTCCCATTCACCTTCCGGGAATCCGCCATCATTTAAATCGGCTAGGACGGTGAACTTCGAAAACCGCACAAGATCAACCGGTGTATAAACATTCCGCGATCTCAAATGCAGTGAGGTCTTCAGCATTCCCGCACCGAGGTCAAGAATGCGGTCGCCCGGACCAAAATATTGCGCGGCGATAGCAGCCCTTTCTTCCGCACCCTCCTCTGTAGTCTTCGGATTGGCCCATCGCCAACCATCGCTCGCACCGGTCTCTATGAGCCGTTCCGTCAATTCTCGTTGATCCCCACGCGAAAAATCGACCTTCATCGGCGGCGGTAGGCTTGCATAATCGGCATGCGGCCCATCATAAACCGCGTCGACTTCTAGCTCCGGAGCTATGGCCACCAAATTACCGGTCTCATTCCCTTCTACCCACGGGACCAGGGCGCATGGCATGTGTAAATGTGGGAACCACCGTATCCGGTACCCGTGCGCTCGCAGCCTTTCGACCATCTGATTGAGGGCCTGACGTCGCACAGGCTCGACATAGGCATCGCTTTTTTCGAATACGATAGCGCCCACACGGCCGGACGACAGCAACTCATCCGCACCAGCCATGACTTCCGGTTCATATCCCTCGACATCGACCTTCATCATAATTCTTCCGGACGACAAATCGGGGCGTTGTTCGATAAACATATCAAGCGAGAGAATAGGTACCGTTAGCGGCGGATTGTCCGCCCAAGCGGCCTCTGGCCGTTCCGCTGAGATGAAATTACCCATCGTCGAAAATGGCCAGAGCTTTCCAAAACTGGGTTCGTGGCCAACTGCCGAGCAAATTAGCTCTATCTCGTTCTGCAGTCCGTTCTGCCCGAACTGCCGCAGTGCGGAGAGCGCATTCAGCGGATGCGGTTCGAACGCGAATACCTTGACGCTGCCGGGCAAAAGAGTCGCCGCGCTCATAGCGTAAAGGCCGAAATGCGCGCCCACATCGAGGAATATGTCGCCCGGCGCCAGGTGCCGATCAAAGAAAGCGCGGGTCGCGAACTCGAAACCCGCATGATGGGATTCAAGTTTGACCAATAGCGCTAATCCCGGATCGGAGGCATAGGACCCCGGCAAGGACAGCGTGAACCGTGGCGTTCCGTCGGGGCGTTTCTGCGCCGTCGGAAGCAAAAAATATCCGTCCTGCGATTGCTCCAACGCTATCTGATCTCCATGAAAGAAATGGGAATGCACACTTTCGAACCAATGGTTCCGTATAACTTGACCATAGTACTAAAGTAGTGCGTCGGCCACAGTGATCCTTTTACCAGAATTTGCAATTCGGAAAGCGTCCATTAAAGATTGAACCGCATACAATCCGCCAAGGTTAAAACCCAATGATTGAAACTCCGGTCATTCCACGCGTCTCCGAGACCGACGGTGCGGGACATATCAATAATACCGTGATTCCAATCTGGTTCGAGGGTGGCCGCACGGAAATCTTTCGCTTACTGACGCCGGACCTGAAGTTTCAAAATTGGCGCGTCGCCCTCGTGAACATGAATGTCGACTATTTGGCGCAAACCTATTTCCAGGAAGAAGCCCTCGTCCGAACTTGGGTCGATAAAGTCGGCACCAAGAGTTTCACACTCGATGAGGAGTTGTGGCAGAGTGATCGTCTATGCGCTAAAGGGTCCGCGACATACGTCTATTTTGACTATGATGCGCAGAAGGCCAAACCGGTGCCGGACGACGTGCGTCGAACATTAGAAAAACATCTACGGTCGGCGGAATAGGAATTGCCTATGATACCGTTCAAATCTGCCGCCACCTGTCACAGCCATGAGGTGGAGAACATGCCACCTCATATCAGCGATCAGGACTTATGCCACGGCGACGGGAACTGCAAAGCGATGTGAAGGTTAAGCGACGCATGACTAATATGACCATTTCCATCAAACCTCTCACGCCGGCAATCGGCTCAACCATTCGCGACGTCGACCTCTCAAAACTCGACGACAATACATTCGCGGAAATTCAAGCAACCCTATTTGAGCGCTGCATGTTGGTTATTCCGGATCAGCAAGATGACGACTCGGCGCTGCTCTCTTTCGCAGAACGCTGGGGCGACATCATGTTCACGCCGATGCTCACTTCCCTGAATGGGTATCCCGGAATTTTGCAGATCCGCAATCGTGGAAAATCAGGTACACCGACCGAGTATTGGCACTCGGATTCGCCGTATCTGAAACATCCGCCTGCGATCTCAATTTTTGCGGCACGCAAACTACCAGCCAGCGGTGGCGACACCATGTGGTGCAACCAGTATCTAGCCTACGAAGCACTCTCCGACGGTATGAAGACGCTGCTCTAAGGGCGACGCGTTAAATACAGCGGTGCTAAAATGGCGAAGCGCACAGGGCATGAGGGAGATATCCCTTTCACCTTTCACCCCGCAGTCCGCACACACCCAGAGACCGGGCGAAAAGTGCTTTTCATCGGCAACGCCGAGCTCACGCCGTGTTTCTAGGATATGACTGAGGAAGAAAGCCGCCCCCTTCTTGATTATTTGTACCGGCAGAGCCCAAATCCAGATCGAACCTACAGACACAGTTGGAAACCGAGCGACCTAGTCCTGTGGGACAACCGATGCGCCATGCATTATGCCGTCCATGATTATGGGGAGGCAGCACGCTTCATGCACCGAATCACAATCGCGGGTGAACAGCCGTATTAGTATTTTCCGAAAATTCATTTCCCTGGGCATTTGTCCGGACGAATTTGCGGACAATATAAATTGTACAGCTTTTGCCCCATTTACCGCGCCTGATACCGCCAGGACGGCTACAAGGATTCTCCGATGCGCCAAATTCACTTCGTCGCCTTCCTGCAGGCCCAAAACTGCACCACTCTGCCCGCTTCCTGGCGGCATCCGGATGCACGGACGGACACCTATTCGCCGGAATACTACCAGCATATCGCGCGGGTGCTTGAGGAAGGAAAGTTCGACGTCGGCTTCTTCGATGACCGCCTGGCCATGCCGGATATGTATGGCGGCGACCACGGCGAGACGGTGAAGAACGGTATCCGTTGCGTGAAGTTGGACGCAGTGACGTGCTTGATGAGCATGGCGGCAGTGACGAAACATCTCGGGCTCGGTGCCACATACTCGACGACTTATTACGAGCCCTTCCATGTGGCGCGCCTATTTCAGACCCTCGATCTGATGACTAAAGGCCGCGCCGCCTGGAATGTCGTGACCTCAGTCAACGACAACGAAGCCAAGAACATGGGCCGGAAAATCCACACCGCCCACGATCTACGCTACGACGAAGCGGATGAGTTCATGGAAATTGTGCTCGGCCATTGGGACAGTTGGGAAGACGACGCCATCGTCGTCGACAAGGTAAACAATATCTATGCCCATCCGGACAAGGTTCATAAGATCGACTTCAAGGGCAAGTTCATGTCGTCGCGTGGCCCCTTTACCGTGCCACGCACGCCGCAAGGACATCCGGTGGTGATCCAGGCCGGCATGAGCGGGCGCGGCCAGGAATTCGCCGCGCGTTGGGGCGAGTTGCTGTTCGTCGTCTATCACAGTGTGGAGCAGGCCCAGGCGCGCTACAAACTACAGAAGGAAATAACCGCTGCCGCCGGGCGCGACCCGGAAGGCATGAAAATCTGCAGCCTGTTCTATCCGATCTGCGCCGAGACACGAGCGGAAGCCGAGGATAAGGCCGCCGCCTACGAGAAACTGCCGAACGAGATGGATCAATTGCTGCTGCTCTCGGAAGCACTCAATTTCGATTTTGCGACCAAGGGGATGGACGAGCCGTTCACCGACGATGAAATTAACAATATCTCCGGCATGCAAGCCATGCGCGACCGCGTCGTCGTCGAGGAAGGCATCAAGAACCCGACGCCCCGCGACTTCATGCAGGTCACCGGGCGCGGCTTGCTCCGCAACGCCTGGGTCGGCGGTCCAAAAGAAATCGCTGACCGGATCGAAGAATGGTGGGAAGGCCGGGCCTGCGACGGCTTCGTGATCGGCCCGACGCATCAGCCGGGCAGCTTCGAGGATTTTGTGAAATACGTCATCCCGGAACTGCAAAAGCGCGGCATCTACCGCAAGGAATATTCGGGCTCAACTCTGCGCGACCACCTGGGCCTCAATCGCCCGAACCTCGGTGACTGGCGGGGCACCCCGCAGGCCGCGGAATAGCCATTGCCTGTCATTCCCGCGCAGGTGGAAATCCAGAAGCCCGACATCGAGTTGCTGGATTCCCGCCTGCGCGGGAATGACAAAACTTGTGGAATACGTTTATGACCACACCCGCTCCCTTCGAAGTCGCCATCTCTGATGCTGTGCTCAACGATCTAAAGGCGCGGCTCGACAACACCCGTTGGCCGGATGAGCCGGATGAAGCTGGTTGGGACTACGGCGCCAATCTCGGCTACATGAGGCAACTCGTCGAATATTGGTGCGACGACTTCGATTGGCGTGCGGCTGAAGCGAGGATAAACGCCTTCCCGCAATTCACCGCACCGATCAAGGCGGAGAACGGCGAGATCGTCGATATCCACTTCATTCATGAGACCGGAAGTGGTACGAGCCCCCTCCCGCTTTTGCTGATGCATGGATGGCCGGGCTCCATCGCCGAATTCCTCGACGTGATCGAACCGTTGGCGCACCCGGAACGGTTCGGCGGCGACCCGGATGATGGCTTGACGATCATCGCTCCGTCCCTGCCGGGCTACGGTTTCTCCGGCATCCCGAAGACGACCCTCGGCCCGCAAACGACCGGCGGTGTGATGAGCCAGCTTATGCGGGACGTACTAGGCTACGCGCGATACGGCGTGCAAGGAGGCGACTGGGGCGGGGTCATCGGCGCACGCATGGCACTCGATCACCCAGACGGGATCGCGGCGCTCCACGTCAACATTCTGCCACTGCGGCCGGGCATCGGGCCGGATGATCCACCGTTGACCGACGAAGAAGCTGTATGGCTGGGCGAGGCCAAGAAACACTTGCGGGATGAGACAGCCTACCAGGAAATCCAAGCGACCAAACCCCAGACGTTGTCCTACGGCCTCACCGATTCTCCGGTGGGCCTTGCCGGTTGGATCACGGAGAAATTCCACCGCTGGGCCGCGCCCGACGCCGACGCACCGCCCTTCACCATGGACCAACTGCTGACCAACGTCACGATCTATTGGGCGACCGCTACCATCAATAGTTCGACCCGGATGTATCGGGGATTCTTCCGTAATGAGCGCAGTGGCGCCATGAAACCCGGCCAGAAGATCAACCTTCCGCTTGGAGTTTGCCTCCCGCCAAACGATCTCTACCCACCCCCGCCATCGAGCTGGGTGCAACGGCTTGGCAATCTCGTGCATGAAACACGATTAAACGTGGGCGGGCATTTCACCGCGCTGGAAGTCGGCGATGCGTTCATCGAGGACGTGCGCAGCTTCTTCCGGCAACATTATTAAAATACGAAATTAGGATACGAACCCATTCGGAAGAATGCCCGGTGATTCCACCGAACAACTTCTGTAATGTTACGGTGGGAGCAATTCGGTGTTGGAGACGATAAGCATTTGGGGGAAAAGCACATATGCATCGACGAATGGAGGCGTCCGAGCGCGTTGGACTGCGTCGCCATCATGGGCAGTTCGCCGGAGGAGCGTTTCGACCGGATTGCTCGCATCGCGAAGAATCTATTAAAAGTCTCGATCACGCTGATCACCTTCATCGATATGGTTCAAGACCCATCTCAGCATTTCGGAGATCGAAGGTCTCCGGGCGTCCTCATTCTGTAATCTTACGATCACGGAAGACCGGGTCCTATTAATACTCGATGCCGCTGAGGACGACCGGTTCCACAAGATTCCGATGGTCACGGGATCACCGCACATCCGGTTTTATGCAGGTGCGCCTATCAGTACAACGGACGGTCAGAGGCTCGGCACCCTCTGCTTGGTAGATACCATGCCAAGAATTCTCGACGCCGACGACCTGCAGAGCATTCGCGATATTGCCAGCTGTATCCAACAGGAGCTTACACAAACCGATAGAGGCGCGGTCTACGGGGCCCATCACGCGAGCCGATTCAGCGCAATGGTCGAGAGCGTCAGCGACGCGATTTTGGGGCTTGATGAAAAGGTTCCGATTCGCAGTGCGAATTTTGCCGTGCGCAAAGTCTTCCACTATTCACCCGAAGGCGGCACCATCACCGTCGGCTGCAAGAAAACAGATCCGGGCAGCGTAGCCCTCGTAGTGACGGACACTGGGATCGGGATCTCAGCCAAAGACATCCCCACGGTTCTGGAGCCGTTCGGCCAAGTGCGGCACGACTCACTCCACACCCGCGGCGGCACCGGCCTCGGCCTGACCCTCTCAAAACACCCGACCGAAATGCACAGCGGCACCTTGGCAATTGAAAGCCCCTCCGAGAGGCGACGACCGTGTTTGTGATGCTGCCCCAAGAGCGAATTGTTTAGATTACGCACCTTTCGGAGACAGCGGCTTAATTCAGATGATGTATTGTTCTCTAATTTAATTTTGCTCTCTAAAACAAATGTGATAGCCCCCGACACGGGAAAAGCCTTTACCATATCGCCACCGCGCTTCGTAGACCTAATTTGTCAAAAAAGCCCGCAATGGGCGTGCAACAAGAGGGAGTAGTGAGATGGGTAAGCGGATTGCCATTGTTGGGACGGGTGCGGTCGGGGGATATGCCGGGGCGCATATGGCGCAGGCTGGCGAGGACGTCACCTTTATCGATTTCTGGCCAGAGAATGTCGAGAAGATGCGGAACGATGGGTTGAAGATCAGCCATATCCGCGACGTGCCGGAATTCACCGTGCCGGTGAACGCCATCCACATCACCGAGCTGCAGGCGACCGCCAAGGCTGTAACGTTCGATATCGCCTTCGTCTGCGTGAAGTCCTACGACACTGCCTGGGCGACAATGATGATCCAACAGTATCTGTCACCGGGCGGCTATATCGTCTCTCTGCAGAACTGCATCAATGAGGAAACCATCGCCGGGATCGTCGGCTGGGGCCGGGTGCTCGGCTGTATCGCCAGCTCGATTACCGTCGACCTTTGCGAGGCAGGCCACGTGCGCCGCGCCGCCGGTAAGAGCGGCGAAAATCACACAGTCTTCCGGGTCGGCGAGGTTCACGGCCGAATCACGGACCGTGCCGAGGAAATCCGCG
>CAJWTF010000112.1 GCA_913046825.1 uncultured Rickettsiales bacterium | reverse complement strand
CCATGGCGCACGTAGATGAGGCGTTGTGCGTTGGGACGCCGCACTGGTCTTGCCCAATCCAATGATTTGGTCCTGATAGAAAGACATGCTGTGGGGCATTTACGATACTCGGTTGGAGGTCAATCTCCCGCAGTTCTGTCTTCGACTGGGATCGGAATGCCGAATGCGTATTTCGATGTGCGGATCGCTAAGGCCGATTTTACGTGGCTGACATTGGGGGCGGAGGTTAACTCTGTTGTGAGGAAGCGATTATAAGTGTCCCAATCAGCGGCGACGACTTTCAGAATGAAGTCGGCCTCTCCGGCCAACATGTGGCATTCCCGAACCTCGGGCCAGCTTTCCACCAGACTCTCGAAGGCTTTGAGATCGCTCTCTGCCTGGCTTGTCAGACCGACTTGAGCGAATACCGTGACGCCGTAACCAAGCGCTTCGTGATTGACATCCGCATGATAGCCGCGGATATAGCCCGAATCTTCCAACGCCCGTACGCGGCGCAGACAGGGCGGTGCCGAAATACCGACTCGTTTCGACAGTTCGACATTAGTCATCCGCCCATCGTCCTGCAGATCGCGGAGGATTTTACGGTCGATTTTATCGAGTTTTACGCGTTTCACCGATGACGGTCCGAGCCCTGTTGATTCGCGCGCAATAATATTACTCTTAAGGCTGTAAGAGCAAGACGGACCGCCTTGTCATTGCGTGATAGAGGATGAATGAACTGGCGGGCTTGCGCCAAGGGCTGAATGGGTAAGAGATGGTGGAGCGGGCAATTTGGGCAATCACCGATGGAAAGATCGGAATGGTCAATCAGGCGGTAGGCTTGGCCAATGCCATCGCGCGGAGTGCTGGAAATTTTAAGGTCGACGAAAAGACGGTGGTGCCCGCGCGACCGTGGTCACTTTTGCCTGCCGGTCTGTGGCCGCGATGGGTGTCCGGATTGGGAAAGTGCGGCACACTGCTTCAACCGCCTTGGCCGGATGTCGTGGTGAGTTGCGGTCGCCGCGCGATTGGGCCCACATTGTGGGTAAAGCGGCAGAGTGATGGGCGCGCGAAGGCAGTCCACGCGCAGCATCCGCGTACAGCGGTGGATGCTTATGATGCGATCATCGGGCAGTCCCATGACGGTCTGGGTGGGCCGAATGTCATCAAGGTTAAGGGCTCGATGCATCGGATTACTGAAGGAGTTCTCGCGGCGGCGGCAGCGCGACAGGGCGCGGTGTTCGAGGACATACCGCATCCCACGATCGCAGTTCTTATCGGCGGGACGAACAGCACTTATCAAATGACGGCAGAAATCACGCGCCGCTTGGCAGATGATCTGCAGAGCTTGGTCGCGCGATCAGGGTGCGGGCTCCTGGTCACCGCGTCGCGGCGCACCGGCGAGGAAAATCTGGCGTTGCTCCGCGAGCGTATTACCGGACCGAAGATCTACTTTTGGGACGGGATGGGAGACAACCCATATTTTGCCTTTCTGGCGCAGGCGGATTCCATTCTCGTCACCGGCGATTCGGTCAATATGATTTCCGAAGCCTGCTTTACCGGAAAGCCGGTGCATGTCCTAGCGTTGGAGGGTGGCAGCGGTAGTAAGTTTGAGCGCTTCCACACGGAGATGCGCCTGGCCGGCCATACCAGGCCATTTCAGGGAAAGCTTGAGGAGTGGCGGCCAGTGCCTCTTGACGAGACGTCCCGCGTGGCGCGCGAAATCGTTGCCCGGCTCGGGCTGTAATCGATGGCGACGGATCGCCGCAGGGGAATCGCGGGCATTGCCAGATTCGCTTACTTCGCCGTATCTTTCCGATCGCGACGATATTCGGCGAACCAATGTCCCTGATCGATCATGAAAAGCTACGCGCGGCACCAGTAGTGGCGGAGCCGTTCCAGCATCTCGTTGCGCCGGGTTTGGTAAGCGGCGAGGCGCTGCATTCCATATTGCGTAATTTTCCCAATATGGAACGGCCGGGCAGCGTTCCGCTGGCGGCGCTTGAGTACGGTCCTGCCTTTGGTGAGCTGGTCGAAGATCTGCGCGGTCCCAAAGTGACGGAAATGTTATCGGAAAAATTTAAGACCGACCTTCGGAAGCGCCCGACAATGGTGACGGTGCGCGGGAAATGTCGCGCGCGGGACGGTAAAATTCACACGGATTCGAAGGATAAGATTGTCACTGTTCTACTCTATCTAAATCCGAGTTGGGAAAAGGAAGGCGGTCGTTTGCGCTTGTTGCGCCAGCCTTACGATATTGAGGATTATGTCGCTGAGGTGCCGCCCGATGAGGGCACGATGTTGGCGTTTAAATGTTCGGAGACCGCTTGGCACGGGCACAAATCCTTTGAGGGCGAACGGCGGGCCATCCAGCTCAACTGGGTTACCGAGGAGCGCTATGTGCGACGCGAGCAACGGCGGCATAAATTTTCGTCCTTCTTCAAACGCATCGGTCTCGCGACCTGACATAAGAGGATACTAGGCGGCCTATGGCCTTATCGATCGAAACGTTCAGTAACATCACCGGTGGCTTCTCATTCTTCAAATCGGTCGGACATCCGTTGACGGCACAGCGTATCCAAGACCTGATCGCCGGCATGGAAGGGCCAGTCGCGATCTATGACCCGCTTGGTCTGGCGGCTCCGTTTGCTGAAATACACGATTGCAGTGCGTTGAATCTTGTGAGCGTATTCGTGCAAGATATCGAGCGGATCGGAGAAATCGTTTTTGGTCAAACCACCCAGCCGGTCACCGACCTGTCGCAAAGCGGCGCACGGACCGTCTTTATCCCAGGCTTTGATACAGAGCGCGTTGCCGAGCACATCAGCCACCTTCTCCCGAAGGGCGCTGAGCTCGTGACCCTCGATCAGGTGCGGCTGGAAGACGAGATGGTGACCAACAAACGCCGCTATTTGGAGCCGATTAATTTCGCGACTAACTTCGCCTTTTTCCGCGACGGTGAGGGCCATCACACCCGGGTCGTGAGCGCGAACTACTGGGCAGGCTATGGTGCCAAGAATGTCTGGATGTGGTGCTGCCTGTTCGATGAAGACGGGCAAGTATTGGTCGAATGGCGTGAGGATCTGCCGTCCGGTGTGGGTTCTGTCGTTATTGACAGCCGCGAGGTGCGTGAGCGTTTCGATCTTGGTGCTTTTACCGGCCAATTATTTTTGCACGTAATCAATGCGTCCGGGCACGACGTCGTCAAATATGCGCTCGACACCTATGGCGATGCACCTGAAGTGCTCTCCTGTACACATGATGCGAATGCGTGGCCGTCGGATTTATATGCGGGTCTGCCCGCCCCCGCCGACGGGGAACAGGTCACTCTCTGGGTGCAGAACAGCCATCCTTGTTTGATTCCGGCCGGGACCATCGGTCTCAATCGGATGGGCGACGACACTATCGTCCGGCTTGATCGCGAGCTTCCGGCCTTTGGCTCTTATGCCTTGAATGTCGCGGAATTGTTGCCCGACCTCGCGTGGCCGGAGCAGATAGAGATCCGGGCAGGCAAGCATTTCGTCCGACCCCGCTATGAGATCGCGAATGCGAAGACTGGACGCTCACGGATTTCGCACCCGAATGTTGAAAGGGTAGATTTGAAAGCCGACCCGAAAATCGCGGAATTGAGCAATCATTTGGGCAAATCCTACATTCTGCCGGCTCCTGTTTTGCCGATGGCTGAGTTCAGTAGCCTCGCCTTGCCGACCCCGATGTCGACAGCACAAGAGAATCTACCGTTGGCGTTAGCCGTCTATAATCCCGACGGCCAGGAAGTCGCCCGCCACCGTTTTGGCTGCCTGCCGCGCGATCATACGGACTGCCTGTCACTCGATGGTCTGGTGAATAGATCGCTCGGCGAAGGCTACGGCCATATGGAACTGATCTACGACTTTGCGGATGGTGGCGGGGCGGATGGTTGGTTGCACGGCCTGTTCCGCTACCAACATCGTGAGAGCGGCCACGAGGCGGAGACGAGTTTCGGCGCGCATATCTTCAACACAGTGCTAACCTATCGCAACGAGCCGCAATCCTATAACGGCCCTGCACCAGGTCTCAGCACGCGGTTGTTCCTGCGCCTTGGGCCAGCTCCTGACGATACAATGTGTCACCTGATCTATTCGGCATCGAGGCCGTGGCACGAAAAATCTGAAACCAAGCTGATTCTGCATGACAGATCAGGAGCGGAAATAGCCTGCAGAGATTTGCCGATCCCATGCGGTGGGTCCGTCAATTGGCGCTACTCGGAGGTTTTCGGTGCGGACGAACGTCGCCGCGCGGGTGATCGGCCTTATATCATCATACGCGACGTCACGTGCCGGCTTTTCGGCTATCATGGGGTCGTAAACGGGTCGGGCAGTTTCAGTTTCGACCATATGTTCGGCTTTTAGGAGCAGCGCCGGCGGGGTTTGGAACAAATCGACCTGGCGCGCCGATGCGATGGATTGGGACAAACTGCGGGTCTTTCATGCGGTCTCTGACGCCGGGAGTTTCACTCGGGCGGGCGATGCGCTCAATCTCAGCCAATCAGCGGTCAGCCGCCAGGTCAGCTCGCTTGAAGCCTCGCTCAAGACCCCGTTGTTTCACCGACACGCCCGCGGCCTCTTGCTGACCGAACAGGGCGAATTGCTCTATCAGACGGTACACGACGTCTTCCACATGCTGACCATGGCGGAGGCGCAACTCTCCGAACGCCAGGAGCGCCCTTCGGGCCCGTTGAAGATAACCACGACAGTGGCGCTTGGCTCCACGTGGCTGACACCGCGAATCAAGGAATTCGTCGAACTCTATCCGGATATCGAAGTGAGCCTGCAACTGACCGATGGCGAGCTTGATCTGACGATGCGCGAAGCCGATGTCGCGCTGCGGATGGGAGCCCCCCGGCAACCGGATTTGATCCAGCGTCAGATACTGCAGGTGCGCACCCATGTGTATGGCAGCCGCGATTACTTGCGGGAGTTCGGATATCCGCAACAGCCGAAGGATTTGGATCATCACCGCCTGATTGTCTACGGTGAAGCGCAACCGCTACCGGTGACAACAATCAACTGGTTGTTGGAGGTCGGCGCACAGCCCGGACATCAGCGCCGGCCCGCCTTTACGGTAAACAATCTCTATGGAATGTATCTTGCGGTGCAAGGTGGCCTTGGGTTGGCTAACTTGCCGGACTATATGGTGCCGCCGGATTCGAACCTCGTGCAGGTCTTGCCTGAAATTTCCAGCCCGCCCACGCAATGTTACTTCGTTTATCCGGAAGAAATGCGACATTCAAAACGAATAGAGGTATTTCGGGAATTTTTACTGCGGAAAGTCGCTGAAACACAGTTCTAAATGCGTTAACCATTGTGGCATTTGTGACGATAAACTACGAGCTATGCAAAAAGCGCATAAGTGGTGTGCCCAAATGAAGGTGGTTATCGGTCTATCACCGCCCCACGTCAGAGTAGATCAAAACTGCAACGCAGCGATGATTCTTTTCCACCTGATATCCCCCTTCAGGTGAGGGTTTGAATACCCTGCGTCTCCCAGACGTGAAGCCTCCCTATTTTACTTATACGCCGGGCCAACTTTGGCCCGGCTTTTTTTGCGCCCGGAAGCATGCAGCTTGACGACGAACCAGGTGATAGGCTCTCCCGTTCCATGCGCGTCCAAAAACCCTATATCGTATTGTCGTACGACCATCGCATCCGTCCAATACAGCCGAGGAACCTACCATGACCCCGCCCGATAATCTGCGCGCCCTGTTAGCCGAACCTGGATTTATTATTATGCCAGCGGTCTGGGATGGCTTGAGCGCTAAAATGACTTGGCAAGCTGGCTACAAGACGGCGTTTCTCTCCGGCTCCTGCGTGGCGGCCAGCCGGTTGGGTGGACCCGATCTCGATCTGATTACGGCGGTCGAAATGCAGGATTCACTGAACCAAACCCGCGCCGCCGCTCCCGACCTGCTGATGCTCGCCGACGGCGATCACGGCTATGGCAATGCGATGAACGTGCAACGCACGGTTCGGGCCTATGGCCGGCTAGGAGCTGCGGCGGTTTTGATCGAGGATAAGATTACCCCGCGCGCGCTGACATCTGCCGGCAAGCCGACCCTGCCGCGCGAGGAAATGCGCATGAAGCTACGCGCCGCTATCGAGGCCGCGAAGGATTCCGGTATCCTGGTGATGGCCCGCACTGATTGCCGTCCGACGCTGGGCATCGACGAAGCCGTCGCCCGGATCGAGATGTATGTGAAAGAGGGAGCGGATATCCTGTTCCTCGACTCGCCCGCGGATGAGGATGAGGTCCGCCGCGCCGTCGAGGCCGCTGCCGGCCACCCGTCCTTTGCTGTACTGTCACCCGGCGCGAAGCGGGAGACCCCGACGCAAGCACGGGCTGCTGAATTAGGCTTGAAGATCGGGACGCATCCGACGGGAATGCTATCCCCGGCTGCCGCCGGCATTAAGGCAGGATTGGCCGCGTTGCAGGATGGCAAGGCGGAAGCCGAAAGCGCCCTTTCTCCGGACGAATTGCGGGAAACGCTCGGCTATGAAGATTACGAAGAGGCAGCCAAAGCCTTTACGCTGCCAGGCTAAGGTCACGTTTCAGGGAGATCGCCGAGGAGCACTCTGCCCATGTATTCCCGAGCATCGATGGGTGAAAAGGGCTGCATGAACGGTCCAGCCCGCACGTCCCGATACAATTGTGAGAGCGGGTTGCGGGCCATGAACCCGCCGCCGCCGCTTAGATCCATTGCTTGGCTGACGATGTCGATAGCGTGCCGGTTCACGACCCACTTAGCACTTTGTTAATCCTTCATCAATTCATGGCCCTGCGCGTAGGTCGCCTTCGTTCCGCCCTCGGTCTCGGCCATGAAATCATCAAGCTGCACGCCAAGACGGGCCAAGATGCTTTGCGATGTCGCCAATAATATTTCCATCTCCGCCAACGCGTGATGCACCCCAGAACGGTTATTGGCATTAGGAGCTTTTGCTTGCCCGTCGACTACAAATTCGAATGCCGTCTCCGCCATGCCGAGGAAAGCGCCAACGAGCGGAACATTCGCTAAGGTTCGATTGACCAAAACCGGCGTGCTCCATTGTCCCCAGGGGCCGATCTTGCGCAACGCATCGTGCGGCACCAGACAGTTCTCGAACTTGACTGATTGGCTGCCGGAAGCACGCATGCCCAAGGCATCCCAGTCGCCTTGCTGGTGGACCCCTTCGGTATTCATCGCCATGAGAATATTAGCGATATGATCGCCGTCCGCGTCGCGCATTCGCACATTGGTCGCAACGTGGGTCGCCAAGGAAGACATGGTGACGAAGTACTTCGTGCCGTTGAGCCGCCAGCCATCTTCCGACGCGGTCGCCTCGGTCAGCGGATGTAGATTATCGTTGCCCCGCTCAGTGGTTGTGGAGCAAATCAGCATCTTGCGCGCCGCGACGGCTTCGAGGAGGGCTTTTGCTCGGTTGCGCGGAGCGGAGCTCGGCTTGCTGGAGCTATAGAGGGCCGCCAATCCACGTGTCGCCGATAGATGCATGCTGATCGCGATAGCGGCCGAGCCATCACCCTTGGCCAAGGTCGCAATCGCTACAATCCAGTCATGCATCGAGCGCAAGCCCATGCCGCCAAGTTCTTCCGGCACAAATGCTGCCGTGATGCCGGCGGCCTGCATGTCGGTATAGTTCTCAGCGTAAATTTTATTCGCGCGATCCGCCCCTCCCGAGCGCTCCTGAAAAACATCTCTCAACCCACTGGCGGCGGCGATGAGACGCTCCCCGGCAGGCGTCCTTGGAACAATACGGTAGCTCATTTTCGGAACTTAGCCTTCCAACGCGTCGATACGCTCGAGGGTTGGCTGGCGGACGCGCCGCTTGGTCTCGGCAAAGGCCGTGGCGTCAAGCGCGGCTAAGGTTTGCGCGACCTCGCTCACCGCCGCGTCGAAACCCGCGGTGTCGGCCACCTGATCGAGATAGCCTGCCGACACTGCGGTGTCGGGTGAGAACAGTTCGGCGTTGATTGTAGCCCGTTGAAAGACCATCGGTGCCAAGCGATCACGCGCCAGTTCCAGGCCGGTTATGGGTAAGGAGAGACCGATACCGGTCTCGTTCAGGCCAATGCGGAAATCTCCGGAGCGACCGACCCGAAAGTCACCTGCTAAGAGCAACAGCGCACCCATCGCAACCGAATGCCCGGTGACGGCAAAAATGATCGGTAGGGGAGAGAGGTAAAGTCGCTTCAGCAGCGCCATACCGGCCTCACGCATTCCGGCTTTTGCGGCATCGTCGTCCCCTCGGATTATCTTGAGATCGAAGCCGCCGCACATCACGCCTTCCCGGCCGCGTATAACCACGGCCTTTGCTTCTCCGGAGGCGCGGTCGAGGCCCGCGTTAAGGGCGGCACACATGGCGGGAGCCATTGCGTTGGCCTTCCCGTCATCCATGGTCAGCGTCGTAATGTCGTCAGCTAGGGAATATGAAACGATATCGGCCACTTTTAGAACTCCATCTCCAAATTAGTTGCGCGGACCCTCTCACTTACAGCCCGGCTGAATCTTTCCAGGCGCTAAAAGGTCCGATGGTCGGGTCGGCGGCGCGTCTGCGGTAATACGGGATGCGCGGCACGTACAGATCATAGAGGCGACGGAGTTCATCCACCGGCTCGTCGTAATCGTCGGCTCGGAGGTCGACCAACGCATAGTCGAGATTATCGCAAACATACATTGCCGCCGAGCGCTCGCCGCCATGTTGGCCACCTGCGTCTCGCCCGGCTTCAATGGAGAGCATAAGACGCTCCCACAATGGCTCAGCCTCTGTCTCTCGGAAACAGGCGGCCATGGCGTCGACCACCCCTTCGCTGGTAAGGCGGTTACCCATGGACACGAACCCGTCCGTCGCAATGTGGCCCTTCCAATCACTGTTGCCGCTGCCGGTACGTGCCGCAGCGTTGCCTTGGGTGTCGATCACACCCAATTGGCGGGCTTCGATATGAGGGTCGACGGCGGTGAGGGCCTCGATGACTTCCGTTGCTGATTTCCCAGCTCGCAAGAGGTCGAGTCCTTTTTTGCCTAATCTAGGGTCGGTGAGCGCTTGTGTCGCGACGGCACCGACGCCGTCCTCGACGAAAGGAACACGAGAGCCAACTGCCATCTCGCCTGTTGCCGTGATCACACCGAGCGCACCCGTACGCGCACAGCGGCCGAGGATTGTGAAGGTATTGAATTCAATTAATAATTCGGACATCGCTATGACCCGTATGCTTCTTTGAATTTACGAATAGACTCAATGTGCGCGTCCACTGATTCGACGCCTGCCGCCATTGTGCGGAAGGTTAAGTGCGTGGCACCCATGCCTTTCCATGTCTCCGCATCCGCCGCCCAAGCCTGTGGCCCCCTGTCGCCTGCGAGGACCGTCGCGTCGATGCCGAGGTCGTCCGGGTTGCGCCCAGCCGCCTCCGCTCCCTCACGGAACGCGGCCAAGAGCGGTTTGGCCTCCGCACCCGCCGCGACACGGGGGTTGACCAGCCAACCGTCAGCGACCCGTCCGGCGCGGCGGATGGCCGCGTCGACAAAGGCCCCGATCCAAACTGGAATCGGGCGCTGGATTGGTAGGGGATTGATGCCCGCATCATCGATTTTATGGAATTCGCCGTCGTATGTGATTGTCTCGTTGGTCCAAAGCTGCTGCATGACATCGATCTGTTCGGAGACGCGCCGCGCCCGGTTCTTGAAGTTCTGGTCCATGGCCCCGAATTCAAGGTCGTTCCAACCGATGCCGCACCCCAGGCGTAACCGCCCGCCGGACATCAGGTCGAGTTGCGCCGCTTGTTTCGCGACCAGAACCGTCGACCGTTGAGGCAGGATCAGGATTGCTGTTACGAAGCCGATTTTCTTGGTCACCGCCGCGAGATAGCTGAACAGGATTAGCGGCTCGTGAAAGGCGTTATCGATAGTGTAATAGGCGCGAAAATCGTCTCCCGCCGGATCGCGGGCCTGTAGCACGTGATCGATCGCGGTCAGGTATTCGTAGCCCATATCTTCCGCCGCCTGCGCGAAATCGCGCATAACGAAGGGGTCGTTGCCAATCTCGGTGGTCGGGAAGGAAACGCCGATTTTCATATCCAAGGGTCCTTATGCTATTTTCAATCCACCGGGGGGCGTTGTTCGTGAAACTTTGTGGCCTGTTCATAGGCGTGTCCAACACGGTAGACCGTGGCCTCGTCAAAGGCGCGCCCGGCGAATTGCACCGATAACGGCATGTTTTCGCCGTCGAAGCCGCTCGGCACCACGAGTGCAGGGTTGCCGATTACGTTGAAGGGCGTGCGAGACTGGCGAGAATATGTTCGCTCGAGTTCCGGCTCGTCGTCGATATGGCAGGCGACCTGCATACTGGATGTGGTGATGACCGCATCGTAGGTCCGCATCAATTCGTCGAAGGTGTTTTTCATCTTCTCGCGGTGACGCATCGCCTGGACGTAATGGGTCGCGCGAATGAAAGCGCCCGGCATCAGACGCTCGCGGGTGAAATGGGCGTAGTCCCCGGGCTTTTCCTGCAGCCATTTTTCATGAATGGCATATGCTTCAGAGAGCAGGATTACCCGATTGACCGCGGCATATTCGGAAAGCGGTGCCATCGACACTTCTTCGACGACTGCGCCTAGTTCGCGCAAGATTTCCGCAGCACCATCGACCGATGCCGCCATCTCCGGCTGGGCACCGAGATCCTTGGTATAGAATTGCCGGACCAATCCGATCCGCAAGCCTTTGACCCCTTTGTCGAGATCGGCGGTGAAATCGACCGCTTCGGCCCGCGCACTCGCAGGGTCGCGCGGGTCGTGGCCGGAAATTGCTGTCAGCATGATCGCGTTGTCCGCGACCGTGCGTGTCAACGGACCAACGTTATCAAGGCTGAAAGATAGTGGCACAACACCTGCGCGGCTGACCCTGCCATAAGTTGGTTTTATACCCGCAAGATTACACATGGATGCTGGATGGCGTACTGAGCCACCAGTGTCCGAACCGAGTGCGCCGGGCAGCAATCCAGCCGCCACGGCCGCGCCGGACCCGCTGGAGGAGCCGCCCGGGTGGCGGTCGGTATTCCAGGGATTGCGCGCCGGTGGCCACGGCAAATCGAAAGAGGGTCCGCCGATGGCGAATTCATGTGTTGCCATCTTCCCCATGAAAATGCCGCCCGCCGCTTTCAGCTTTGCGGTCGTCGTGGCGTCAGTCTCGGCGACGTTATCCTGTAGCAGCTTCGAATGCGCTGTCGTCTTCAGGCCCGCATAGTCGATGATGTCCTTGAGGCCGTATGGAATGCCGTGCATCGGTCCCCGGTAGTTACCGCCTGAAATTTCCGCTTCCGCCTCTTTGGCATCCGCTCGGGCTTGATCTCCCGCGACCACTAAAAATGCATCGAGCTTCGGGTCGATCTTCTCGATCCGCGCCAACAGCGCTTCGACATACTCGACCGGGGAGAGATCGCCTTTGGCGATAAGTGCACCGGCCTCGGATATGCTCAGATAATGTAGATCGGTCATGGCTCAGGCCTTGTCCCCGGCGCGATAAACATGCGCCGGCTCATCCCAAATTGTCAGATCGTCGGGCATGCCGCGTGTGTGTTTTTGCTTGGCGTCGAGGGCTTTCTGCAATTCGTCCCAATGTCGCCCCTCGAGCTTATGCAGCCCAACGGCTTCGGCTTCGGCTTTTAACGCGTCGCTCGGATTGCTCATCCCATTCATTCCTTACTAATTGGCCCTAGGGAAAAGTTACGTTGAAATTCTGCGTTGGGGAGGTCATCCGACTAAGTTTTGTCGAATACCTTCGCGGAAAGTTTACCAGAGGGCTATTGTGGACGATCTAATGTGGGTAACGAATCCGCACAATTTGTTAAAGAAAATTAATGATGAATATTAGGGATCTCATATTTTTGGTTTTCCTGACTGGACTCTTCATATTTCGGGCTCCGACTGTAAGGGTCGACTGAGATGTTCCCATGACCGTGGATCGGATGAACTCCTTGATTGAGCAGATTGACGGGTCGGTCGTCCGTAAGAGCGGCGGCTATTGGAACCTGGAGGTCGTTGGTGTGTCGGTTTTGGTAATTGCGGATGCGTGTCATGACCGGATGCGTATTCTCGGGCGCATCAGCAAAGATTAAATAAGCTGATCCGGAGGTTTATCTCCGCTTGATACAAGCAAACTTCGACTCATTACTCGTTGCCCGTTACGCCGTGGCACGCGGTGTCCTCTGGAGCGTGTTGTTGCATTCTTTGGGTTCATTGACTGAGAGTCAATTCCTGAAAGGCGTGGGACAAACGGTCAATCTGGCCCGTTTTTACCGTATTTCCATTTCATCGGGTTTGATGAAATTTGGTGGTGGTGACAGTAATGTTATTCGCGAACGTGAATTGATCGAAAAGCTGCTCCAAAAGAGAAAT
>CAJWTF010000111.1 GCA_913046825.1 uncultured Rickettsiales bacterium | reverse complement strand
GTAGGGGGCGGTTTGGCCCTGGAAGTTGATTAAGTCTGAGCCGGAATATCTGACGAGCACTAGATAGATCATGAAGACGGTAATGGCAATTGCGCTCGGTGGTGCATTCGGTGCGGTAGCACGGCATTTCATCGAACTATGGAGCGGCATGTTACTGGGCGATGGGTTTCCATGGGGAACGTTGACGGTCAATGTTGTCGGTTGTTTCGCTATGGGCGTGCTGGTTGAACTCATGGCATTGGCTTGGTCGCCGAGCGTCGAGATGCGCGCTTTTCTGACTGTTGGTATCCTTGGTGCTTTGACGACCTTTTCTGCATTTTCGCTGGATATTGCCGTGTTGCACGGCAGGGGAGAGCCAATGCTGGCCGCATCCTATGTATTGGTTTCTGTGGTGGCGTCGATTGTCGCGATTTTTGCCGGTCTTGCCGTTATGCGAGCGATCTTGCAATGAGCGGCGTCGAGCATCGCAAAGTTGCGGCTGTGGACGCGGAATTGCGTCTCGACCGGTGGTTTCTACGCCATTTCCCCGACCTGCCCAGGGGCCGATTGCAGAAGCTCCTGCGGACAGGACAAATTCGGGTCGACGGTAAACGAGCGAAAGCGGGATTACGCCTGGTCGCCGAACAGGAAATCCGTATTCCACCGATTCAATCCACGCCATTGGATGAGAAACCATCGCGTCAGCCGATGAATGAGAAAGATATCGCCTTCGTTCGCGACCTAATTCTGCACATGGATGACGACATGATCATCCTCGATAAGCCGAGCGGTCTCGCAGTGCAGGGTGGCAGCAGCATGACAAGGCACCTCGACGGCATGCTCGACGCTTTGCGGTTCGAAGCGGTTGAACGGCCCAAGCTCGTTCATCGATTGGACAAAGATACCAGCGGAGTCATGGTTCTTGCCCGCAGTACAGGGGCGGCGCGTGAGCTGGGGCGTCATTTTGTTGGGCGCGATGTACGCAAAATATATTGGGCGATAACCATTGGTTTGCCTGAGCGCGATGCAGGCCGCATTGATCTTCCGCTCGCCAAGAATGCGAGCCAAGGACATGAGAGAGTTGGTGTCGACGAAGAGGACGGTAAGCGCGCGATCACCGATTTTCAGAAACTTGATCGGGCGGGAAAGCGGCTAACATGGTTGGCGCTCTGGCCGCGCACCGGTCGTACCCATCAATTGCGCGCTCATTGTGCGGCGATTGGATGTCCGATCCTGGGTGACGGAAAATATGGCGGACGGGACGCGTTTGTCGATGGTCTGCCGGCGGCGGCGAAAAAACTACAGCTGTTCGCACGGGAAATCACCGTTCCGAAACTCTCGGGCAAGGGAGACATACGGGTCACGGCTCAGCTGCCGCCCCATATGGCGGAGCTTTGGAAGATGCTTGAATTTGAGAACGAGCCAACCGAGGAGCCGTTCACCGATATCGACTAAGCCGAAATCCTATGCGTGTTTAGTGAGGAAAGTTGCGATGGTCTCGTTAAAGGCTTCCGGTGTCTCAAAATAGGGCGAATGTCCCGCCTTTGGCAGCTCGATGACCTTTGATCCTGGAATGTATGTGGAAACCTCGCGGACCAGGTCCGGAGTGAATAGGGCGTCGTGTTCACTGGTAATCATCAAGGTTGGGACTGAATAACCGTCCATATCGGAGGGCAAAACACCGCCAGGGCTCTTGCCGCTCAGGTCTTCCGGCAGATTGATGTTCAGTGACCCAATTTGCCGGTAGAGGTATGCCCCATTTGGGTTTCGATCCGGGAAGTCGGGGGCAACGGCAGCGCGGCCGACGCCTTGTTCGGCGAAGCGTTGACGGGACTTTACCAAGGCGTCTTGAACCGCCGGGATCTGCATGCCGCCCGGTGTATTCGAGAGGACCAGACAAGAAACTCGCTCAGGGTGAAAGACGGCTGTTTTCAGCCCCGTCCATCCCCCCATGGATTGGCAGACGATGGCACATTTCTCGATTTCTTCGGCGTCGAGGATGGCGAGAAAGTCGCTGTCAAATAGGCTGCGGTCGAAATCTTCTGGTGCACAAGTTGAGCGGCCAAAAATGCGGTGGTCGAAAACCACGACTTTATAACTTGCGGCGAATTTCGGAACCTGTTGCCACCAGCTGGCTGCATTTCCGCCTCGGCCGTGAGCGAACGCGACCACCGGGCCTTCACCGTGTACTTCATAATAAATATCGGCGCCGTTGGTTGATACTGTCGGCATTGTTCAATCCTCTTCGTCGGAACTCTACCAAGGAAGGTAGGTAAGTTGCGGCCAAAATCTCCGCCATCTTTCTATCTTCGCTTCATAGCGATCCTGGGTCGCCATTGCCTTATTCGGGCGGACGATACCGTCAAACAAATCGCCGAGGCCGAATGGAGCGACAATCGACAAGCGGTCCGAACGAGGACGGACAGCAATTGTGGTCGCGGTCGTTGGAAAGTTACTGACGGCATGTTCAATCGATTGGAAGGGCGGGATGACTTTTCCGAACTTACTCTCATACCAAAGATGGACACGAGCCTCGTTTTTTACATCAAGCCGAACTGGGAGATCGGGAAATACGGTTAGGGCTTGTTGCGCATGATTCTCTTCCGCTTCGTCACTGAGGTCGTCAGTGTCGAAGTATATTAGGTCGATGTCGTCGATTCCGTGTTCGGCGGGAAATTCAAAGACCGCATTCCAAACACTCTGTGTCAGACATCCCGCGCACAAGTGCCAATTGGCTAGCGCCAGTTCATCCGCTTTTGCGAGAACAGTGTCGATCAACGGATTTTGATAGAGAATCTTCCGAAAGCGTTCTTCCTGGGATAATCTTTTCTGGTCCATGTGCCTCGCCACCTGTAGGACTCCAATTTCGAGAGATTAGCAGGCCTCCAGAGGTAACGCATTGACCGACAGCACCCCCCTGTACTTTGCCGTGTTTGATTGTGACGGTACCTTGGTCGACAGCGCGCATTCCATCATTGAAGCCATGTCGATGGCATGGGCGGCGGAAGGCCTGGGCACCCCGCCCTCAAGTCACGACGTACGCTCTATTGTCGGGTTACAATTGGTTGAAGCCATTGGGAGATTGCACCCGGAAGGCGATACACCGGATCATGAGCGCTTGGCAGGGCACTACAAGGACGCATTCCTTAACATCCGAAACCGACCCGATCATGACGAACCCCTCTATGAGGGAACAAGGGAAGTGATCGAGGTGTTGGATAGGGCCGGTATTCTGCTTGGTGTCGCAACGGGGAAATCCCGACGCGGTTTGGAAGCGACGCTCGAAAGGCATGGTTTGATTGACCATTTTGTCTCGCTCAAGACATCTGATGATGGACCTGGCAAACCGAATCCCACAATTCTCTTCGACGCGATGCGAGAACTTGGGGTGGAGCCGGAGAATACGGTCATGATCGGTGATACCGTTTTCGACATTTCGATGGCGGTGAATGCCAAAGTGACGGCAATTGGTGTAGACTGGGGTTATCATGAGGTGAGTGAGCTGAAATCCGCAGGCGCCGAGACGATCCTCCAATCGTTTCACCAACTTGAGGGTAGCCTTCGAACAATTTGGGGAAAGCTGTAATGCGTTTATCCACGATATTGGAAGCTCTCACGGTTTTGATTGTTACAGTCCTTGTTGGCGCGATTATTGTCGTCATCAATATAGATTTAAATCGGTACAAGGATTTGATTGCCGAGAAGGTCAAAGAAGCGACCGGTCGGTCCTTGCTGATTGACGGCGATATTAAACTCTAGCTATCCCTCTCCCCTTCTTTGGGGGTTGGCGGTATTAAATTTGAAAATGCGGCATAGGGTTCACGGCCACAAATGGTGACGGTCTACAAATTTTCGGCTCAGGTGGTGTTGCTCCCGGTTTTCACCAAGAAAGTGGAAGTCAATCATGTGCTGTTGAGTGGAGCGGATATTTTGATTGAAAATGCAAAACTTAGTTATATCGATGTGGCCATCTCGCTGAATGGCGGAAACCTCCATGTTTCCCCGCTATAGGCAGAGATCGGGAAGGGGACGATCGACGACCAAGTCCGATTGGATGGCTCCTGGGCGACGCCTGCATTGGTGGTTACGATGACAGCGTTGAAGATCGACCTTGGCAAACTGCTCGCCGAGGCGGATGTTGCGGATCTTCTCGAAGGGGCAATAAATATTAACGCTAAGCTAAACGGTAGCGGCAAGAGCGTACGCAGCTTGGCGTCTGGGCTTGTTGGTCAGGTCAAATCGGTGACGGGTGAGGGACGCGCGAAGACGACTGCATTGAATGCTTTTATCGGTGGGCCGACACAGGTCGTCGCCAAAATGATAACCGGTGACACGAAGGAATATGCCGTTCTGAACTGCCCCGTCTTGCAAACTGATATTAAGAAGGGCGTCGGAAATATTGCCACCGCAGTCATAGATACGGAATACGCGCGGATCGCTGGAAAAGGAAAAGTAAATTTTGGATCCGAGGAACCGAGTGTCGTCGCCTCTCCGGAGCTACCTTAGAGGATCTGAGTTATGGATTGGATAAATTTTCAGTTTTACGAGAACTTGGAGGCGTCGTCCTCGGGATTGGCTTTACACCAGCCATTCTTTTGGGATTAGGTGAACTTGGGACCCTGTGTCTCAAACCTGCAACTTCTTGCGGTGGGAAGTCCCCGTCGGCTCAGAAAGAATCTTCAGACTCTATAACGAAAAGGGGACGAATGTGCGGGTAATCTTTTGAAGGGATTATTTGGCAAGTGATGGGAAAGGCGCCGAAACGGTTTTATAAGAAGGTTGATGTCGAGGAATTAGCGGATGGGTTCGCGATTACATTGGACGGCCGCCCGGTTCGCACGCCGATGAAATCTAAACTGCGACTTCCCACACACAGGCTCGCGAGTGCGGTGGCGGAGGAATGGGACGCGCAGACCGAGACACTCGATCTGACCTCAATGGCACTGACTGGTTTCGCCAATACGGCGCTGGATCGTGTGCGTCCACGCCGCAAAGAGGTGGTTGATGAGATCGCCGGATATGCGGAGACCGACCTGCTATGCTACCGGGCGGCCGATCCGCCGGACTTGGTGGAGCGCCAGGAACGGGAATGGCAACCGCATTTGGATTGGTTGGCGAGGACTCATGATGTTCAGCTTGTCCCGACGACGGGTATCGTTCACGTCAAACAGGACGCGGAGGCTCTTGCCACTATAAGACACGTCCTCGGTGTTCGGGATGATTTCACATTGACGGGCTTGCATGTGCTGACGACGGGCACGGGCTCGTTTGTTCTAGGATTGGCGGTGGTGGATGGGGCCTTGGATGCTTCCAAGGCGGTTGCAGCAGGACTGTTGGATGAAATTTACCAAGCTGAATTATGGGGTGAAGATAAATTGTTGACAGAGAGACGCGAAGGGTTGGCGCGGGAACTATTTGCGGCCGAGCGACTGATCGGCTTGTTGTTGGCACAAGCATAGAACACATCACGAGTGTTTGTTGTGGTGGATAGAGAGCGCTAAAATCGCAACGGTAAACCGGCCGGAGGAGAAGCCTGGGAAATGCAGGACATTATCGAAAAACTGGAAGAAAAGCGGGCGCAAGCCCGTCTCGGCGGTGGTCAACGCCGCATAGATGCTCAGCACGCCAAGGGGAAGCTGACCGCGCGCGAGCGGATCGAGGTGTTTCTTGACGCTGGTTCCTTCGAAGAGTGGGACATGTTCGTTGAGCATGACTGCTATGAGTTCGGAATGGCCAAACAAAAGTTTCCGGGCGATGGCGTCATTACCGGGCATGGAACCGTTGATGGCAAGGAAGTGTTCGTCTTCAGTCAGGATTTCACCGTCTTCGGCGGATCGCTCTCCGCGGCGCACGCGCGCAAGATCGTGAAAGTCATGGAGCAGGCCATGAAGGTGGGCGTGCCGGTAATCGGCCTGAACGATTCAGGTGGCGCTCGCATCCAGGAAGGGGTCGCGTCTCTCGGTGGTTATGCGGATGTCTTCCAACTGAATGTCATGGCGTCGGGGGTTGTTCCTCAAATTTCATTGATCATGGGGCCATGTGCGGGGGGCGCCGTGTATTCCCCCGCGATGACGGATTTCATCTTTATGGTGAAAGATTCCTCTTACATGTTTGTCACCGGACCAGATGTTGTCAAAACGGTAACCCATGAGGAGGTAACTCAAGAAGAATTAGGGGGAGCGATCACCCATACAACAACATCGGGTGTTGCGGATCTGGCATTTGAAAACGATGTGGACGCGCTTCTACAGCTGCGCCGTTTCATGGGCTTTCTGCCGTCGTCAAACCGGGAGATGCCACCTCGTCGGGAAACCCACGATCCGGAGGATCGGCCGGAACCCTCGCTAGACACGCTAGTGCCAGTTAATCCGAATAAGCCATATGACATGAAGGAGCTAATCGAGAAAATCGTCGACGAGGGTGAGTTTTTCGAACTCCAGCCGAGCTATGCAGGGAACATCGTGATTGGCTTTGCCCGTATGTCCGGGTGCCCGGTCGGCATCGTTGCCAACCAGCCGATGGTGCTGGCAGGGTGCCTTGATATTAATTCGGCGAAGAAAGCGGCCCGGTTCGTCCGTTTCTGTGATTGTTTTAATATTCCGATTGTCACTTTTGTCGACGTCCCTGGATTTCTGCCGGGCACGGACCAGGAATACAACGGCATTATCAAACACGGGGCGAAACTATTGTTCGCCTATGCGGAGGCGACGGTGCCGAAGGTCACGGTCATCACCCGGAAGGCGTATGGCGGTGCTTATGACGTTATGAGTTCGAAGCATCTGCGCGGCGACGCGAACTATGCCTGGCCCACGGCCGAGATCGCGGTGATGGGCTCGAAGGGCGCGGTCGAGATTATCTTTCGTCAGGATATTGGTGACACTGAGAAGATCGAACGACGGACTCAGGAATATCAGGAGCGCTTTGCCAATCCATTCGTTGCGAGCTCACTCGGCTTTGTCGACGATGTGATCATGCCTCGTAATACACGGCGGCGGATATGCAGGGCTTTAAAACTGCTCGAGAAAAAGAAGCTGGAAAACCCTTGGAAGAAACATGCGAACATCCCGCTTTGAGTACCGGGGATGAACGGCAATGGAGGAAACCAAGACGATCCGAAACGGGCACATGCCCGCCGGCGTCTATTATGGTTCGGCGTCCATATTCTGATCTTCGTGGCGATTATGATTGTGCTGGTGGGCGTGAGTATTTCGATGAACTCTCAGGAGCCATGGTTTGTCTTTCCATTGGTTGCCTGGGGGGCGCCGCTCGCAATCCATGCCGCCTTCGCCATGGGCTTGTTTGGTTCTTTATTCGGGCGCGATTGAACCGCTGTTCCGATGTTAAATTCCAACCCTTGAGGTAAGACACCGATGCCTGCCATTGAAATCGATCTTTACAGCGATACTCAGTCCAAGCCGACGCCGGAAATGCGTAAAGCCATGGCGAAAGCGGAAGTCGGCGACGAACAACAGGGCACGGACCCGACGGTCACGAAGCTATGCGAGATGACGGCGGAATTACTGGGCAAGGAAGAAGCGGTATTCCTTCCGTCAGGGACCATGTGCAATCAAATCTCCGTTGCTGTGCACTGCCGTCCGGGCGACGAGGTCATCGCCGATAAGACGGCGCATATTGTCAATACGGAAGGTGGCGGCCTTGCAGTATTCGCCGGGGCCATGTCGCGCGTCATCGATGGTCAAAAGGGTGTTTTTACGGCCGCGCAATTGGAAGGTGCGGTGCGTCGTGCCCGCCGCCACACGCCGAAACCCCGTATGGTCGTGGTTGAGCAGACTTCCAATAGTGCCGGCGGATCGGTTTGGCCGTTGCAGGCTGTGCGCGAAGTGGGCGCCGCCGCGCGTGAGAAAGGTTTGATCACGCATATGGATGGGGCGCGGTTGCTCAATGCCGTTGTTGCCACTGGTGTTTCGGCACGGGAATTCGCGGAGCCGTTCGACACTCTCTGGCTCGATCTCTCAAAAGGCCTCGGCTGCCCAATCGGCGCGGTCTTAGCAGGCGACAAGGATTTCATCGAGGAAGCTTGGCAGTGGAAGCAGCGCATGGGCGGAGCCATGCGGCAGGCGGGTATTGTTGCTGCGGCGGGCGTACATGCCTTAGAGCATCACGTCGAGCGGATGGCGGAAGATCACGAGAATGCCCGCTATCTTGGAGAGTTACTTGGCAACACACCGGGTGTCACGGTCGAGGACGAAGTTGAAACCAATATGGTCTTCTTCAATGTCGAAGGCACTGGTTTGACAGCGGAAGATTTTAGAGACCGATTGATTGAGGATGCCGGGATTCGTATCGGCGCAAATGACCTTTACCGTATGCGGGCGGTCACACATTTGGATATTAGCCGAGAGGGGATAGAGCGGGCTGCAACCGCGGTTCTCGATCTAGCTCGTTCCAACCTGCTCCAACCCGTTTAATCGTCGTTAATTGCGTCGCCACTTTTTTCTTGAAAATGGACGACGAATTCGAAGGGAAAGTTCGAATTTCCGTGAGACCCTGAGGGTACTCCTTTAGCTATTGCCAAGGCTTTTGCTTTGGATTCAAGCGGTACTTCGCTTTTTTCGCCAAATGGCATGGCGATTTGAGTTGGGTCGTTCTTGCGAATTTTTTCGGTCAATCCGCGAATACCAATATTTCGAAGTGAGTCATTGATGACGGCATCAGAGAGTTTTTTGCCCGCTCGCGCACACAAATATCCAAATATTACGCGGCCCGGTCGCAACAAATCATCATCCGCCGGTGTATCCCATTGGCCATGAAATCCGGCACAGGGTTGGCCATCCAAAACATAGCGTCGATAATCGATACTGGTCATTGGGTTCTCGACGTTATACTCTTCGCCCCAGGACTTCGTCTTATTGGCATTGTAACGCCAAGTGTCGACCATTCGCTGAAGAGCATAGGTGTATTGGACAGAAGTTTCGTATTCGACGGCCTCGATATAGAACACCTCGAGGCGCACGTCTTTACCCAAGAAACCAGCATACTCCTCGTATTCCCAGGGGTCTGCGAATGCGACCCGTTGGGGTACAATACCTTTTTGGGCTTTGCCATAAAACCGCAATAGCGATTTTTCCGGGCTAACTTCGGTGATTTTATCGTATTGCCCCGTGGCGCATCCTGCGAGCGCAAGTGTCAGTCCGACCAGCGGTGCGGCAATGGCTTTTAGCTCAAACATCTTTATTTACGTCCTTCGTCAGACACGAGCGAGCTTCCTTAACCCTGCCAATCGCCGAGAGATAATGCGACTGACCGGGAATTTCAATTCAAAATTTGTTGCTTGGCCAGTTTCGGACAAGCCGCAGTTGTGTTGACAAAGCCACGAAATTGGGTCGAATGACTTTCGTATTTGGGCGATAGATGAGCGGCGGAGCACAGGCGTGTTTAAGAAGATTCTCATAGCGAATAGAGGTGAAATTGCATGCCGGGTCATGCGCACGACGAAACGAATGGGTATTGCGACGGTCGCGGTCTATTCGGACGCCGATGACGGTGCGTTACATATGCGCATGGCTGATGAAGCAGTGCATGTCGGTGGCGCGGCCTCGTCCGAAAGCTATCTAGTCGCCGAACGAATCGTGCAGGCGGCCAAAGACACCGGCGCGGAAGCCATTCACCCTGGATACGGATTTTTGTCTGAAAACGCTGCCTTTGCGGAAATGTTGGAAGCGGCCGGGATCGTTTTTATCGGGCCGAATACGCTCGCGATCGGGGCCATGGGCGATAAGATCGAATCGAAGAAACTCGCGTCCAAGGCTGGAGTTAACACGATTCCAGGACATACAGCAGCGATCCCTGATGCCGACAAAGCGGTTGAGATTGCTAAGGATGTCGGGTTTCCGGTGATGATCAAGGCCTCGGCCGGCGGCGGTGGCAAGGGTATGCGTATCGCGCGCAACGAAGACGAAGCGCGCTCCGGCTTCGAATCTGCCGTCAACGAAGCGCGGTCCAGTTTCGGCGATGATAGGGTTTTTATTGAGCGGTTTGTGGAAGACCCGCGACATATCGAAATCCAGGTCATGGCGGATTCTCACGGGAATACCGTTTATCTCGGCGAGCGCGAATGTTCAATTCAGCGCCGCCATCAAAAGGTCATTGAGGAGGCGCCCTCGCCATTTGTCACCGAGGAGCTCCGCGCGGAGATGGGGAAACAGGCGGTGGTGCTGGCCGAAGCGGTCCAATACCGGTCTGCCGGAACCGTAGAATTTATCGTGGATAAGGATCGGAATTTCTTCTTTCTGGAGATGAATACCCGTTTGCAGGTCGAACATCCGGTGACCGAATACATCACCGGATTGGATCTTGTGGAGTTGATGATTCGTGTCGCTGCGGGTGAGAAACTGCCGGTCTCTCAACAAGATATCACGCTGAAGGGTTGGGCTGTGGAAACACGGGTTTATGCCGAGGACCCATTGCGGAACTTCATGCCGTCGATAGGTCGCTTGGTGCGCTATCAGGCGCCCGAGGAAACCGATCATGTTAGGGTAGATACTGGCGTCTTCGAAGGAGGCGAGATTTCCATGTTCTATGACCCGATGATCGCCAAACTAATCACCGGTGGAGAGAACCGCGAACAGGCGATTGCCCGAATGCGGGACGCGCTCGACCGGTTTTATATTCGCGGTATTCAGCACAATATTCCGTTCTTAGCGGCGCTCATGAAGCATCGGCGGTTCGCGGAAGGACGGCTTACGACCGGATTTATCGAGGAAGAGTTTCCCGAAGGTTTTAATGCCGATTATCTGGTGCCGGAAGACATGACGCTGTTGGTGGCTGTCGTATCCTCGATGCATCATGGTGTCAGTGAGCGCGGGCTAAATGGCAGTGGTACCGACGCGGTGCGTAATTTTATCGTATTCGTGGATGACGACAATCTCAGCGAATTCCAAGTGCGCAGCACTCGTGCCGGCGGTGGCTGGCTGGTGACGGTTGGGGAGAAGGATTTTGAAATTCACGGAATTTGGAATCCAGGTGATCCGATGTTCTTCGGGACGGTGAACAATGTCGACATTTGCGCGCAAGTGGAATGCAATCCCGTCGGATACACCCTCACTCATGCGGGTGGTCAGATGGATCTGAGGGTTTTAGAGCCGCATGTAGCGGAGCATCAACGCCTCATGCCGAAGAAACTACCCCCAGACACATCGAAATTCCTAATGTCTCCTATGCCGGGGCTTTTGATACGGCTGGCGGTCGTAGCTGGCCAGGAAGTGAATGCCGGCGAGGAGTTGGCGGTAGTGGAAGCCATGAAGATGGAGAATATTCTCCGCGCGGAACGCGATGGTGTGATTGGTGAAATTCATGCCAGCACCGGCGATAGCTTGGTGGTAGATCAGAAAATTCTCGAATTCGAATAGCCATGCCCGAGCTTTCCAGCATCCGCGTTGAAATTTACGGTCGGGTGCAAGGCGTCTGGTTTCGCGCCTGGACCGAACGCGAAGCTTGTGCCCGTGGTCTGGCCGGGTGGGTTCGCAACCGTCGGGACGGCTCGGTTGAAGCGGTCTTCTCGGGTTCAACATCGGCGGTAGACGAGATGATACAAGCGTGCTGGTCCGGACCGCCTTCGGCCCATGTCTTAGACGTAGTCAAAGAGCCAGTGGATTTTGATGGCTCTGGTTTCGAGATACGATCTACCGAGTAAAGTTAGCCGGGTGAGGTTTCGAAGATTTCTTGAAAGGCTGCCATTAGGGCGACATCAAGGTCTTCCATCGTCACCGGTAAGCCGAGTTGAACCAGCGATGTAACACCAAGATTCGGGTCGGAAATCCCGCATGGCACGATGGCGTCGAAATGTGAGAGATCGGGTTCGACATTGATCGATACCCCGTGGAATGCCACCCAACGCCTAACGCGGACGCCGATGGCGGCTATTTTATCCTCTTTGCCACCACCTTGATCCACCCATATGCCGACTCTACCGGGACGGCGTTCCCCGGTGATGTTGAAAGTCGCCAGAGCCTGGATCACCCATTCCTCCAGTGCGGTTACATAAGCGCGGACATCTTTGCCCCTGTGGCGCAGATCGAGCATGGCATAGACGACCCGTTGGCCAGGTCCGTGATATGTGAATTGTCCGCCGCGGCCGGTTGGGTGGATTGGGAACCGGGCGCCGTCTATTAGATCCTCGGTGCGTGCGCTGGTTCCCGCCGTATATAGCGGGGGATGTTCCAGCAACCACACGCATTCGCTGGCCTGGCCCAGGGATATCTCTTCTACCCGCTGTTCCATAAAATTTAGGGCGTCATCATAGGAAACGAGCCCGTCGCCGGTTTTCCATTGCATCTGATTCGCTGGTTCGCGGGGTGATGTTTTTTCGCGGTTTGTCGTCATGCTCTTGCGGGGTGACCCTGGGTTTGTTATGTCCCAACTATTAATACATCAATTCGGGTCTTTGGGCCCGTATTGAAATGGTCCAGGGCGGTCGTGGCGGAACTGGTAGACGCGCAGCGTTGAGGGCGCTGTGGGAG
>CAJWTF010000110.1 GCA_913046825.1 uncultured Rickettsiales bacterium | reverse complement strand
GGAATCTTTGCAATCCATGATCGTGGTCACGGCAGATTCGAGCAGCACGTCGTCGACACCGGCGGCATCGTCCTTGCCGATTGGGCCAGTGCGGTCGATGACAATTTCCAGGTGCAGGCGATGATTGCCGAGCAGAATCGCCGATGGCGCGGTGGCCTCACCGTTATACCCATCGAACTGCGACGGATTGGCGAGACCCACTTGCTTGCCCCCGCCCATAGTCACAGCCGGCGTGGCATCTTTGACCGCATGGCCAGTCGCGTCCCGGTGCGCCCCTTCCGCCAATGGCGCGGCAAGGTCGAGTAACCTGATTCCATAATCGATCACGCGCTTACCACGCAAGGGACTGAACGCGCCATTGCGCTCCGCACCGCCGGTCTCCGGAATGGCGTCGGTGCCGTAGAGCGCATCATACAAGCTGCCCCAACGGACATTGGTGGCATTTAGGGCAAGCGCGCATTGGTTAGCGGAACGACGAGCTGCGGGCCGGCGATCGTCGATATCTCCGGGTCGACATTCTCCGTGAATATGGCGAATTCTTCGCCTTCGGGAACCAGATATCCGATCTCCAAGAGGAACGACTTATACGCCTCCAGATTGGAGCGCTTGCAATGAATCTCGTTTTGCCAGCAAGGCTTTATTTTGCTGTGCAAACTCAGCTATAACACCCTCTAAACCGGTCCAGAATTCCACTTCGCGACGCCGCTTCCAGGAAGCGCTTCGTCGTTTATGAATCTAAACAACGTTTCATCGACGCTGATATTTCCGGTTTTTGGTGTGGTATATCATGACATTCCCGTGATTGGCATCCATTTTCCGGCACGCTGGCCGCGTTCTGCAACGACACTTTCCACTGCAGAGATCGGGCCAAACAGCAGGTGCTAATATGACACATTATGTTGCGCTACACAATAAATCGAAGAGCGACGCGCATTGAAATCCGGGACCGAGGCGTTTAACTCCTTTTGCGAACCCGAATGCAAAGGCTGGACACCATGACCAAGACCGTCGACGCGAAGTCACTAAAAGCAATGCTGAACGACGGGGCGGAACTCGCTCTGCTGGATGTGCGCGAGGAGGGAGAGTTTGGCGTTGCCCATGTGCTCTATGCCATCCCGCTGCCCTACAGCACGCTGGAAATGCGTCTCGGTGTCTTGGTGCCGCGGCGGACGACGCGCACGGTCCTGATCGATGCCAGCGACGATGTCGGTGCCCGGGCCGCCGCGCGAATGGCAGCCCTCGGCTATACGGACGTCGCAGTTCTGGACGGTGGGATGAGGGCTTGGGACGCCGCTGGCTACGAGGTCTTCATGGGCGTTAACGTGCCTTGCAAGGCATTCGGGGAAGTGGTGGAGCATGCGGCGCATACCCCGTCGATCTCTGCGGAAGAACTACACGCGATGAAAAGCTCGGGTGAGAAAGTTGTCATTCTGGACGGGCGCTCACCGGCGGAGTTCAACCGGATGAGCATCCCCGGCGGCGTCAGCGTTCCCAATGCGGAATTGGTCTATCGCGTCCATGATTTCGCGCCGGAGCCGGACACGACGGTGGTGGTGAATTGCGCCGGGCGCACTCGCTCGATCATTGGTGCGCAGACCCTGATTAACGCTCGTATACCGAATAAGGTCGTCGCACTGCGCGGCGGCACCATGGGGTGGCGACTGGCCGGGTTCGAACTGGATCACGGCAGCGACCGCAGTTATGGCGATCTCAGCGCCGCGGCGCGGGACCAAGCGCTCGCCTATGCGGACGGCATGAAGACGCATTGGAGCGTGAAGACAATCGACCGAGCGACGCTGGAGAAGTGGCGCGCCGAAGAGAACCGCACAACCTATCTTCTTGATGTTCGCAGCCAGGAAGAGTTTGAGGCCGGACACATGCCTGGATCGGTCTTCGCGCCGGGGGGCCAACTCGTCCAAGGAACCGACCAATATTGCGGCACCAAGGGGGCCCGCATCGTGTTGCTGGACGACGAGACCAATGTCCGCGCGGTCACCACAGCCCATTGGTTGGTCCAGATGGGCTGGGACGTCAATGTCCTCGACGGTGGTATCGGCGCGGACGGCACCGAGACCGGCATGCCGAAGGCGCCGACACTCGGGCTCGATCAATTGGTGTTGGAGGAAATGGATGGCGCGGCCGTCGCCGACGGTCTGGCGGCGGGAACGCTGGCGTTGGCTGAGACGGACGTCAGCGCCGAGTATGTGGAGTCCCGGCTTCCCGGCGCCACATGGGGCGTGCGTCCGCGCGCACAAGCGCTGCTCGACGCCATGGCCGATGCCCCGAAGATCGTACTCTATTCGATGCACGAGACCCGCGCGCGCCTGATCGCCTTGGATCTCCAAGCCATGACCGATAAACCGATCGCCATCCTTTCCGGCGGCCGCGAGCGTTGGGGACAAGAAGGCCGCCCCATCGAGCCGACGCCGGAGGGCGCCTTGAAGGCGGAAAATCGTATCGATTTTTTGTTTTGGGTACACGACCGTCATCTTGGAAACGATCAGGCCGCGCGCGATTATCTCGCTTGGGAAGAACAACTTCCAGCTCAAATCGAGGCTGATGGCGACGCCACGTATAATATTACAGCACCCTAATTAAACTAATTATTCGTCTACAATATTTCTCCAAAACAGTAGCTTCGCTGTCCAGCTCGCGATGATATTAAAACAAAGCGGCACAAACTTACCTAAAATTTTAAATTAATTGTGGATAGTTAATCTGATTTGATAAACGCTCCTTGATGATATTCGACTGTTGTTTTTCACCTATCGCGGGGAGGTTGAAAAATTTACCGTGCACATGCCCATGAGGCTTCCAAGCAGTTAATCACTGAGCCGACGCCAATTAAGCGCATTGACGCTGGTTATTTACGCCGTGATCGTAGGGTTAAGCTTCGTTGTTTTTGAGGCAACGGACTTCGCGATCTGGCTGTCGCAACTTACGCAATCCCATATCACCTATCAGCTGGACACTTTGACGCTCACGCTGGCCGTCGCGTTCGCTTTGGCTATTTATCACGGCGTCAAGCAATCGCGTGAGAGAGCCGCGATGGAGCAGGCGCGTGAGCGAGCCGGATATGACCTGGCCGAAAGCATGGTGCGGACTGAAACAGAGCGGGCGCTTCGCTTGGGTCGACGCCCGGCGTGGGATTTCAGCTCGAACCAAGGCAACCCCTGCGAAACCAATCTAGCGTCAGCTATTGAAGCGATGCAGAACTTAGGGGCATTGTTGCAGAATAAATTCGATCTGGGCGGGGAGAATGCGAAGATAATCGACCACATCCTTTTCAATGTGATCGACAACCTTAAGATTTCGATGCGCAACACCTGCGATCTGAGCCGGAGCGGTACCGATCACTTGAATGATGTCGCAGTCGACAATCGGCGGCAATATTTCCTGCTGCGGCTCCTTACTTCCCGAGTCGCTTCCTTCTTCCGCCAGGACAACAGCGGAGAGACGACGATTTCGCGTGAATTCGTCGTCGGTTTCGATCTTTTCCTACGCCACACGTTCGGCGACACAATGTACGAATTGCTGAACGAAGAGGCGGCAAAAATCATGCGTGCCCTCCCGTCCGAAATCGACAACCAATTGTGGCTGCATCTGATGGCCGACGAGCGCTATCGGAACTTTGGCCTCAGATTGCTCACCAAACTGCAAACCGCGTTCGATGATTTCAGCCGTGGTCGCTCGCACTTCATGACGATTTTCGGCAAGCATCGCGGTGGCGGCATCAGCGCCAGCGGGTTGAGCAAAGAATTCACCGATAGGGAGTTCGCAACCATCTAAAGCGCGCTATTCGGCGATTTGTGGGAGTTCGTCAAGACCGAGGAAAATCGCGCCTGGCTCGACTATCTGTGTGAGGCTGGTGCGTCTGATTCAGTGCGGCGGACCTATATGAATTTCTCGCTCTCGATTATGGCGCTTACGCCCCAAAGCGACGCACCGGAATTGTTGCTGTCGGAAGGCTGCGCGATCCACTAGGTCATCACCCGCAAGGCGGCCTCGAGGTGACGCCAAATGCTGGCGGAACCTTGATTCCCCCGCTAAAACGTCCACCAGAACCAGAAACTCGGGCGCAGCGCCGCGCTCGAACGAACCAAACCGGAGGACGGGCATGCTGATCGCGGGAAATTGGGCGGAGCGCAAAAGCGGAGAGACTTTCGAGGTAATCAATCCCGCCAACGGGGATGTCATAACCGAATTGCCGGATGGTGGCCGCGAAGAAGCCGCGCGTGCGATTGACGCTGCCTACGAAGCCTTTCCGGCCTGGGCCGCGGCGACAGCCTATGATAGATCGAAGATTCTCTATCGTGCCTGGCAGTTGATGCTCGAGCGCAAGGACCACTTGGCGCGCACCATGACGGAAGAACAGGGCAAGCCTTTGCGCGCGGCAACGACGGAAGTGCAATACGCCGCCGACTTCCTGCTGTGGTTCGCGGAAGAAGCCAAACGCGTCTATGGCGAGACCATCCCCTCGGCCCGTCCCGATCAACGTTTCATCGTCATGCATCAGCCGGTTGGCGTGGTCGCAGCAGTGACGCCGTGGAATTATCCGGTCTCGATGATCACTCGCAAGGTCGGCCCCGCCTTAGCGGCCGGCTGCACGGTGGTTCTGAAGCCGGCGGAAGCGACACCGCTTTGCGCCATCGAAACCTTTAAAATTTTGGAAGAAGCCGGTGTGCCGAAAGGCGTCATCAATTTGGTCACGGCGAAAGACCCAAGACCGGTCGGCGAAGAATTCGTCAGCAATCCTAAAGTGGCGAAGCTGACTTTCACTGGCTCGACCGCCGTCGGCAAAATGCTCGCCGGGAAAGCCGCCGCCAATATGAAACGCGTCTCCTGCGAACTCGGCGGCCACGCGCCCTTCATGGTGTTCGAAGATGCGAACCCGGTCCATGCGGCCAAAGGTGCGCAGCTCGTGAAATTCCTGAACACCGGACAAGCCTGTATCAGCCCAAACCGCATGTATGTCGCGGAAAAGCTGGTCGACGATTTCGTCGGCACACTGCAGGAGCGCGTCTCGAAGATGAAGGCCGGCAATGGCTTCGAGGAAGGCGTCACCATCGGACCCTTGGTCAATGAGGCGGCGGTTGCCAAGGTCGAAACCCAAGTCGAGGACGCGAAAGCACAGGGTGCGGAAGTCGTCTGCGGCGGGGAACGTCTCACGACCGGCGATCTCGGCAAGGGGCATTTCTTCGCGCCGACAGTGTTGAACGGTGTCACACCGGAGATGCGGATTTATCGGGAAGAGACTTTTGGCCCGGTCGCTCCGATCATCCCCTTTGCGGACGAACGTGAGGCGTTGGCCTTGGCCAATGACACGCATTACGGCCTCGCCGCTTACGTCTATACGCGGGATATCGCGCGGGCGATGCGAATGTTCGAAGGATTGAACTTTGGCATTATCGGCATCAACGACATCAACCCGGCATCCGCCGCTGCCCCGTTCGGCGGCATGAAGGACAGCGGCCTTGGCCGCGAAGGCAGCCGCGAGGGTATCGTCGAGTACTTGGAGACGAAGGTCGGCGGTTTCTCGATCTAGCGCGACAGTCTACGGGGCGAGCCCGGCGACTTCATCATCGGTGGGATAGCGTCCCACGTCATGGCGGGAGAATGCGAGCTTGCCGTCGAAGGCGATGTTGAATTGGCCTGTACGTCCCGGAATGAGTTCGAATTCGCTGTGACCTTTGGCTTCAAGCAGCACCTCCGCACGGAGGGCGCGGTCCTTGTAGCCTCAAGGTTGGCAGTAATGGATTTGTACTTTCATGGTCTTACCTTGCCAGATTTGCGGCACCAGCGGAAGCAGTACTAACGGCCCGGCAACGCGTCCCGCAAGAGCGTGCTGAAGACGATCATCTGCGGACTGGTCGTCCCTCGATAGACAACGAGCGAGCCCCGCAACGCGTCAATAGTTGCAGCATCGAACGGCTTCGGTGGCGCCGTCAGGCCACGACTGAGCGGCGGCACCACGGCGTCGATTTTCTGCACGATATCGTGGCAGGTCGCCAGAATTTCCGGCCTTTGCAACAAGGGGAGGATATCGACCGCGACATGGGCTAGATATCCGGGCCAATGAGCGAGCAAACGATATAAACCTGGCACGAAGGTGGAGCCGCTCATATCAACGGTGAATAGGTTCAGCAGCGCCATCCCTTCTTCCCCAAGTTCAGCATCGGAGGGAAACCCCGGTAATGGCGGCGGCGGCGCGGGCGGCTGCCAAGACGGCGCGCTCGCGGCCGCAGCACCTTCACCGGCCGCGTCCGCCGCCAATAAATGCCCCATCAGAGATGCCGTCACCATGTTGACCGGGCTCGCCCGCAAAAATGTTTCGTAAACGCCCTGCAATGCCGCTTCCCCATCGCCCTCGACACCCATCGCGCGAAGGGCCGGACGCGGAACCGGTGTCAGAGTTGGCAAGTCCAAGCCTCGCACAGCGCCCCAAGCGGCCTCCGGCACGCTGCCGTCAATAAAGGCCGGACGTACCGCCTCCCACAACCATTCGAGACAGCCGGGCACCGTTGCCAATTGGCGCTGCAACGACGAAACATACGGCACCGCGCCATATGTGCGAATTTCGCCGTAGATTTCCGCGATCCGGCCAGATGCCTGATCTTCAGGCAAGTCCCCAAACGTCGTCATTTATTCGCCCTTAGGAAATCGGTCGTATCCGCCTCGAGAATCAACATCGACAAATCGTCACTCTCAAAGACAGTGATGGCTTCCAGCTGGTCGACCGGTTGTAGTTTCATTCTGTTCTGTGTTGTTTGCGAATCGGTCATGTAAACTCAATTCCAGGGCCGTCTTAATTCTATTTTGGCACGTAGGTATCCACCAGCCGAAAGGACCGATCTCTAATTCCAACCGCCGCGTCCGCCCAGACATTTTCTTCCCCTCGCACCAAGGGTAAGCTGTCGAGACGCGGACGCATCTGCCGACCGTCATTACCGATACGGAAAGGATAATCGTGACAGAAGGAACGCTACTCGTAACGGGAGGCGCCGGGTTCATCGGATCGAATTTCGTGCACCACGCCATCGCGCTCGACCGATCTGTCATCACCTTGGACGCCCTGACCTATGCCGGAAACCGGGCAAACCTTGCCCCTGTTATGGACGATGCGCGCCATACCTTCATCGAAGGATCAATTGCCGACCAATCCAAGGTCACCCGGATAATCGCCGAGCACAGACCCAGCGCTATCGTTAATTTCGCGGCGGAGTCCCATGTGGATCGATCCATCGATGGTCCGGCCGCGTTCATACAAAGCAATATCGTCGGCGTATTCGTGCTATTGGAAGCAGCGCGCAACTACCTCAACACTGCACAGGATTCCGATAGGGACGCGTTTCGTTTCCTCCATGTCTCCACTGACGAAGTGTACGGCTCCATCGAGAATGACGCCGCGACGGAAAACAGCCCCTATGCCCCAAGCTCACCATACGCGGCTTCGAAAGCGTCGGCGGATCATCTGGTCCGCGCGTGGAACCATACGTACGGATTGCCGACACTAATCACCAATTGCTCAAATAATTACGGTCCCTATCAATTCCCGGAAAAGCTCATCCCGTTGATGATCGCGAAAGCGCTGCGAAGCGAGCCTTTGCCGATATACGGCGACGGACGCCAAGAACGAGATTGGCTGCATGTCCTCGACCACTGCCGCGCGTTAACGGCGGTTTTGGACCATGGCCGTCCCGGAGAGACCTATAATATTGCCAGCGGCGAGACCCGCTCGAACCGAGACGTCGTCGAAGACATTTGCCGTATTATGGATCGCCTGAGCCCCCGGAGCGACCGCTCTCGTCATGCCGCGCATATTCAATCCGTAGAGGACCGGCCTGGCCATGACCGCCGCTACGCCCTTTCGGCGGCAAAACTGGAAGCGGACCTGAAGTGGTGTCCCGAGATGGATTTCAGCCGGGGACTCGAAGAAACCATCGCATGGTACCTAGATAACCGCGATTGGGTCGACGCCGTGCAACCACGCTATGCGGGGGAACGTTTGGGACGCGCGGACTGAGCGGCCTGAATGCTCAACCCGCTTCATCGTTGAGACAAAGCGTGCCGTCACGATTTATCTTCTCGCCTGCAATCCATTGCCGCCGCAGAGCGCCGTTAACTGAATCTACCATTAACACCAGCGCACCCGGCTCGGTCGCCGCGAGGAGATCTGTATTGGCTCTGCGGATCATGTCGCCATCGATAGGCGCGTAGAAAAACGCACCGCTTCTTTCCGCAACCATCTGCCAATCATGGATTACCGCCGTCACTGCCGCGCTATCTCGAAACGAGAGCCCGTTCCACCCCAACGACGGTCGTGACATCGCAACGGAGGAGCCTGCGCGCCAAATGACCTTATGGCCGTTCACTCCACATTTTGCTGCCACTTTCGGCACGCTGCCCGGCAGGGAAAAGGCTCCCACCAGCGTCAGGCCCATAATGGCAGATACAAATACGTTGGGTGGTAAATACGGAAGCCGCTCATCCTCCAAGGATTCGGACTGCTGCCAACGACCCAACATTCCGTGAATGCTTAACGCTGCCAATGCCCCCATCAAGCCAATGGTCGCCGCATGGACCCGATTCTCGCCACCATGCAGGAACGGTATCGACAGAAGGATACCGACCCCGACACCAAACAATAACGCTGAAAGCGGATCACGCCGCCATCGCCACGCCGCAACAATGGATCCCAAAACAAACAACAGGAAGGCAATGGTCCGTATGGCTTTATTGTCGATAAATCGAAATAGCCCCGCGCGACCGATTTGATCCGTATATTCAACCCCGGCCCCGACCAGAACGGAAAGCGGCCGCTCCAAGGTATTCTCCGTCAGTATCTCAATGAAGCGACGACCCTGTTCGGCGATCGGCTGGTCGTGCAGACCGGGATGATCATCGAAGATCTGCAGCCACCGCGCCTCTTCTCTAACTGGCCGGTCCGCCCGCAATCCCCGTGCAGCGTCGCCCATGGCAATGATCGCATACCAGGATTTAGGCGCATTCACGAAACTGGGGCTATCCGGGGTCAGGGTGCGGGATACCGCGATATGGGTCAGGGCGACGATGGTCAGGGCGACCACGCCCAGGACCGTGGCCTGCCATTGGACACGGCGGGTGGCAAACAATAAGAAAGGCCAGAGCAATAGAAACGGCAAGACGAACATTGCGCCGGCGCGCAAAAAGAACGCCAAACCAAGCGTGAAGAGCCCCATAGCATAGCCCGGCAGTGTCGGCTTTCGCGCGGTTCTCAGCAGGAATGCCGCCGCGATCAATCCCACCGCAAATCCGACGGGTTCAGTAGAAACCGCACCCAGATGCTCATGCCCGAAATCAACCGCAATCGCGATTGGAAGAACACCAACGGCGAGCCCGAATGTTCGCAACGACGCCGCGCCGAATATCGTCAACGCCACAGCACACAAGCCCGAGATTATCCAACCCAATAGCGCCAAATCGAATGCAGTGATCCGCCAGAGACTGGCCAGCAAGGCATTGGCCATCGGGCGGCCCCGGATGGACGTAAAAACACCGTCGGTCAGAACCGCATGGGAATTGGTCAAAAAATCCGCAGCATCATGGGTGGGAAAGCGCCCCCAATCCAACCAGCGCGTTGGAATCCCTTGTTCCAGAATTAGTGTCTGACCGCCGGCGATAAATAGGACCGCAAAACTCCCGGCGATCAGCCAGCAGCGCATTTCCTGTGGTGCGGCACGCCGGTATAGAAGTGCCACGGTCGCCGCATAAAGATACACCAAGGTTGGAATCCAAAAGAACCCCACCTTTGGAATTTGCAACGCCGCGGTGTAACACAGTGCCGAGACTATGACAGAAAACAGCGCCAGAAAGCGGTCAGTCCGGGACATCGTCCTGCGACCGTTCTGCCGAGACGGTCTCCGCCGTCTCGAGAAGGTATTCCAAGGCAGGTCGGGGTTCGACGATCAAGAATACCTGATACGCAAAGAGCGGGCGCCAAAGTCGGATCGCAATGTCATTCAGCGACAAGAGCGATTTGGAAAGAACTCCCGATCCAAATACCAGCGGGAAAGGTGCCGGAATGCCTTGCACGTCAACCACCGTAAACCCGCCTTGCTCGAACAATCGCCGGATCGTCGCGAAGGTAAACAAGCGGGTATGAGTAAGATCAAGAATGCCGCGCGGCCCGTAATTGAACATACCGAATGTCAGCCCCAATCGCGTAAGGAAGAACCCCACATTGCCCGTGCTGACTAGGAGCTTCGCGGAAGGGTTTCGGATCAATCCCTGCCGCAGGCTCTCGACGAACGCCTCCGGCGATTTCAAATGTTCAATGATGTCGAGGAATAGAAGACAATCTTGATCCGAAAGGTCGACCGGCAGTTCCGCACTATCTAGATCGTGCACGACAAAATTATTGAACCCGCCGGCGTCCTCCGGCTGTTCAAAATCAACGCCGGTCACGTGACATCCCTTGGCGCGTAACGCAGCGTCAAATGTCCCTTCGCCACACCCAAAATCGACGACACGGTTTCCACTCCGGACTATTTTTAAGGCTTCCGATTGAGGGCTGCGATAGTCCATCTTCGTCGCGTATTTTGCGTTGCTCGCAGAATCAGACGCGCAATCGAATTTTCGGTCATAAAAAAGGCCGAATGACTGAGCTTTCGCCTTCAACGTGGTCATTGCGACATCCCAGGCATACCTCAAACCTTCTACATGGCAAATTTCGTCGCCGTAATAGGTCGGAATAGGCAGTTCCTTGATGCGCTGCCCGGCGAACAGCAATTGAATAATGATTTCCGTATCAAAGTGAAAAACGTTCGTATTCAGATGAAACGGAATTCTTGCCAACGCCGCCACCGAGTAAATTCGATAACCAGAATGGAATTCGCTCAACGTGCTGTTGAGCAGCGTGTTTTGGGACCAAGTCAGAATCTTATTACCGATATATTTATAGAGCGGCATGCCACCCGACCGGGCCGCGCCCGGCGAGATCATCCGACTGCCGAAGACGGCGTCGGCGTCGGCCCTGGATAATGGCGCCAACAGCTCCGGCAGACACTCCGGCGCGTACTGGCCGTCGCCATGAACCAAGGCGACGAAATCGAACCCGTTCTTGATCGCGTAATGGAAACCGATCTTTTGGTTCCCGCCATATCCTTGATTGACCGGATTGAAGAGAACCTTGATCGGAAACGGCCCACCGCTCTCGCGGCTATGAGCGTGGCCGCGCTCAAATGTTTTATCCTGCGAGGCATCGTCGATCACCAATACTTCGACGTCATAGGAATCAGCCAATGCATCCGGCATCCGACGGAGCACATCGGCAATCGTCTTCTCCGCGTTATAGGCGACGATAAAGATCAGTAGTCGCTGTTTCGATTCTGCGTTTGCCACGGATCCCTTCCACATGGGCTAGGCGGATCAGACCCGATCCGGGAGACGTTTTTATACCATGGGGAAGCCCTGCACCATCCATGACATCACACCCGGTGTCAGAACCCACCAATCGCTACGCCGATGCTTGGTTGCGGGGCGGCGCAATGACCGGTAAAAACGCACTCTAGCGCTCATACCCATCAATGTAACAAAGGGGACAGCGCCCTTTCTAAACGGGGTCGAGAACGTGGCACGCAAGGGCATTATTCTAGCCGGGGGAGAAGGTACACGGCTCTATCCCGCGACCCGAGGAGTCAGTAAGCAGCTGCTCCCAGTCTATGACAAACCGATGATTTACTATCCTCTTTCGGTCTTGATGCTGGCCGGAATTACGGAGGTGCTGATTATTTCAACTCCGCGCGATCTACCGCAGTTTGTCGATTTGATGGGCGACGGCACCCAGTTGGGAATGGCCTTTTCCTACGCCGAACAAGCAGAACCAGCCGGGATCGCGCAAGCGCTCCTGATTGGTGCAGAATTTACGGCCGGGGCGTCTGTCGCACTCATTCTCGGCGACAATATCTTCTACGGCTCAGCCCTCAGTGAACGGCTCGCCAAAGCAGGGCAGCAATCCACCGGGGCTACCATCTTCAGCTATCCCGTCACCGACCCTGAACGCTATGGCGTTGTCAATGTGGACGGGGCGGGGCGGATGCTTACGATCGAGGAGAAACCAGCACGCCCCCAATCCAACCTCGCGGTTACCGGCCTCTATTTCTATGACGCTTCCGTCGTTGAAAGAGCAGCCACGCTCACGCCATCAGCGCGCGGAGAGTTGGAGATCACCGCCGTCAACAATAGCTATCTTGAGCAAGAGAAACTCGTCGTCGAACCGCTGGGCCGCGGGTTTGCCTGGCTCGATACCGGCACGCATGAATCCTTGCTCGACGCATCCAACTACATCGCAACTATCGAACGTCGCCAAGGCCAAAAGATCGCCTGTATCGAAGAGATCGCCTGGCGTCAGGGTTGGATTGACGATACTGGTTTAGCCCGATTGGCCGACCCGCTGATGAATTGCGGCTATGGCGACTATCTGATGAAACTGTTGGACACGGTGGGGACCGACGGGTGAAGGTGACGCCGACCACTCTGCCGGAAGTCTTGCTGATCGAACCTCGCGTTTTCCCGGATTCGCGTGGACATTTTTTTGAATCCTGGATGAGCTCGCGCTA
>CAJWTF010000109.1 GCA_913046825.1 uncultured Rickettsiales bacterium | reverse complement strand
CGTTTGCGTTATCCGGAGTTAGGTCCTGAGAGAAAGACGTCGATCGGTCAGCCATTGGCCGCTCTCAGGCTATATCTCCGGTTTCCCTTTGAGCCCCGGAACGGCCGATCATTGCTTAATCCCTAACTGTCGAAGGGCAGGCTGACGGCGGCGACGATCTTGCCGTATTCGCGCTTTTGCGCGGGGATGGCGCAGCCACCGTCACCCGGTCGGCCGGAGATCGGAATGCGAAGGTTGTCAGGTTCGCCGCTCCAACTGTCGAGCATGTCGTATTATCGGACCACGCACGCATTGACCAATGTCTTGCCCTGGTTCTCGCCTCGTTTCACTTCCGTCGAGTAATTCTTATCGAAGGTCACGAAGACAAGGTTCTAGACTTCCTTGGCTTTGGCCGCACCAATTGTGGCGATGATATCACTGTTTTCTTTGCGAACGTCAATCTTCGGACCGGCGCCCATCGATTGTTTGCGCCGCTTGATTTCTGTTTTGATCATGGCGCGTTTGGCGCCGACTGCGTGCGAGACGATACAGGCGACGGATGCGCTCGCCGAGAAAGTTGCGGTGGCATTCCAAGCGGAATGAAAGGTGCGGCCGACAGTTGAATTCGTCGCTTCCGGCGAATTACCCAGTGGCGGCAGGATTATAGACGACGTTCGACAATACGGTTGAGCCGACGCGCCCCGGCATTTTGCCTTAATATTGCCTTATTGCCTTCAAACCTCGGCCATAGTCTGGGGCTTTACTGCCACCACTGAGACTTCCCCTCTCAGAGGAGGCCAACCCTGACGGCCTCCCAAACGGCTCAACAAATGGGTCGTCCTGATAGACGGCCGCCGGTCCACCCCCGGCGGCCGTCGTCCTTTTGCGGCAGGTAGCTATTTCCGTCGTTTCCCTATCCTTCGGCTTTGCTATATCTTCGCCCCAATAGCAACATCACCTCGCGGCCCGAATGTCCTTCCCGCTTTCCGGAGAAAACCTGACCTGCATCCGCGGTGACCGATTGGTCTTCGCGGGATTGGATTTCGCGGTCGCGCGCGGCGATGCTTTGCTACTGACCGGGCGCAATGGTAGCGGCAAGACCAGTTTGCTGCGCTTGATGGCCGGGCTGGCCGCGCCGTCGGATGGCGTGATTTTTCACAATGGCGCGGACTATCGTCACGATCCCGCCAGTCACCGCGCGGACATTCACTATGTCGCTCATTACGATGCGACCAAGCCAGCGCTCACCGTGCGCGAAAACCTCGCCTTTTGGACGGAACTGCACGGCGGTGGAGATGTCATGGCGGGCTTGGCGGCCTTTGACCTAGAGAATTTAGCGAGCCTACCCGCCCGATTTCTTTCCGCCGGACAGCGCCGCCGTCTCGCTTTGGCTCGGCTCATCGCGATCAAGGCCGGTATCTGGTTGCTGGACGAGCCGAGTGTTGCGCTCGATGCCGCTTCGCTCGACTCGTTGAGAGGGTTGATTGCGGCACACCGCTGCGACGGCGGCGCGGTCGTCGCATCCACGCATGCGGAGCTCGGGCTCGATGATGCTGAAAACTTGGATGTCTCGGCGTTTGCGCGGCAACGGGCAGCGGCGTCATGATCCGGGCCTGCGGTCAGATCATCCTCCGCGATTTGCGGTTGGCGCTGCGACAAGGTTTGGACGCGGTCATGGTGCTGATGTTCTTCGTCATCACCGTCACCTTGTTTCCGCTTGGTGTCGGGCCGGAGCCGAACTTGCTGGCCCGTATGGGGCCTGGCGTCATTTGGGTTGCGGCGCTGTTGTCGACCATGCTCTCCCTCGACCGACTGTTTCAGCACGATTACGAAGACGGCTCGCTTGAGCTGTTGGTGCTCTCCCCTGTGCCGCTCGAAGCTTTGGTCTTGGCCAAGGTAGCGGCTCATTGGCTTCTGACGGGACTGCCTTTGATTGTGGGCTCGCCGCTGCTTGCCACCTTCATGAATATGCCGACCGAGGGGCTTTTGGTACTCATGGTATCGATGTTGCTGGGCACGCCGGTCTCCAGCTTTATTGGTGCTGTCGGTGGTGCTCTGACGTTGGGCGCGCGCCGGGGCGGCGTGTTGGTCTCGTTATTAGTGCTGCCGTTGTATATTCCGTTGTTGATATTCGGTGTCGCGGCGGTCGACGCGGCGATTGGTGGGCTCTCGGTGAAGCCTCATTTGCTGTTTCTTGGCGCGATGTTTGCGGCCGCGATCCCTTTGGCGACCTGGGCGGCGGCGGCGGCGTTGCGGCAGGCTTGCGAATGACAGGCTACTGTCATTCTGCCGCATTCAAACAACGCAGATTTTACGAGCGTAAGCCGCTCTTACCCCTTATATGAGTGTCATGCACCGTTTTGCGAACCCAAATAGATTTCTTCGCATAGGCCGCGCGACCCTGCCATGGAGCGCCGGTCTAACGATTCTCTGTATTACGACGGGACTATATCTGGCGCTGTTTGCCTCGCCGCCGGACTACCAGCAGCTGGAATCGGTGCGGATTATGTACGTCCATGTGCCGTCGGCCTGGATGGCGATGTTCGTGTATTTATCCATCGCCATCAGCAGCGCCATGGCGCTGATCTGGAAACACCCGCTGGCTAATTTGATTGCCAAGGCAAGCGCCCCGGTCGGTGCTGGATTTACCCTTATTTGTCTTGTGACAGGCTCGCTCTGGGGCAAGCCGATGTGGGGCACTTGGTGGGTCTGGGACGCGCGTCTGACATCGGTGCTGATTCTGTTTTTTCTCTATCTCGGTTATATCGCACTAAACAACGCCTTCGACGATCCAGCGCGCGGCGCCAAGGCGTCGGCAGTGCTGGCTCTGGTGGGCGCGGTCAACCTGCCGATTATCAAATTTTCCGTCGATTGGTGGAATACCTTGCATCAACCCGCCAGCGTGACGCGATTGGACGCGCCGGCGGTCCATAGCTCCATGCTCTGGCCGTTGATGCTGATGGCGGTTGGTTTCACCTTATTTTATGTCACGATTCTGATCTTAAGGGTGCGGAGCGAAATTGCTGCTGCAAAAATTCATAATATCCAATTGGCCGAAGCGCGTGGATGACGAGAATGTGAAACCGATGGAGCGCATGGTTTGAGCAATTTCTTCCATATGGGTGGACACGGCGTTTATATCTGGCTGGCCTACCTGATCGCAACAGTGATCATCGCCGGTATTCTCGTGCAGACAATTACCACGATGCGGCAGCGGGAACGGCAGTTAGCAGAGTTGCGGCGCGAACGGCGCGGTACTGACGACGAGGATGAGACATGACGGCATCGAGTTCCGGCCCACGGCGCACACCCGCCTCGATGCGCAAACGGCGACGGCTTTATATTGTACTCACCGGCCTTACCATGCTGGGGATCGCAGTGGCTTTGGTTTTGACCGCGCTTGAAGATAACATTGTCTTCTTCCACAGCCCGACGGATGTGCAAACAAAGGGTGTTTCGCCCGGCCAGCATTTCCGGATGGGCGGTCTGGTGAAGGAAGGAACCGTTTCGAAAGCTGAGAACGGCCTTGTGACTAATTTTGAAGTGACCGACCTCGATCAAACTGTGAAGGTCAGTTACCGCGGCATCTTGCCAGATCTGTTCCGCGAAGGGCAGGGGGTCGTGACCGAAGGCGCGTTGCAGCCAGATGGCGTGTTCGTGGCGCGCGAAGTACTTGCCAAGCACGACGAGAATTACATGCCGCCGGAAGTGGCGGAAGCTTTGAAGAAATCGGGCAAATGGAAACATGCGGGCGAACAGGATGAAAAGAAATGATCGTTGAGATCGGCCACTTTGCCTTAATCCTGGCGCTTTGCGTCGCCCTTGCACAAGCATCCGTGCCGTTGATCGGTGCCGCGCGGGACAATCGGGCTTGGATGGGGGTTGCCACCCCGACGGCGGTGGCGCAGCTGGGCCTATTGTTCATCGCCTTCTTGGCCTTAATGTTCGCTTACGTCACCAGCGATTTCAGCGTTAAGAACGTCGCCGACAATTCGAATTCCTTAAAGCCGTTGATTTATAAAATCAGTGGTGTCTGGGGGAATCATGAAGGCTCGATGCTGCTATGGGTATTAATCCTGGCGCTGTTCGGGGCCATCGTTGCTGGGTTTGGGCGCAACCTGCCGCCAGGCCTGAAGGCGCGGACTCTGGCAGTGCAGGCGATGATCTCCATTGGCTTCCTCGCATTCATTATATTGACCTCGAACCCATTTGAGCGTCTTGATCCGGCTCCGCTCGATGGGCAAGGGTTGAACCCGTTGCTGCAGGACCCAGGCTTGGCGCTGCATCCGCCGATCCTTTATGTCGGCTATGTAGGTTTCTCGATTGCATTCTCCTTCGCTGTCGCCGCTCTGATCGAAGGTAAGGTCGACGCCGCTTGGGCGCGCTGGGTACGGCCCTGGACGCTGCTGGCCTGGCTATTCCTTACCGCCGGGATCGCGCTCGGCAGTTGGTGGGCTTATTATGAACTCGGTTGGGGCGGTTGGTGGTATTGGGACCCGGTAGAGAACGCTTCCTTTATGCCGTGGCTGGTCGGGACCGCATTGCTGCATTCCGCCATCGTGGTCGAAAAACGGGACGCGTTGAAAAGCTGGACCATTTTACTGGCTATTATAACGTTTTCGCTCAGCCTGATAGGCACCTTCCTGGTCCGCTCGGGCGTGTTAACCTCCGTGCATTCCTTCGCCAGTGATCCCGATCGCGGTGTTTTTATTCTGGGGATTTTGGTCATTGCCACCGGCGGCAGCCTCGCGCTTTATGCGTGGCGCGCACCGCAGCTGCAGAGCCGGGGTTTGTTTCAGCCGATCAGCCGCGAAGGTGGTCTGGTATTGAACAACTTGTTGCTGACGACGGCGGCAGCGACGGTTTTCCTTGGCACACTCTACCCGCTCTTCCTCGACGCTTTTGGCAGTGAGAAGGTCTCCGTCGGGCCGCCTTTCTTCAACGCGACTTTTGTGCCGCTGATGATCCCGCTTGTAATTGCCGTCGGCATTGGGCCGCTGTTGCCGTGGAAACGTGCGGACCTTGGCGGCGTGATGGCGCGGCTCAAGATTGCGTTTGTGGTCGCCGCTCTGGTAGCGTTGGGTACGGCATACCTGACTTGGGGCAAGACGGTTTTTGGCCCGCTCGGCATTGGGATCGCTGGATGGCTCTGTGCCTCCGTGCTACTGGAAATGGGTGAACGTATTGGCCTTGGGCGGATTGCGTTCAGCGATAGCCTAAAGCGAGCCGCGGGACTGCCGCGCGCGGCTTGGGGCATGACAGTCGCGCATTTTGGTCTCGCCATTACGGTGGCTGGAGTTACTGGTGCTGCGCTGTGGCAGGTCGAAAGCATTCAGATAATGAAACCGGGCGAAAGAGTAAATGTTTCGGGATATGAGTTTACCTTAGACGATGCCCGCCAAATTCGTGGGCCGAACTACGTCGCTGAACGCGGCTTTTTCACGGTGAAGACTGGCGGCGAGGAATTGATAAAGCTGGAACCTGAAAGGCGGCGTTATCTCGTATCTGGTCAAGAAACCACTGAAGCGGCGATCTTTACCACTGCGATGTACGATCTTTATGTTGTGCTCGGCGAGGCGAACGGAAAGGGCGGTTGGACGATCCGGCTCTACTATAAACCCTTGGTGCCGTGGCTGTGGATTGGCTCGTTAATTATGGTACTCGGCGGCGTCGTGTCGTTGACCGACCGACGGTTGCGGGTCGGAGCGCCCTCGCGCCGTCGCAAAGGCGCGGCCGCTTCTCCGGCTCCAGCGGAATAAGTTATCCGATGAAACGGGTTTTCTTCTTGCTTCCGCTCGCGATCTTTCTCGGCATGGCGTTTTATTTCGCCATCGGTCTGACAAAGGATCCGCGCAAACTGCCTTCGGCCCTGCTTGATCAACCAGTGCCTGGGTTCGATTTGCCAGCGTTAAAACCAGAGAAGCCCGGCCTGGCAACCGGCGACCTCATGGGTGAAGTAGTGATCGTAAATGTCTTCGCGTCCTGGTGCGTGCCCTGCCGCGCTGAACATCCACTATGGATGAAATTGGCGGAGAGTGGCGAAGTGCCGATCCATGCAATCAATTGGAAAGATCAGCGCGCGGCGGCGGTCACTTGGTTGCGGGAACTCGGCGATCCGTATAGCCGGATCGGCCATGACCTAGATAACAAGGCCGGCATTGAGTGGGGTGTCTACGGTGTGCCGGAAACCTATGTAATCGACCGTGAGGGGCGCATTCGATACAAGCATGTAGGGCCGCTGTTTCCGGAAACCTATTCGGAAGTCATCGAGCCTCTGCTTAAGGAGCTTCGGGGATGAGTGTCCGACTTCTGGCCAGTCTGTGCGTCGTGTTCATGTTTGCGTCCACGCTGCATGCCGTGCAACCGAACGAAGTGTTGAAAGACCCGGTCTTGGAAGCGCGCGCGCGCGAACTTTCCAAAGATATCCGTTGTCTCGTCTGTCAGAACCAATCCATCGACGATTCCAACGCCGATCTCGCCCGCGACCTGCGCGTGTTAGTCCGCCAGCGCCTAACCCAAGGTGATAGCAACGGCCAGGTGATGGATTATTTAGTGAAGCGGTATGGTGATTTCGTTCTCTTGAGCCCGCCTGTTAAGGCATCGACCTACCTGCTTTGGTATGGGCCGATCGGCATATTTATTTTAAGCGCGTTTGGCCTCATCATGTTTTTCCGCGGGCGTCGCGCCGCGCCGGTGACAACGATGGCCGCGCTCAGCGAGGACGAACAACGGCGGATCGAAGCGCTGCTCCGTTCCAAGGACGACGACGACAGGTAGTTTAGATGACTTTTTGGATTGTAGCTGTCGTTCTTTTAATTGTGGTTGCCGTGGGCGTCGTTTGGCCCCTGGTTCGCGGACGCAGCGACGCGCGTGATGAGGTCGATTTCGATATCGAGGTATTTCGTGATCAACTCACTGAGTTAGATCGAGAGCATCGCGAAGGACGTTTGCAATACGCGGAAGCGGAAGCCGCGAAGGCGGAGATTAGCCGCCGTATCCTTGCCGCCGACGCGGCCCGAAAGGGCGATGGCGGCGCTGGGGGAGATCGGCACCCGGTCGCCGCTGTTGTGTTATCGGTGATTTTGGCGGGAAGTGCGGTCTCGGCGTATCTCTACACCGGTTCTCCCAATCAGCCGTCCCTTCCCTATGCGGAGCGCGAGGACGAGCGCAAACAAAGAACCGCCGGCACGCGCGGACAACAGATGGATCTGTCAGCCTTGGCAGAACGTTTGAAGAAACGTTTGATTGAAGATACCGATAACGCCCAAGGCTGGCAGCTTCTGGCACGTACCTACATGACGATGGGTAATTTCGCCAAAGCGGTTGCCGCCTTCGAAAAGTTTATCGCTTTGAATGGTGCGGATTCCGGAACCTTTGCCGCGTATGGCGAGGCGATTACCTTGGCTGCGCAGGGATTGATCACACCGAAAAGCCAGGCGGCGTTCCGCGAAGCTCTGGCGAAGAACTTCAAGGAGCCGACTGCACGTTTCTATTTAGCTCTGGCTGATTGGCAGCGTGGTGAGCACCGCAAGGCCTATGATGGTTGGGTTGCATTGATGGCGGAAACGCCGTCGAATGCGACCTGGGTGGGGCTCTTGCAAGAACGTCTGATGGAAGCGTCGGAGAAGCTCGGTCTTGATGTTGCGGCACTGCCGAAACTCCTGCCGCCGTCTGCGCCACCGGAAACTGCTACTCCGGAAAATTCCCCACAGCGTCTGGGAGGGCCAACAGGCGAAGATGTCGCAGCGGCGCAGCAAATGCTGCCAAAGGAACGCCAGGAAATGATTCGCGGCATGGTCGCGGGTCTCGCTGCCAAGCTTGAAGAAGACCCAGCCAATTTTGAGGGTTGGAAACGGTTAATCCGTTCTTACAGTGTCCTTGGAGAAAAGGCGCTGGCGAAAGAGGCACTGGATAACGCTTTGGCGCAATTCACACGCGCTCCCTTTGTCAAACGGCAGTTATTGGCGCTCGGCCAAGAGTTTGGCTTGAACGCTGCACCTGCGACAGAGACGTCTCCAGCGCCGCGCGGTCCGAGCGCCGAAGAGATGCGCGCGGCCCAGGAGATGAGCCCAGAAGAGCAGCGCGAAATGATCGAAGGAATGGTCTCGCGATTGGCGTCACGGTTGGCGGAAAACCCGAACGATTTGCAGGGCTGGATTCGCCTCGCACGATCCTACAACGTATTGGGCAAGCCGAATGACGCGCGCACCGCCATGGCGAAGGCGACAAAGGTGGCGCCGGAGAATGTTGATATCCTGACTTTGTATGCCCGCACCATTCGTGTCGCCGCAGGAAACAAGCCAACAGCCGCTTCCATCGAAATCATGCAGAAAGTGCTGACCCTGCAACCGGCAAATGTGGAAGCCTTATTTTTCGCCGGACTTGCCGCCGCAGGGGCGGGCGACAAGGCCGAGGCACGGCGTCTTTGGGAGAAAGCGCAATCTGGGCTTCCCCAGGACTCACAGGAACGTGCGGCGCTGCAGCGCCAGATCGATGGTCTGAAGAACTAACACCCAGGTCGCCCGGCGCGCGGCTTCACTTATATTGTCCACTAACGCAATATAAACACGGGAGGCCCGCCATGGGACCACAACTCGTCGACTATCTGCTCTACGAAAAGGAAGATAACGGCATTCTCTGGATCAAGTTCAACCGTGCGGAAAAGATGAACGCGCTTTACGGTACGGCGGAGAATAACGGCACTGTCGCCAAGGTCGGCGAATACATGCGGGCCGCCGATGACGACCCGGACGTCCGTGTTATCGTGGTGACCGGTGTTGGGCGCGGGTTTTGTTCCGGCGCCGATCTCAAGGAACGGCCGAGCGAGGACGAGATCGGCCCCAATGTGGAAGGTGCACGTGGACCGCATGAAGGGCCGGACGCGATGCGCCAACACTTCTATCACGGCTTCACCAAACTGCACCGCGACATCTCGGTCATCCGCAAGCCGACCATCGCCATGATCAATGGCGCGGCGGTCGGCTCCGGCATGGATATGTCGCTCCATTGCGACATTCGCATCGGCTGTGAGAAGACGCGCTTTATCGGCTACCAGCAGGCGGGCCAGATCATGGAGAACGGTGGCTCATACTATCTACCGAAAATGGTCGGATTAGGCCGCGCCCTCGAGTTCGCCTATACGGGATCGTTAAACGCGGAGCGCGCCTATGAATGGGGATTGTTGAACCACTTGGTCGCGTCGGAGGACCTGGAGAAAACCACCCGCGAGCTTTGTGACCGTATTATCGCCCTGCCGCCGCTGGTGCAGTGGACCAGCAAGCGCATCATGCGCGCCGCCATGGACAGTACGCTGGAGACCACCATGGTGCTGACCTCGAACGCGGGCGGTATACTGCAAAGTTCCGCCGACGCCAAGGAAGCGCGCCAGGCTTTCGTCGAGAAACGAAAGCCGGCGTTTAAGGGGGTTTAGTCACTAAGCGGCGAGGTTCTTGCCAAGGAACTTTAGCACTTTTCCCCAAGCATCCTCGCTGACGTCGTGGCGGTAACGTTCCTCGCTGTTGAAAGATTGGAACGCATGCCCGGCATTTTCGTAGCGATGGAACTCGCGCGGCACGCCTGCGGCTTCCAGGGCCTTCTCGTAGTCGTCGACGTCTGCGGGTCGCGGGTTTTCGTCCTCGTTACCGAAAAATCCGGCGACAGGGCAATTGATTTGCCCTGCGAGCTCGATGGCAGGCGGTGTATTGGGGCCCATTTTCAGTTTTACGCGGCCACCGTAGAAAATAGCGCAAGCCTTGAACTCCGGCACCTGACAGGCACCGAGCCACGAGACCCGCCCGCCCCAGCAATGCCCAACGATGCCGATGCGCGATCCGTCGACATCGTCTTCGACCGCCAGATGGTCGAAGGTCGCGCGCAGGTCGAGCGCCGTCCAATCGTCGCGGAATGCGTCTCGCTTGACTTGGATATCGTCGGATTTTGGCCACCAATGAAAGATGAACGGCACTGCGACCGCATAGCCGTTTTCGGCATACCGTTCCGCCGTTTTCAGCGTGAAAGTATCATTCTCGACGCCTGTATGGCCGACCGGAATATGTTGCGCCAAGACGATCCCCGGATGCGGCCCGTCGCCCGTTGGCGTGTACATGAAGATTTCCATGGGACTGTTTTTAACAGTCACGGTATCTATGCGATTGTGCGGTTTCAAGTTGGGACGGGGTCATCTCTTTCGCAACGATGTTTCGATTTTGGTTGCGTTTTTATCACCAGATGATGCGGCAAGCTTCCACCAATCCATGGGTAATTTTGATGCATATTTACTTAATGTCATAAATTAATAATTGGTTGCCAACAGTGACCATAAGTTGCTTATTTCTAGGCCCACCTATAGCAACATTACTTACAAATCCAGCCATTGACGATTCATTTCTACCAGCAGCGGGTTGAATAAGGTCTAGTTGTTTCCCTTCAGGTGAAAAAATAGCAAAACCTTCATGCCCGCCTGATACATATAAATTTCCATTCTTATCTACCTGCAATCCATCTGCGATATATCCGAATGTTGGGTGAGGGCGTTTCCCACTCTCGATTTTCACCCAAGGCCGTTTATTAGTGAGTTTATCGCCATCAACTTCAAAGCGATAAACAACACCGTCCGCAGAATTAGCCACATAAAGAAACTTTTCATCATTTGAAAATGCTAATCCATTCGGAATTTCAACTGATCCAGTTTTTAAAGTCACTTCTCCATCTTTAATTTGGTAAACCCCTCGAACTGGTTGTTCTTCTTTTGCGATTTCACAACCAAACCCTTTAAGGGTAATTCCATACATAGGATCGGTAAACCAAACTGAACCATCTTTTCTGATCGCTATATCATTAGGGCTGTTTAATTTTTTGTCATTGTAGGTAGATGCAACGATATTATTTTCCCCACGAGGAGTCGTATGAGAAACTTTACGGCAATGATGTGCAATCCAGATATTGTTATCTTTATCGATATTTAGGCCGTTAGCATATTCAGAATTCTCCATCCAAACGCCTACAGTCCCCTTGGTATCTAAACTGTATATTTTGTTCATAGGAATATCTGTAAAAAGCCAAAGTTTCTTATGACCTACCCAGACTGGCCCTTCAGTGAATCCGAAGTTATCGCCTACTACAGTAGGTGGCAATTTTAAAAATTCAGAACTAAATGAAATCGAAGAAGTGCCTATTAAAGTTACGAATGAAATTAAGATAAATTTAATTATTTTCATGATAAATCCTCTGAAAATTGAAAAACAACCTAAAACTGCTCGTGCGGTGGGACAAAGCCCCCCTCCGATAAGTCCAACAATCGCCTGGAGACCTTTCAACACTCGCCTCTCCTTGATACTCCCCAAACTCTAATCAGTAACAATATAGGAGTCACCCCTTAGGGAAATCTAAATGCCAAATCTTTTTAATTTATTTAATGAATTTATGAGAGAATTTACACGCGCTTTCGATTTTTCATATATTTCGGGGGAGGAATTTTTTAATTCGCTCAAGTACTCATTTAAGTATGGTTCCACCGACAATTCTTTGTTTTGTATTTGAATTCGAAAGTTGTTACAAACAGTCGGAAGATCAGTCTCACTTATGTTTAGAAACTTTTCTTTATTAAATAGATACAGTTTTTCTGCAATTTTATTTAGGATTTTATTATTTAAAATTCCCCTTTTATGACCAAACAGAGTTTCTGTTCGAACATTGTCGATACCTCGAGAAATGCCTAATAACGCAGCGGTGTTCTCAAGTAGGTGATTCGCATAATTTGAAAAGAATGATTCTTCCTCAAAGGCTTGAGAACAATGAGGTATAACAGCAGAAAGAGTACCCATGCTAGCATGGGCTCGACTAAGAAAATATCCCATTTTGCAATGTAAGATTTCTAATCTAGTGCTATAGATCTGACAAGCATTTGCGGCGGAATTTCGTATATTCGATCGCTCAAAATTGATTTTATAAATATTATATTTTTTTCTCTCACGGAATTGATAAAAATAACTTGGATCTTCAATTGAATAAACAGAACGAACATTTTTCAAATCAGACCCTCTCACCTCACTTCCAAAAAGCACGGCAATCGACAGACAGAGTGTCACGGTCAGATTTCTCATCGGAATGGATTTAGAGGGTTCTGAGTGTATGGGTAGAGCCTCTCTAACCCAACTTCAAAGCCAAGTCCTCTCCCCACCTGACCCCCCATCTTATTCGTGAAAGGGTGGGTCAGGGCTGGGTTAGCCTGAACCTTCGTGAAAGGTACGGGAAAGGAGCGCTAAAGCTTGCCCTCTGGGCTGGGTCCGAAACATCGTTTCGCTAAATAAAAATTAACATAATTTTCGAAAACAATGAAGGTTCCGACGAAATCTCAAAACACACTTTCAGATAATTTTTTGCCCTCCTCGAGCTGGAATGCGTTAAATCCTGGCAGAGGGAAACCCGACCTAGATAAGGCAAAGTTAGACCCAGATGAGAGTTCGCTGTTCAGTCTGTCGAACACCATTCACGGCTCAAAGAGCCTCTGCGGCTTCATCAGGGAACGTATTGCTGGATGTCTCCAAACTGGCGAAACCGATATAGACCGTCTCGAATGAGATGCCGAGGTCTAGCTTTCGGTTCAGCGTATCAAGCGCTGATACGGCGACCGGCACGATCTCTGGACCGATTCCGTCTCCAGGCA
>CAJWTF010000108.1 GCA_913046825.1 uncultured Rickettsiales bacterium | reverse complement strand
CGAATTGGCTCGGGCGTGCCAGTGGGAGTTCGATGAATTAGCGGCGGCATACGATGCGGGATTAGTGCCAAGCGCGGTCGGTGAGGCCCCGCAAGGGTTGACCTCTACCGGGGATGCGACCTTTAACCGGCCCTGGACTACGATCGGCGTTCCGTGCGTAACCCTTCCCAATAAAACGGGGAGAAATGGCCTTCCTGTCGGCATCCAGCTTGTCACGCCTTACGGCAGGGATGAGCAGTTATTATCTGTCGCAGTTTGGGCGGAGGATGCGCTTTCGGGCTAAAATGGATTTCAACATAGCCGAAAGCTCTTCACAAATCTGCCCTCTTTGCGAGGGAGCAGATGTTACCAATTACTATCGTGATAAGGTGCGGGGCTATTTACAATGCGGCACATGTCAGTTGGTCTTCGTTCCGTCCTACGAGCATCTCTCTGCCGTCGAGGAGAAAGCCTATTATGATCTCCATGAAAACCGGCCGGATGATCCAGGTTACCGCAAGTTTTTAAGTCGCCTGTTCGATCCATTGATTGCGCGGTTGCCACCAAGCGCGCGAGGGCTCGACTTTGGTAGCGGTCCGGGTCCTGCCCTGTGCCGAATGTTTTCGGAGGCCGGGTATGAGCTGGCGCTCTACGATCCTTATTACGCGCCGGAAATATCTGTGCTTTCGACGCAATATGATTTCATTACCATGACCGAAGTTGTGGAACACCTGGCCGCTCCCGGAATGGAACTGGATCGTCTTTGGAATTGTCTCTCGCCTGGCGGTTGGCTCGGAATTATGACCAAGCGGGTCCGCGATCCGCAGGCATTCCGGACGTGGCACTACATCACAGACCCGACCCATGTTAGCTATTTTTCCGAGGCGACATTTCAGTGGCTGGTTGCGAGGTGGTCCACTCAGCAAACGCGGGCTGCATTATTTGTGGCGGGCGCGGACACAGTACTGATCAGAAAGATCGAATAAGCCTGCGTTGCTGACCGGTCGGCGCGCTATATCTCAACTTGAAAGACACTTGTGAAGGAGCGCAGGCGATGACTGAAACTTCGAACATCAGGTGGCAGCCTGGTGGATCTTACGCGGACTGTGCGCTTGGGCGGTTTTTGGCATTCTGCGAGGTCGCCGATATGCCTACCTTGCACGCGAAAACAGCGGCGGACCCCGCGTGGTTTTGGGACACGGCGATACGGTTCCTCAATGTGCAATTTTATGAGCCCTATACCCAAGTACTGGATATGTCAGACGGTATTCAGTATCCGAAATGGTGCCTAAATGCCAAGACCAATTTGGTGCTCAACTGTCTCGATAAGTATCGTGGAACGCCATTGTGGGATAAGACTTATCTGATCTGGGAAGGCGAGGACGGAGCGAAACGCGAATTTACTTATGCGGAATTCGACGCGGAAGTTTGTCGTTTTGCGGGCGCATTGCGTGCACAAGGGATCGGTCGGGGCGACGTCGTCGCAACATATATTCCTATGCTGCCGGAAGCGATGATCTCTCTTTTCGCAATACTAAAAATTGGGGCCGTCGTGTTGCCGCTTTTCTCCGGCTTCGGACCAGAGCCGTTGCGCGTTCGCCTTGGAGACGGTGACGCTCGTGCCGTCGTGACGGCGGATGGTGGGCCGCGGCGCAGTGTGCCGTCACCAATGAAGAGTATTCTGGACGAAGCGCTGGCCGATTGCCCGAGTGTCGAGCACGTCTTTGTCGTGCAACGGCTGGGTGGCGCGGTGGAATGCCCGATGACCCCGGGACGGGATCATTGGTGGCACGATGCGGTTGCGGATCAACCATGCAAGCTTGAGACCGAGAGGACCGATGCCGAGGAGATCGGGTTCCTGGTCTATACCTCCGGCACCACGGGAAAGCCTAAGGGCGTTTTGATGAGCCATGTGGGTGCGGTGACCAAGATCGCGCTCGATATCGGTGTGAGTTTTGATTTTGGCGAGAAGGACCGAATGGTCTGGATCAGCGACATGGGTTGGGTCGTCGGCGCGTTGACGGCGGTCTCGACGAGTTTTTTTGGCGGTAGCCTTTTGTTGGTCGAAGGAACGCCAGATTATCCTGACACCACGCGCCATTGGCGATTACTGCAAGAAAACGAAGTCACCTTCTTGGGGATCGCGCCAACCACCGTGCGCGGAATGATGCGCTATGGCGACGAAGTCGACGCTTTTGATTTCTCGAAATTGCGGATGATCGCCTCGACCGGCGAGCCCTGGACCGATGCCGCTTGGCTTTGGTTGTACGAGCGCGTTGGCGGCACGCGAGTGCCAATCATGAACTATACCGGAGGCACAGAATGCTTCGGCGGTATCGCCGGGAGCAATCTATTGGAGACGATTACGCCCGGCTCGTTCAATGGACCGATGCCGGGGACAGGGGCAGCGATCTTGACCGAGGCCGGAGAGCCCACGAAGCCAGGCGAACTCGGCGAGTTGGTGATGACGCAACCGTCCATTGGCAATACCCGCAGCCTTTGGCGCGACGACGACCGTTACATGGAAAGTTATTGGTCGATGTTTGGAGACAAATGGCGCCAAGGTGATTGGGCGATGTATGACGAGGAGGGGTTGTGGTACGTCCTTGGTCGTTCCGACGACACACTCAATATTTCCGGCAAACGAACGGGACCGGCGGAAATCGAAGGGGCCCTCATGTCGACGGGCAGTATTTCGGAGGCGGCGGTGATCGGCGTGCCGGACGATATCAAAGGTACGGCTCTGTGTTGCGTTTGCGTGCCGATGCCGGGCATCAAAGATGACGAAGCGCTTCGCGGCAAATTGTCGGCTGCGGTAACCGATGCGCTCGGGCGGTCCTATCGGCCGCGCGATATCCTGTTTGTCTCGGATTTACCGAAGACCAGGAATATGAAAATCATGCGACGCGTCGTTCGTTCGGTCGTGACGGGCGAGCCTGCGGGTGATTTGTCTTCTTTAGTAAACCCGGAGTCGGTAGAAGAATTAAAGTTGGCGATTACTTAGTTAGTAATATTAATAGCAAATATTTAGATCGTTATATATTGAAATTACAATATGATTTATTTCTGTTATGATCATTTCAGATTGTATACGAGATTTATTTTTTCCGCGATTTATCCCCAAAACTCGGGCGCTTCAAAGTGCTGCCTGACCTGGTCGATAGAGTTCAAAAGTCATAATTAGTTTGTATTTTGATCTACTCGGAGACTCGCGGCAGAAGCGCATTGTCATTTGTAAATTTGACGGACCGTTGGTCCCTGTTCGGGCCACAATTAAAAAATGCGGATCCTCGAGAGATGAAATTACGCCAGTGACCTTAAAACCATATTGCAGAATTTATTCACCTTGCGGCACGACCTTTAAGGCCTTGTCGGCAAGAAACCTTTCTAGCGCGGGCGCTATATATTGATATTAAAGGCGGTATTCTAAAGGGCGCAGTTCAATCGTGGTGCCAGGCGCAATCGTGACATCGCCGCACGATACTGTTTCCACCATCTCGGCGCTAGCAGGAACCGAATGCCCGGCGATTAACATGAAACAGATGGCCAAGGATAAGACATGATATCCGTTGCGCGAGCTATTCATCTGATTGCTTCTCGCATTTTTTGCCAAATTTGATTTTTACATCACCTAAGAGCTCAACGCTTTGAAAGCGAAATGATGGGAAAAGACGGACCATTATGGCGGTGACTACCATTGCATTATTTTCCACCTTTCGCGTTGGTCCGAGGGTGAGGCATTTCACGGCGACGGCGCTCCACGTCTCAAGGTCGGCTTTATCGAGACCCTTCTTCGAGAAAATCAGCGTCTTAATCTTCCCGTTCGATACGATCGTTTGTCTCCGACAGTTAGCGTTCATCGGATTGAATGCGCAGCGTCTCGCAATCTCAAGTTAGATTGTAGATGCCGTATTTCCGATAGAAGTCTTCACCATTCAGATAACTGGAAAACTCGTCTAACGACGTGATCTGGTGGTTGCCGTAAGTCCAATAAAATCCGGTCCACGCAATGGAGCCTAGCGCGACGGCCGCCATCAGGGCGCGAATGCGGTCGCGTTTAAGAATACACGCCTTTCCCGTGGCGACTAATGGCTTCCGCTCGCGTTGGCACCGCCATCGAATTGTGTTGGTCCTGTGGACATGCACTACCTTCTTATTCAAGGTTAACACGACGCAAGAGCCACGCCAGTAATTTACTCGGTAATTTGAGAGGGGAGCCCCATGTTGAACGGACCGAAAATCGCCATCCTTGGCATTCACTTGGAGAGCAATCGGTTTGCACCGTCAGTGTGTCGCCCGGATTTCGAGGAGAAATGCTTGGTGTACGGGGAGGACTTATTGAAGGATTCGCGGGGGGCACATCCGCGTGCTTGTGGGACGCTTAGCGGTTTTGTGCGCGAGATGGACAAGATCTGCGATTGGACACCTGCGCCTCTCGTCTATGCGGATGTCGGTGCGGCCGGCCCTATCGAGCACGAATTTTTTCTGGAACTCAGAGAAGAGATGCGAAGCCGGTTGCTGACGGCGATGCCGGTTGATGGTGTGTATTTCCCCGAACACGGCGCGGCCGTGTCCACGGAACATCCAGACCCCGACGGTGAGTTGTATGAGATGGTGCGCGACATTGTTGGGCCTGAGGTGCCGATTGTCTCGGCCCTTGACTTGCACGCTATCGTCTCCGAGAAGATGGTTGAGATGACCGACGTGATGATTTCATACCGCACTAATCCTCATGTAGATCAGATGGAGCGCGGCGCGGAATGTGCCCATGTCCTGCTTGAATTATTGAACGGCGTGAAACCCAAAGTAGCGTTCATCCGCTTGCCGATCGTGGCACCGCAAGTAAAGCAGCTTACGGCGGACGGGCTCTATGCCGAGGTTATTGAGTACGGCCAGACGCAGATCGACGATACGGTCATGAATGTCTCTATCCTGGGCGGATTTACTTATGGCGATACGCCCTTTAACGGCATGAGTTTTTTGGTTACGACGCGCGGGGACGAAGCCCGTGCGCAATCGCTTTGCCGCGCGCTGGCAGAACAGGTATGGCGGGAGCGCGAACGGTTGTTGCCGGAGTTGACGCCGTTGGAGGATTGTATCGCCCTGGCCGTGGCCCAAGGGCAAGATCCGTCCCGCGAACGCGTCATCATTGCGGATGTCGCGGACAATCCGGGCGGCGGTGGACGCGGCAATACGGCATGGCTGCTGAAAGGCTTGTATGAAGCCGGTGCGAAAGGCGCGATCCTGGGCGTCTTCTTTGACGTGCCGTTGGTCGCAGAGGCACATGAGAAGGGCGTCGGCAAAACATTTAGGGCACGATTTAATCGAGCAGAGACCGATCAATATTCCGAAAGCTTTGAAGCGGACGTGGAAGTTCTTCATGTCTCGGATGGTCAAATCATCGGCCGCGATCCCGGCTCCCGTGCTGGCATGGCCGTCGATCTCGGGCCGACGGCGGTCCTACGTATCGGTACTGTGACGGTCGTTGCGATCTCAATCCGCCAGCAATGTATTGACCCCGGTTATTTCGAAGCCTTCGGGATCGATGTCAAAGGTGCGCGAACAACAATTGTTAAATCACGCGGACATTTTCGCGCGGGGTTCTCTGTCTATTTTAGTTCGGATCAGGTGATTGAGTGCGATGCGCCGGGGTTGACGTCCCCCAATCTCGGGAATTTTGATTGGCAGGGCTTCAAAAGGCCAATTTATCCATTGGATATGGAGACGGAATGGGTAGCCCCGGATTGATGAGCTGATTCTCTCAGCCCATCCATTTCGGCCAATGGACGCCCAATAGCTGCGCTAGTCTCGTGCGATATTCTTTGGTTTCAAAGCGGACCCGAAATTTACCCCATTTGCGCAATTCGGCGGGATCGTCGGGGAGATTTATTTCGAACGCACTTGCGCAATGTTTTTGGAGCCATTCGCGCAATTTTTTGATCGCTTCTGGATTTGTATATTGAACCGAATAATAGATACGGCGTCGGTCTTCATCGTCCCTTCCGTCTTGGCCCTTACTTCGTTCCGCCCATGTCCTTCATAACTTCTGGGATATTCTCCAGGATGTCTTATGAAAAAAGGGAGCCGGTCAACCTAAGATATTCGATAATCTCATGCCGGAAGGATCAATATGTACGGGTTCTTTCAGGTCAAATATCTGGGTTTGATTTTGGCGAATTTGGGAATCATGCTGAGATCTTTAGGGGAGCCCTTCGCCGGTCGCGTGCATGGTGCCAAGGGCGACCTGCGCACCTGGGCGGTCTTGTTGTGCGGTCGCATAGTAAAATTTGACGGCTTTGAAGATATCTTCCTTTACGCAGAAGCTTTTCTCTTAAAGAAAGCCTAAGTTACATCGCGGTTTTTTTTGTACCAACTATGCGCCTCTTCGATATCCGTTTCCACTCCCAAGGCATCCTCGAACAAATAGCCTAAATTAGACATTGCCGGCGCAAAGCCGTTGTCGGCAGCTAGTAGATACAACCGCGCGGCTTCCTCAACACTTGGGCAATCTCTTAACCGATCTCGTAACAAAGGCCGAGCCGGGTCTGTGCGTCGGGATCTCCAGATGCCGCTTTTTGTTGGAGCTCGCCGATTGGCATCTCGCTAAATTCGGATGCCGTTTCCCGATAATGAGGGTCGTGCGTAGCGTTTCCCGTTCGGCCGAGGTTAATGATGCGGGAGACCGCCTGCAGTTTGCGATAGAGAGCCCACATCTATGCCGGCCCAAATTAAAGTAAGAGGACTACCAAGATAGTCGGACATGAACCTGACCGAACCTTGATGAAAAAGGAAAAGGATATTTAGGGATAGATTAGTATGGGTTGTGCCAGCCATATATTCCGAGCGGAACTCAAGGTAATCCAAAGGGTGACGGCAATTTCATGGCGTAGTACTATAACCAAAGTACGTTTGTCTCGGTTGTTGATCGGACATTCTAAGCGGCAAATTCGCGCAGAGGTAAATTGATGGCGGACTATGAAGATATGTCTGAGAACAGTGATGGGGAAGTCATGATCGAGCCATTGTCCAGTGACATCGGTGCGGAAGTTCGAGGTGTTGATCTTGGATATTCGATGAACGATGCTGTATTCGCAACAATTTACCAAGCTTGGCTGGATCATCAGGTCCTTCTCTTTCGGGATCAAAACATCACCGACCCACAGATGATCGCATTCAGCCGGCGTTTTGGAGATCTCGATCTGGCACCCATTCCGGGCCACGGTCGTGCCTTTGTCGAGGGCATACCGGAAATGTTTGTCATCTCCAACGTCATCAAGGACGGTAAGAAAACTGGCTCACTGGGGGATGGGGAATGCCTTTGGCACACTGACATGGCCTATACGGAGGTGCCGCCAAAGGCGAGCTGCCTATATTCTCTCGAAGTACCCAATGCGCAAGGTGATACCGGCTTTCTCAATATGTATGCCGCATATGAAACGCTACCGGGCGAGCTGAAGAAAAGCATCAAAGGGCAAACGATCAAGCACGATAACCAATACACGCTCGACGGTCTCGACCGAGATGGCGGACCGTCACTCGTCGACGCCATCGCGGCCGGTACGTTCAATGTGGCCGCTCTACCCGGCATCAGCCACCCGATTGCGCGCACCCATCCAGAGACCGGCCGCAAGGCGCTCTATATTGGACGGCGTCAAAACACATATATTAACGGGTTTTCGGTTGCCGATTCGGAAGCATTACTCGATGCCTTGTGGGCGCATGCAGATAGCTACGGCAAGCAGACTTATCATCACCGTTGGCAGGTAGGTGACTTGTTGATTTGGGACAATCGCTGCGCGATGCATAGACGAGACGAATTCTCCGCGGATGTGCGGCGCATCATGCATCGCACTCAAGTCCGTGCCGACGCGGTGCCAGCCTAACAGAGAGACTCCAATCATTCGGTCAGCCGGGGTATCAAGTTTATATAAGACCCATAACCGGAAAGAGTGACCGTGATAGATTTCCCGTCGAAGAACGATCTCGTTATCCATTTTGCCCATTCCGCTTACCGTTTGGCGGAATGCTTTGAGACCCGGAAAACCGGGATATCCTGTTTTCAAACGTGGACATCCGAAGATACCGTTGCCCGTATGGGCGAAGCGCCGGTTGCGGTGATGTCTGGTTTCTGGCGGGACGCGTTCTTAGATATGCCAGGAGCTTTGCAGTTTGTACAGGTGAGCGCGGCCGGCTACGACCAATTTGATCAGGCACGTATGGCGGCGGGTGGACTGCGGCTAGCCAATGCCAGCGGCGTCAACATGAATGCGGTCAGCGATCATGCAATGGCATTGATGTTGGGTCTTATGCGCCAGTTGCATGTGGCGCGTGATAACCAGCGCAAGCATCATTGGCGCGGCATGATCTCCAACCTTAGCGAGCGCGAGGATGAGTTGGCGGGTGGGACGGTGTTGATCATCGGCATGGGGGCCATCGGCCAACGGGTCGCGCGTTTGGCGAAGGCTTTCGATATGAAGGTGATCGGGGTGCGACGGAATACAGCGGCGATCGCGAATGTCGTCGATGAGGCGCATGCGCCCGCAGCACTTCCGGGGCTTTGGGAACGCGCGGATTTCGTCGTGCTCACTTGCCCGCTAACAGATGAGACGGCGAATATCATAGATGCCGCGGCTCTGAACGCCATGGCGGATGACGCGCATCTGATCAACATGGCGCGGGGCGGTTGTGTCGATGAAGCAGCGTTGGTAGAGGGACTGCGCGCCGGCAAGATCGCGGGTGCGGGGATCGACGTTACGGTAGAGGAGCCCTTGGCCGCAGACTCGCCGCTTTGGGACTTCGACAATGTAATTCTGACACCGCATACGGGCGGGGAGACGCGACATTATGAGGAGAACGTCGTCGACATCTTGATCGAAAACCTTGGCCGTTTAGAGCGCGGTGAGGCGGAGCTCTATAACCAAATTGTATAGCTCTAAGCGGATGCCCGCGTGCCGCCCGCAAGATGATCGGCGGCGTTGAAATACGGCAGGTTGTCCTGGACCGAACAGCCGATCATAGCGATGCGTTCCGCGATCCGAATAGCTTTTTGGTATTTGCGTTCGTTCTCGTCGCGAGTGTGTTCCTGGAAAACCGTGCCACAGAGCGATATCCCGAAATGTGCCTGCAGAGTTCTAATTTTTGTTCCCGCCAGCATACCGTCCGCGACATGAGCCAAATTGAAATCGTTCTGTTTAACGACCTGAATCTTGTTCTCGACAAGATACGCACGAATGCTCGATTCAGCTTCCAGAGCCAAATCCCAATACTCACCTTCAGTTTTAGTCGAATCGCAGGAGACCAGCTGGTACGCCATACAGAAAGCGAGGAAGACGTGTTCCTTCGGCGTTGCGGTCCGCCAGGCCATGCCACCGAGATTTGACCAAACCGAGAGATCCATCTCTTCGAAGACGCGGGGCACCCGTTCGAAGAACAGCTTGTGTAGACCGTTCTCGTTGAGCGTGTTGCCGAGTTGTTGTTCTTTGTAAATATCGACTGCCGCGTAAGTACCGCAGATCGGACAGGTATCGTCTTCATACTGGTCTTTGCGGTACAAAAGAGAGCATCGCGTGCCGTTGTCCAGCTCGTTCTTACACATCAAGAATGTGTCGCTGCCCTCTTCGTCATCTTGCTGTGCGCCGATCCAGTTGAAGCGGTTCATGAACTGCATGTAGGACCGACGGTGGCTCCACAGGCTCCATTCCAGCTTTTCGACTGGCCCGAACGTGCTCCAGTTCGAACTCACGTCGATGATGACGCATTTTTCCTTACCTGGTGCGGAACGCAGCCCGCGGCCTACAGATTGCCCCCACAGGACTTTAGACAATGTCGGGCGCAGATGTACGATGATATTGCAGTGTGGATTGTCCCACCCCTCGGCTAAGACACCGACCGAGACCATGGCCTCGATTTTGCCTTCCTCGTGCTGGCGCAACAAATCCATGCGTTCCTTGATCGGCGTGCTCGCGGTTACGATGGCAGCACCAAATCCTTCCGCCTCGATCCGCTCTAAGGTCGCTTCGGCGACGTTGATATCGGCACAGAACCAGGCTGAAACGGGTGATGGTTTTATTTTCTCACGTTCCTCTCTGTAGCTCCACATGGCGTAGTCGAGCATCGAGGATTTGATGATTTCGTCGGATAGCTTAGCGACCGGAAAATCGCCGGTACTGATGTCTATCCCGCGCAAATCCAGATCATGGACGAAATGCGGACGATAGACCGGTTGGACCAACACGCCTTCGGCGATCAGATTTTCGATATTGGCGCAGTCGATAATAGTGTCAAACGCGAGATGTAGCTGGTCGCGCTGGTCGCCAGTTCGTCGTTCTGGCGATGCGGTAAGGCCAATGAATTGAGCGTCGGGTTTTCCATTTTCCTCGAAGTCATCGATGATCCGCTTGTAGCCGGTGCCGTTGGGCGACACGCGATGCGCCTCATCGACGATGATTAGGTCGGCTTTTGGAACTGCATCAGTGAGTACGTCTTTTGCCCGCATATTTGTCGACAGGAGGATCTCGTAATCCTCAAAGGCAGGGCCTTTATCGGAGACGGTGAGCTTCCGAACCCGGTGCTTCTTGCTGAGCGCGCGTTCCAGTTGCTCCAAAAGGACGAGCCGATGGCACAGGACAATAATCTTCTTGTCCTTGTAGAACCGCTCAACCAATTCGCTCGCAAGCACGGTTTTACCCGCGCCGGTCGGCGCTTTCAGAATAAAGCGACGGTGTTGCTTAAGGATCGTCGGAAAGCTATCGACGATTTTCTGCTGCCAATTTCTAAGTTGCATGGCAGGCATATATCAAAAATTAGATAAGGATGCACGCGGGAGAATCGACCCAATGCAAATTTTTTGTAAATTCACGGATATAACGATCATTCAAGCTAAGTGGGAGCCAGTGCTGCGAAACAAATTGGTTCAAGCAGCAGTGCTTAACGGAAGCTCTTCTTGCATAGACATCATATTAGTTCGAAGAAGCTCGACAATGCTGTGATCAGTTATGGCATCCCGAGCAAGGAGCTCTAGTTCGATAAGGCATTCGAACATCGCGTCTGCATTGGTGCGATCAACGTTTTGCAGCTTTACGAGTGCGTTATTAATAGTGTCTTTCAGGGCTATCGAGGTCATCCTTCGAATTCCTTACGGTGGTCGACCAATGAACATCCCATGATGTGAATGGTCGTTGTAGTGCGTTATTGCATTGCAGCATAAATAGGGGGTAATTCATCAAAACACAAGGGAATATATTGCAGTGCAATATATCGTTACGGCAAATAATTTTCACGCACCGATCGGTGATTATTTTGTGTAGCTTGACGGTGCCCATGTTAGGGACAGATTGGCGTGAAATTTGATGGGGTAGGTTGAATTGTGAAGATTACGCGTTTTTACGCAGATAAAAATGGAGAGACGCATTTCGATGACCATGAGGAAAATGTCGTCGAAACTCGGAACTACGCGGATTATACGCGTGCCATTTAGGCGTATGGATTGGTCTTTAAGGAGAGTAAGCAATTGGGCGACGAACCCGCGCTTGTCGGCTGGCATACCGCGCCGCAAAGACAGTATGTCCTCTTCGTGATCGGGGAGGCCGAAATCGAAGTGAGTGACGGCGCAAAGCGCATCGTCAGGGGAGGTGATGTGCTGTTGGTTGAAGATACGATCAGCAAAGGACATCGCAATCGTCGCTTGAGGCCGGAGCGTGAACTTTGGGCGTTCGTGCGTTCTCGATGAATACTGAGGCGACGCTATGTCCGTGCGGGTCCGGCCGATATGTCGACACTTGCTGCGATCCGATCCTGGCGGGAACACCGGCGCCAACCGCCGAGGCATTGATGCGGTCCCGTTACACGGCATTCATGCGGGGTGATCTCGCATATATCGACCGAACCCATGCGCTGGAAAAGCGGGATACGGCGGAGCGGTCTGCGGCTAAGAACCCCTTTAATTCAGTCGAATGGATCCGCCTAGAGGTCTTGCAGTCAGCGCGCGGCGGTGTGACCGATGATATCGGTATGGTCGAATTTGCGGCTCATTTCAGACAGAATGGCGCAGAGTTGGTGCATCGCGAACGTTCGAATTTTCGACGCGACGATGGGCTGTGGGTTTACGTCGATGGAGACTTTCCGGAGGGTGCGGGAACGTCGCGTATAGGTAAGGTCGGGCGGAACGCATCTTGTCCGTGCGGCTCCGGCAAAAAATTCAAAAAATGTTGCGGAGTGCACCTTTAGGGTACGTATTAGTCCGGTTGGCCTTATCCTCAAATTCGCTAAATTATCGCTAACCGCTTCGTGGCTGGGCCCTCGGGATGAAAAACCATATCGGGAATGGTGTCGATGTTGCAAGAAGTTATGGATGTGTTGGCGTTTCTGGATGATGCGCGCAACGGGGCGGGGTCGTTTGTTGACTTGCTGCCAGAGGGGCCGCAATCAGCCGAGATCACACCCTTCGAGAGCGATATCGGGACCACGGATTTCATCAAGATTTTATTTCCCGGCAGATCGGGCAAAAGCGCGGGTGGCTCCGCACCGACGACTGGACTCATCGGCTCGAATGGAGGCTTACGGCTTCCGGGGGTCTATCCGGGCCTTGCCTCCGACGCGGACGGATGTGTCGTCGGATTAACCTCGGCGCTGCGTTTGGCTCGAATGCGCCAATGCGGGCAGGAGCTGGCGGG
>CAJWTF010000107.1 GCA_913046825.1 uncultured Rickettsiales bacterium | reverse complement strand
TTCATGGTAAATTTTATAGAAATGGAAGCAATTATGGTAATAAATCATTTTTTCCATCTCATGAGGATGCGACTGAAGATATTGAAATATTGGAGTCATTCTTATACCAATTTTATGCCACTTACTTGGAAAACGATTGGTCTCGGGCATGATACAGGGGCACAGCTAAGGAAAAGTAGAGGGCGCCGGCAGAGTTTTCAAAAGGGGGAGAGGCGCAAACGGTTCAAAGATTGCTCCCTTTCGCGGGACAATGGAGGCAACCCTCTAATGATTAATACGTCGCTTGCGCAAAATTAGATTACAATATCGGTATCTTACTGCAGACCAATGGCCTATTCAGAAACTGCTCCGCTTGCTGGGGTGGGTAAATATAAAAAAGAAGAACGATAGAATTCTCTGGTACCCCGTGGGTCTCGTTCTTGGACCAATTCTAGACCACTCAAGTGGAGTCTTAAGAGCTAAACAAAGAAAAGGCAGTCCATTTTAACTTTACCGAATGGCAGCTGGATGAAATTCGTGAGGAAGGTTTTCGATTGAATCTAAATCTGGTAACCGCCCATGGCTTGCCACGTGGCTTGGTGTAAATTGGAATTAAGAACCAGCGACAAATTTATTCTAGAGGAAGACATGGACGTTCTCGAAGCCATTATGACCCGAAAATCAATTCGGGCATTTACCGATCAAGAAGTTTGCAAGGAGACGATCGATAAACTTTTGGAAATCTCTCAGCGCTCGCCCAGCGGCACCAATACTCAGCCGTGGCAAGTCTATGTCTGTACCGGTGCGGTACGCCAAGCGATCACCGATGACGTTTTGGCTCTGGCGGCGGAAGGTGAAAGCAAAAAATATGAGGACTATGACTACTATCCCCCCACCTGGTCGGAATTGCATAACAGCCGACGTCGTGGTGTTGGTTGGGCGCTGTATGGTTTGCTGGGTATAGAAAAGGGCGATCGCGCGGCGATGGCGAAGCAAGGGGCGCGGAATTTCAAGTTCTTCGACGCGCCGGTCGGCTTGTTCATCACGACCGACACCTATCTGTCGCTCGGCAGTTGGGCGGATGCAGGCATGTATATTCAGACGATCATGCTGGCGGCGCGGGGCTTGGGTTTGCACACCTGCCCGCAAGCCGCATGGATTTCATTTCAGGAGCCGGTGTTTCGCCATCTCGGCATCCCGGACGACCAAGCGTTGGTCTCCGGCATGTCGCTTGGTTATGCGGATGAGAGCGCAATCGAGAATACCTTGGTCAGTGAGCGCGAGGATGTCGCCAATGTCGCTCACTTTCGTGGGTTTTAATCTTCGCAATGAGTCAGGCTAGCGAATGATCGATTTCTATACCGCGCCGACGCCAAACGGCTGGAAAGTTGCGATTGCGCTGGAGGAGATGGAACTGGCGTATACGCCGCATGTCCTCAATCTGAGCGAACGGACGCAGCATGAGGAATGGTTTCTGGCCATGAATCCGAACGCTCGTATCCCTGTCATCGTGGACCACGATGCGGACGATCTGACCATATTCGAGACCGGCGCCATCATGCTGTATCTTTCGGAGAAAAGCGGAAAGTTCATGCCGACGAGCCTGAAGGGCCGATACGCGGCCATGCAATGGCTGATGTTTCAGATGTCCGGCATCGGCCCGATGCAGGGCCAGGCGGTGGCGTTCGAGCGGTATTTTCCGGAAGACGTTCCCGCCGCCCGCAAACGCTATCACAACGAAACCCGCCGGCTCTATGAAGTGCTGGACCGGCATCTCGCCGACCACGAATGGTTGGCGGAAGAGTATTCAATCGCGGATATGGCCAACTGGTCGTGGATCAGAAGCCACAAATGGGCGCGTGTGCCGACCGATGGATTGGACCATCTGGAGCGCTGGATGGCGGCAATAGCGGCTCGTCCCGGTTGCCAGCGCGGTGTGAACGTTCCGCCGCCGACGCGCACGGCGGGCCAAACCAAGGCGAGCGGCGCGTCGATCACCACGACCTAGGAGCTGACAAACTATGGATTTTGATTTCAGCGAAGACCAGGAAGCGATCCGCGAGGCGGCCCGGCGTTTCGCCAAGGATCGGTTGGCACCCAACTATCTCGCCCATGACGAGGCGGAGGCCTTTGACAAGAATTTGATCCGAGAGATGGGCGATCTGGGTTTAATCGGCACGTCGCTGCCGGAGGAGTTCGGCGGCCTCGGCGAGGACTTCGTCACCGAAGGCATCGTGATGGAGGAATTGGCGCGGGAAGACCTTAATGTCGGCTACATCCTGCTTCTGAACACTCTGAACGCCGGGATCATTGCCGATCATGGCTCCCGTGAGATGGCGGCCTCGGTGATCCCGGATATCTGTAGCGGTCGGAGAACCTCCTGCCTCGGACTCACCGAGCCGAGTGCGGGCTCCGACGCCGCGAATATCCGTCTCAAGGCGGAACGCAAGGGCGACGTCTATGTCTTGAACGGCGAGAAAACCTCGATCTCCATGGCCCATCAAGCCGACCTCTGTGTCCTCTTTACCCGCACCGGCGCGCAGGAAGATCGCGCCCGTGGGATTACTGCCTTCCTGGTTGATCTCGATCAGCCGGGGGTCAGCCGCTCGACCTTCAAGGATGTCGGCTCCGGCGTGGTCGGGCGCGGCTCCATCTTCTTCGACGAAGTTGAGGTGCCGGCGGAAAACATAATCGGCGATGAAGGAATGGGTTTCAAACAGGTGATGGCCGGTTTTGATTTCTCCCGCGCCTTGATCGGCTTGCAATGTATAGCGCCGACACAGGCATCCTTGGATGAGACGTGGTCATATAGTCTCGAGCGAGAAACTTTCGGCCGCCCGATCGCCGACAATCAAGGCGTCACCGAACCGCTGGCGGTTGCGGAAACCCAGCTCACCGCCGCCCGATTGCTTTGCTATAAAACCCTATGGCTGCGCGATCAGAGCCGCCCGCATACGACGGAAGCGGCGATGTGCAAATGGTGGCCTCCACAGATCGCATTTGAGACCATTCATCTCTGTCTGCAACTGCACGGCCATCTCGGTTATTCCAAGGACATGCCGTTCCAGCAACGCCTGCGCGAGGTGATGGGTTTGCATATCGGCGACGGCACCAAACAAATTCAAAAAATGATCATCTACCGCCGCAAGCTGGCGGAAGCGCAACAGCGGGCGTGAGATGACTGACCACGGAGGAGTGAATTTACAATGAAACCAGTTTGTCTCGTCATTGGCGCGGGGGCCGGTATCGGCGGCACTGTTGGAATGCGTTTCGCGCGCGAGGGCTATCATGCTGTGTTGGCGCGCCGTACTGGTCAAGACGGCTTGGATTCGATGGTCGCCAGCGTCAAGGAAAGCGGCGGATCGGCGACCGGATTTCTACTGAATGCGGTCGAGCCCGACAGTATCGAGGACCTGGTCGCGGAGGTGGAGGCGGATATTGGCCCCATTGAAGTCTTGGTTTTCAATCTCGGCTCGCAGGTCGGCAATCGGACCTTGGAAGAAACGAATTATAAGACCTTCGAGATGGGGTGGCGGTTGGCAACCTTTGGTTTGTTTCGCGCAGCCTCGGCGGTGGTGCCGCTTATGGAAGAACGTGGCCAGGGCACGATCCTGGTGACATCGGCGACGGCGGCGGTGCGCGGCAATAAGGGCCAGCATTCCCACGCAGCTTCCATGGGCGGGCGGCGCATGCTCTGCCAATCGCTCAATGCGGAATTGGCGCCCAAGGGCATTCACATCGCCCATATCCTGATCGACGGCGCGGTCGACGCGCCCGACACCTTGGGCAAGATGCTGGGGCCGGAGAAGTTCCAGGAACTCCGCGAGAATCGGGGATTGGAGCATGATGGCCTGATGCTGCCGGAGAAGATAGCCGACACATATTTCCACATCTCGCAACAGCACCGCTCGACCTGGACGCATGAGATCGATATGCGCTCGTTCAGCGACCTGCCGTGGTGGAATACGTAAGCTAATCGCCTCGCTTGTTTTTCGTGCTATGCTCCGGGCTTCATGTCTAAGCCCAGCCCCTTGAGCCTCCCGTGAGCGCCACGCCCGCTGTCAATCAGTTGAAAGGCATCGCCGCCTTGGTGAGCGCAGGGGCGATCCTGTCGCTGACGGATAGCCTCGCGAAATTGTTGACCGGAACTTATCCGGTCGGTGAGATTTTGTTCTTCCGCTCACTCTTCGTCTTTATCCCAGTTTTCTTCATGGTGTACCGGACGGGTGGCCTCGGGTCTCTTCGGATCAATAATTGGAAGGGACAGATTCTGCGCGGATGTTGCGTGTTGTTCACCACAATCGGCTTTGTCACGGCGATAAAGGTCATGCCGCTGGCGGACGTCATCGCGATCTTTTTCGTCTCGCCGATCTTCGGCACCGCGATGGCGCCGTTTCTGTTAGGTGAAAAGGTTGGTTGGCGGCGTTGGATGGCGGTGCTGATTGGCTTCGGCGGGGTGTTATTCATGATTCAGCCAGGCTCGAACCCGCTGGTCTGGGTCGCGGTCTTCGCGCTCGCGGCGGCGTTCACGAATTCCCTGCGCGACATTTTCACCCGCCGTCTGTCGACGACCGAGACCAACAATTCGATCATGTTCTGCTCGACTGCCTTCGTATTGTTCGGCGGCATGGCGGCGCTGCCGTTCGGTTGGAAGACACCGGATTTATACGGCATTGGCCTGTTGGCGCTGACCGGTGTGTTGCAGGGTGTCGGTCAGTATTTTCTGGTCATCGCCTTCCGATTCGGCGAAGTCGCGGTGCTCGGGCCGTTCCGTTATTTCAATCTGGTTTGGGCGGTGATCTACGGGTTCCTGTTCTTCGGCGATGTACCGCAACGGGATATGGTCATCGGCGCAAGTGTGGTCGTCGGCAGTGGCTTGTTCATCTTATGGCGCGAGACGCAATTGAAACGCCGCAATCAATCCTGAGACTTGACCGGGCTCCGGAACAGCAGCGCCAAGGGAACCGTTAATGTCGCGGTGATGGCGAACAGATAGAACGCGTTGATATAGCCGATCATTGTCGCCTGTCGCAGCACCTCGTTATTGAGGACAGCCAAACCGCTTTGCGTGCCATGGGACCAAGCGCCGACGACACTCGACATGTTGAAGAGTTCGTTAAATGGCGAGATCCAGTCCCGCAGGTCTGAATAGCTGCTGTGCGTGCCGTGCGTGAGCACCAGAATGCTGAACGAGATGAACACGACGCTGCCGAAATGGCGCATCACGTTGAACAGCGCCGAGCCTTCCACCATGAGGCGGTCTTGCAAGGTGCAAAACGCCAACACCGCCATCGGCGTATAACCGAGGCCAAACCCGAATCCCTGCAAGACGTTCATCCAGAAGATGTCGAAATGCGTCATGTTCATATCGAGCTGCGCCATCGCGAAGCCCGATATGGCTTGGAAGGCAAGCCCTAGGGCGAGGCACCCCCGGGGCCATCGGCGCGTCAGGGGCACCACAATGAGAAAGCTCAACCAATTGCCAATGCCACGCGACGTTAAAAGGTATCCGATAATGCTTTCTGGATACCCGGCCAGCTCCTTCATCATCGGCGGGAACATGACGAGCGGCGTATAGCTGAGCATGCCCATGAGCAAGGAGACGAACAATCCCATGACGAAATTTCGATCGACGAAAAGCGCGCGGTCGAAGAACGGTTTCTCATGGGTGAGCGTGTGAACGAGATAGAGGTAGAAGGCGGTGATCGCGACCACGGTTTCGATGATGATTTCGGTCGAATCAAACCAATCGAGACGTTGGCCGCGATTGAGCATTAAAGTCGCCGCCCCGATGGCAATCGACAACATGGAGATGCCGAAGACATCGAGGCGCGGGTATGATCCCCGTTGGTCCTCGTCGAGGGATATCCAAGCGGTGATCGCGCCGATGAAGCCGAAAGGCACCATGGCGAAAAAGGCCCAACGCCAGTTGATCGCCTCCGCGATCTCACCACCGAAGACCGGCCCCAACACCGGGCCGAACACCCCGCCGATGCCCCACATCATGAGGACCATCGCATGTAAATGCTTCGGGAAACTGGCCAACAACATGCCCTGGCCAAGTGGCTGCAGGGGCGCCCCGAAGACGCCTTGCAGGATGCGAAACAGGATCAGCGCTTCCAAGGAATTCGCCATGCCGCAGAGCGCTGTCGCGATGGTAAATCCGATAACCGTGCCGACCAGCAGATTGCGCCAACCGAGCCGCGCCGCGAGCCAGCCCGTCATCGGTGTCGCGATCGCCGTCGCCACCAAATTAAAGGTGATGGTCCAGGCGATCTGATCTTGGGTGACCGAAAGCGTGCCCTTCATCTGCGGCAAGACAATGGAGATCACGGTGATCGACATACCGTGCAGCAGCGTCGTCAGCTGGACTGTGAGGACCAAAAGCAATCGGCGGAAGGTGAGATACTCAAGCATAGAATAACAGACTTATGTCAAAATTGGCCGTGGCCCTAGCGCCTTCTGCGCAATCCACGACTTGCCGACCCCGGGTAAAAGTCCGATCTTACTATCCAAGCTCGATCCTTATCGGATGACGGCGTAAAACAAAACATAGGGAGAGACGACCAATGGCTTTCTACGAATTGCGACAATACAAGGTGAAGCCCGGTAAGCTGGCCGAATGGATAAAGATCATGGAAGAGGAAATTATTCCCTTTCAAGTCTCCAAGGGCATGGTGATCTGCGGCAGTTTCGGCGGTGAGGAAGACGAGACGGTCTATGTTTGGTTGCGCCGTTTCGAGAGCGAAGAGCAACGCAAGGAGCTCTATGCAGCGGTCTACGAGACCGATTATTGGAAGAACGAGATGGGGCCGCGAGTGCCTGATTACCTTGATCGGGAGCAGAACGTGGTCACGCGCATCATTCCGACCTCCAAGTCGACGGTACAATAGCGCGAGGCGTCGGCGATGGAGCCGAGAAATATGCTCGTCATTATGGCGGACGAGCACAACCCGAAGATGATGGGCTCCGCCGGGCATCCCTTGGTGAAGACGCCGCACCTCGACGCTTTGGCCGCGCGGGGCACGCGCTTCGATCGGGCTTATACCAACTGTCCGATCTGCGTCCCCGCCCGCGCCAGTTTCGCGACCGGGCGATATGTCCATGACATCGGCTATTGGGACAATGCGATTGCCTACGACGGTCGGGTGAAAGGCTGGGGCCATCATCTGCAGGATGCGGGCGTCCGGGTCGAATCCATTGGAAAGCTCCACTACCGCTCGGAAGAGGACCCGACCGGCCTGGATCGCCAGCACTTACCGATGCACATCAAGGATGGCGTCGGCATGATCCACACGTCGGTGCGAAAGCAATTCCCAGATTTTCGCCCACCGCCGCCGAAGCCGGGCGGGGGCGCCGCCGGGATCGTGCTCGAGGCGGGTCGAGGAGAAAGCGAATATACCCGCTACGACCGGAAAGTCGCGCAGCTGGCCTCCGATTGGCTGCTTGAGAGGGCGGATTCGGACGAGCCTTGGGTCCTCTTCGTTAGTTTCGTGACGCCGCATTATCCTCTGCTGGCGCCCGATGAATTCTTCGACCTCTATCCGGTCGATCAGATGCCGATGCCGAAGCTCGGCCATCAGACGGATTACATCCATCACCCTTGGCTCGGCGACATCATGAAGATCAATCTCGGCGCCGACGGCAGCACCAGAGCCCATAAGACGGCCTATGCGGCTTATCTGGGGCTGTGCAGTTTCATGGACGCCATGGTCGGTAAAGTCGTCAACACGCTGATGGATATCGGCGGTCTGGGACGCACTCGGGTGATCTACACTTCGGATCATGGCGAGAGTGCCGGTGCGCGCGGGCAGTGGGGAAAATCCAACCATTACGAGGAAGCGAGCGGCATTCCGATGATCCTCGCCGGCGCGGGCGCACCGGTCGGTAAGGTTTCGCGAACGCCGGTCTCTTTGGTGGACGTGCATCCCAGCATCATCAACTGGACGATTTCCGAGGACTCGGATGCGGGCGAATTGCCAGGCCGCTGCTTGTTTGGAATTGCGGCTGAGGATAACGATCCGGACCGCGTCGCTTTCAGCGAATACCATGCGGCCAAATCGCCCTCCGGCTCCTTCATGATCCGCAAGGGGCGCTACAAGTATATTTATTATGTCGGATTTGAGCCGGAATTGTTCGATCTGGAATCCGATCCGGAAGAAGAACACGACCTTTCGAGCGACCCGCTCTATGTTGACGTGCTGCGGGATTACGAGGCGATTTTGCGTGGTATGGTTGACCCCGAGGAAATCGACCGGCAGGCGAATGCCGCTCAGAAAGAGATGATCGAACGGGCCGATGGTCCCGAGCAGGTTTTTGCTAACCTCGTCACGACAAAAAGTTACACGCCGGTGCCGGACGCAATCGATGCCGCGCTGCGCCGCGAATTGGAGTAGGGAATTTGCTGGAAGATCGTGTCGTCGTGATCACCAACGCCCGGCATTTCGTCGGCCCAGGCTCGGCAAAGGTGCTCGCCGGTTATGGCGCGCGGGTAATCTGTCATGACAAAGAGTTTTCCGACCCGGACAATCGCTCGGCGTTCGAGGCCGAATTTCCGGGAACCATCGCCCTCGCAGCGCCGGAGCCGGAGGACGTCGTAGCCGAAGCGTTGTCCGCGCAGGGCCGGATCGATGTTCTGATCAGCAATGACGCCTATCCCGCGGTGCGCGCGCCTGTCGACGAAGCGGACCCGGACGAGATGCGGCGCGCCATGGAGGCATTGGTAGTCTGGCCGTATCGGTTGATCGGCGCGGCGGTGCCGTCAATGAAAGCGGCTGGTTTTGGCAAAATCATCATGGTGACGTCCGCCGCGCCCCTTCGTGGGCTAGCCAACTATTCGATGTACGCGACCGGGCGGGGCGCCGGGAACGCGATGGTGAAATCGCTCTCCCTCGAACTGGCTTCATCCAACATCCAGGTCAACGCCATTGCTCCCAATTATATCGAGAACCCGACCTACTTTCCGCCCGAACTCACGGAGAACGAGGTGGCCATGAAGAAGATGCTCTCGAACATTCCGGCGAGACGTCTCGGGCAACCGGAAGAAGTCGCGGAGCTGATCGCGTTCTTTGCTTCCGATAAATGCGGGTTCGTGACCGGCCACGTGGTGCCGATCTCCGGCGGCTGGGCTTAGAGCGAGACCATTCAGCCGAGCCCTCGAAATTTCTTTCCGTTGATGCATTTCTTTCGGTAAGCGGAGCGCTTCGGTCGCGCTCGTAATTTCATAAGGGAGGCTATCATGGCAATCGGTTCGGAAATTATCGCGAAGGCGCTTAAGCAACAGGGCGCGGATATGTTCTTCTACATCATGGGCGGTCCGATGATGGACGTCGAATTGTCGACGATGGCGGAAGGTATACGCGGCATTGATGTGCGCCACGAGCAGGCGGGCGCGATGGCGGCTTTTGCCTACGCGCGTCTGCGCAATCGGCCCGGCATTTGCATGGCGGCCTCTGGTCCGGCGACGACGAACCTGGTGACGGGTGTGGCTCATGCTTGGGCGGATTGCACACCGATCATCGCGCTCGGCGGCGCCAGCCCGGATGCTTCCACTGGCCGCCAGGTCTTCCAAGAAATCGAGCAAGTGCCGATGTTCGAGAGCTGCACCAAGTGGGCAGAGCGCATTCACAACCCGCGTCGTATTCCGGAGCTCATCAACCGTGCCTTCCGCGAATCGATGAGCGGCAAGCCGGGACCCGTCTATCTCGATCTGCCGGGCGACGTGCTCTATGCGGAAGTGGACGAAAATACCCTCGATTGGCCGGAGCCTTGGGACCCGTCAAAGCGCAGTCGCCCCGCCGCCGACGACAACCAAATGAAACAGATCCTCGATCTTTTGAAGGGCGCGAAACAACCGGTCATTATTTCCGGCACCGGGATTATCTGGTCCGACGCGGCGAAGGAGCTGAAAGATTTTGTGGAAGCGTCCGGCATTCCGTTCTACACCACGCCGCAAAGTCGCGGTGTGATTCCGGAGGATCACGATTATTGCTATCTGACGGCGCGTTCCACCGCCTTCCGCGAAGCCGACGTGATCTTGGTTCTGGGCACACGGATGAACTACATCATCGGTCACGCCGCACCGCCGCGCTTTAATGGTGATGCGGCCGTTGTGCGGGTCGACATCGATCCAGGTGAGATCGCCAACAGCCCACGTCCCTTGGATGTCGGTGTTGTCGCCGACGTTCAAACCGTGCTTAAGCAGCTGACCAGCGCGATCAAGGGCACCGTGACGCCAGAGACCTACGCGACATGGCGCGAGCGTCTGCGCGGGCGCAACTCGGCGAAGACGGAAGAGGCGGAGAAAATTCTCTCCAACCCCTCGACGCCGATCCATCCGCTGCGTCTCTGCAAGGAAGTTCGCGATTTCATCGACCGTGACGGTATTCTCTGTGTTGACGGTCAGGAAATTCTGAACTATGGCCGCCAAGCCATGCCGAGTTTCGAGCCGGGACACCGTCTGAATTCCGGCGTATTCGGCACTATGGGCGTCGGTATGCCGTTCGGCGTCGGCGCGAAAGCGGCGAAGCCCGACAAGCAAGTGGTTGTCGTGCACGGCGATGGATCGTTCGGCCTCAACGCGATGGAGCTCGACACGGCCGTGCGTCACAATCTACCGATCACAGTGGTCATCAGCCTGAACGGCGGATGGACCGGCGATCCGGATGGCTCGAAGCCGGGCCGTGACCTGGGCTACACGCGCTACGATAAGATGGCGGAAAGTCTTGGCTGTCATGCTGAATATGTTGAGCAGCCGGACGATATTCGGGCCGCCCTCGATCGTGCCCGCAAGGCGAATGACGAAGGCAAGGTAGCACTCGTCAACGTCAAGACGGACTACACCGCCCGGGCGACGACGACCGCGTTCACGAACTACGCAACGTGATCGCCAGCCCTCACACCAACCCTCTCCCGCAAGCGGGAGAGGGGTTTGAGTTCGAACGCGTTATTGTCCCTTCTCCCCTGGCGGGAGTGGCTTAAGGTGAGGGGGATGCGCCATAACTCTACCAGCTGACATAGCCGATAAACTCCGTGTGCCAGTGATCGCGGCGCCGATGTTTCTGGTCTCCGGCCCCGACCTAGTTATCGCAACGTGCCGGGCGGGAGCCATCGGCTCGTTCCCGACAGCCAATTGCCGAACCCTCGAAGACCTTGACCAATGGCTTGGGCGCATGGTCGCGGAGACCAAGGGAGGCGCTCCCTTCGCGCCCAACTTGATCGTCCACAAATCGAACACGCGGTTGCACGAGGACGCTGCATTGGTCGCCCAGCACAAGGCACCGTTGGTGATCGCCAGTGTCGGCAGCCCGGCGCCGATCATGGACACCATTAATGGCTATGGGGGTCGTGTCTTTGCCGATATTGCCTCCATGCGCCACGCGGAGAAAGCCATCGCGACCGGTGTCGACGGATTGATTTTGTTGGCGGCGGGGGCTGGCGGCCAGACCGGTTGGGCCAATCCGTTCGCCTTCGTGCGCGCGGTTCGCGATATCTATGACGGGCCGGTGGTTTTGGCGGGCGGCATTAGTGATGGCGTGGCGCTCAAGGCCGCGATGACGCTCGGGTGTGACCTCGCCTATATGGGGACCCGTTTCATCGCCACCCAGGAAAGCATGGCGGTGCAGGGGTATAAAGATATGCTGGTGTCGTCTTCGCTCGACGATGTGATGCTGACCAGCGCCTTCACGGGCCTGCCCGCCAGCAAGCTGCGACCGTCGATTGTTGCGGCGGGACTTGATCCGGACGCCTTGCCGGTACGTGGTATGATCAATGTCGCCGAGGATATAAATCCGGACAAACGACCGAAGCGCTGGAAAGATACATGGTCCGCTGGGCACTCGGTCTCGGGTGTAAAGGACCTGCCGCCAGTGGCCGAATTGGTCGAACGGGTGGCGCGTGAGTTTAATAATGTTGGGTGAGGGGCTAACCACCCGCCGCCCATCGACAAGCTCAGGATGACGGGCTTGGGGCGCTTAGGATGGTGGACTACTGGTAGTCCCAATCACCCGTCCGTCATGCTGAGCTTGTCGAAGCATGGCGGTCAGCTGGATAGTACGACAGAGCAAACAAAGGAATTGAGACATGACCGGAAGGCTCGACGGCAAGGTGATCATCATCGCGGGCGCGGCTTCGCGCGGCGAAGGTGTCGGCACGGGCAAGGCAATGGCGGTCTTATCCGCGCGGGAAGGAGCTAAAGTCGTTCTGGTCAATCGCACGCCGGAGCGCGCGGAAGCACTGCGCGAGGAAATCCTTGCCGAAGGTGGAGACGCTATGGTTTTCGCTGGTGACGTCAGTCAGGAAGAAGACGCCCATGCCATGGTCGCGGCGGCGGAAGAACGCTACGGCAAGGTCACTGGGCTGGTGAACAATGTCGGTGGCGGCAGCCCTGGTACCGTGGTGGAGATCGCCGAGGATGACTGGGATCGCGTCGTCCAGATCAATTTGAAGACCGCAATGCAAGGCACCAAGGCGGCCATTCCGGCGATGCTTCGGGCTGGCGGTGGCTCGGTCATCAATATCTCGTCGATCGTCGGCGCCGCTGGTATGATTGTCGATACGGGATCGGCGGCCTACGCCACGGCAAAAGCAGCGCTGCATGGGCTGACACATTCAACAGCCGCTAATTTCGTGACCCAAGGTATTCGCTGTAATTGCATCATTGTTGGTACCGTGGAGACGCCGATGGTGGCGCATCTTGGTGATGAAGCGTTGCAGCGGCGCGTCGACATGGTGCCCATGCAAACGAAAGGCACCGGTTGGGATATCGGCCACGCGGCGGTCTATCTGCTGTCGG
>CAJWTF010000106.1 GCA_913046825.1 uncultured Rickettsiales bacterium | reverse complement strand
AGCCCAGCAAGGACGCCAGGACGCGATTCTCTGCCTCGAGAAGCCGCAAACTCTCTCACCAACATATAGGCTCGCCTTCGACGACACTGATTTTCTGTTGCGGGACGATATGCGGGGCGTGCGCCTGCAATTGGAGATGATGAAGCTGGAGGTCGAGCTCCAGTCGAACAAAATCCAATGCACCATCTTAGTATTCGGCAGTGCGCGCGCCGCCGATCCAGTCCAGGACACGGACGGTCCGCTCACCAAGTATTACGGCGAAGCGCGGAAGTTTTCAGCCTTGGCGTCTGCGGCGAGCCAATCAAACAAACTACGTTACTATGTATTTGTGACCGGCGATGGGCCGGGCTTTATAGAGGCCGTCAACCGGGGCACCGACGATGTGCACGCGAAAAGAATTGGCTTGAACATCACACTCCCTCACAAGCGACACCCGAACGCATATGTAACGCCCGAGCTATACTTCTGGTTCCATTATTTCGCCATCCACAAGTTGCACTTCCTGATGCGCGCCCGCGCCATGGTCGCCTTCCCCGGTGGCTTCGGCACCATGGAAGCGTTGTTCGCAGCGCACGCGCCCATCCAGACCAAGAAGATTACACTGATCCTGATCCTACTGTTCGTTGGGGACTACTGGCGCAAAATCGTAAACTTCGAGGCAATGGTCGACGCAGGAATAATCTCGGCGGAAGACCTCAATCTCTTCACCTATGTGGAGACGGCGGAGGCCGCCTGGAACACGATCCGTGATTACTACGGTTGGCCGGATATTTATTGACCAGAAGTTACCCTTAACCGCTTCTAAAAGAAGACGAAGGCGCGAACCACTACATTCTTGCGGCAAGGTGCGTCGATCGGGACCAACGGGTCGATGCAAGCAGTATGGAAGGACCAGCGGGAGACCGAACCGTCGGTTATCGAATCATAGCATTTCAGCATCGACACCTCGGTTGGCGTCTGCCGGGGCAGCCAGTACCACTCGTGATCGGGGCTATAAGTAAAGCGGGTCGTCTCGCCGACGCGGTCATCGTATACCCTGTAATTATTGATATACGGTTGCGTGGCGAATGAGGGCCAGGCGCAGAGCACGAAGGGGAATTGCTCCACGGTCTCCATCGGCTTAGCGAGGTTGATCGACATGAACCGCCGCGACATCTTCGCGTCGGCCTCGGCCTCCGTGTAGTGCTGCTCGCGCCCAAAATTCCGCAAATTCTTCGTCAGTAATTCGCGGCAGCGTACGCGCCCGCTGTTGTCGTTCAAATCGTTGTGCACCAGGTTCGCATATCTGGCGTTCACGCCCGGATTCTTAGCGTCCTGATCCTCAGTGCGATCTCCTTGGTATTCCTTATCGAAGACATCGTGATTATAGACGAGGGCGTCGTTCGCACCTGGGAAGAAGTCCAGCAGAAGTTGTTCAATTTCTGGATAGAACACCCGTTCGACTTCCGCGGAATCGTAAAAGTTCTCGCATTTCGACTCAATATGCGCCAACGAGACGCCGAGCTTATCCATGGATTCGGGACTGTTCGGCGAGAGACCTGGATGGTACTCGCCAATCCGTCGCGCATCGCGCATCACCTGCGGAAAATAGAGGCATCGCCGCCCGTAATCATCTTCCTCCGCCTGCAACGCTTCGGCTTCAGCCTTGCGCGCCGGATCCCGCCAAAGAGCATTCGACTTGACGACGGAATAGGTCGGCTCCTCGTAGATGGTATAGCGCAATGGCAGCGCCAAGCCGCCTTCGGGTGCTTCGATGTTGTTCTCACGAATGTAATCGATGCATTCTCCATATTCGCGGAAGCCAAGTCCCCATTTAGTCTCGACCGGCCCAGGAGGCGCATTGTCGATCATATCGACCACGGACTTACCGCTTCCTGCCGCGATTTGACCTAGCGCATCCTTGATAGCAGCCGCCGTTCCAGCGTCACCATCCTGATCAAACGACATGTAAGACAATCCGCCATGCGCCGCGATCGGAGCCGGTTGCCCCGCCGTCAATTGCAGTGTTGGTACATAGGGCGAGGAACCGGATTCTATTTCCTCGGTGGTACGGTTTTCAGCGACGTCAATCTGATCCATGTCTAGCCCTCATTTTAGAACACCCCATCGTGGCACATGGAGCGTGGCGTTTCTAGAGTGTGCATGTTGCGTTCACACGCTTGTACGACCTACCTGTTGCTTGAAAGCTATGATATTGCGCGCTGCTCATATTTCCAGGACAAGAAACTTCGGCGAACTAAGCCTATAAACTCGCGGCCTTCTCTCTTCCTATCCCTTGTACGCCGACAATATCTCCGCCCCCGTCGCTGACCACACGCTGTCGTGGCCCATGATGTGGTTCAGCACGTCTTCCAACATCTTGATTCTATGCGGCTGGCCCGTGCACCAAGGGTGGATCGTCAGTGTCATGATGCGCCCACCTTGGGTTTCCGCCTCTCGGTAAAGGACATTGAAGTGATCGCAAATTTGCTCGGTGAATTCGCGCTCCGTCTGGCTCATATGCAAGATAATGTGTTGATCGCTGATTTCGTGCGTGTGCGGCATGGAGTGAATTTCGCCGGATGGCGTCTTGAGTGGGAACGGCATATCGTCGTTGACCCAGTCGGCAACATAATCAACACCATCTGCTGCGACGAGGTCTAGTGTGTTCATCGATTCCGACCGGGCCGGTGAAATCCATCCGGTCACTGATTGATCCGACATCTCCCGCAGGATGGAGAGCGATTCCTGGACATAGCCGCGCTCCGTCTCGAGGTCTATCTCACTGTGATGCAACTTCCCCATATCGACGCCGTGAGACATGACTTCCCAGCCCCGCCGCGTGACTTCGTGCATCAAGAAAGGATAGCGCTCCGCGACTTTTGAGTTGAACGCGACGCTCGCCTTAAGATCGTACTTATCCAGCGCCTTGAAGACGCGGAAAGCGCCAACGCGGCTGCCGTAATCGCGGGATGAATAAACACGGGGATCCGGATAGGGCGTCGTCGTGCCCCCGGGCGCGACGAACGGCTCTTTCGGCGTATCCATCGGGAAGTATTCCAGCACCGGCACGATCCATAGCGCAACCTTGGCACCGTCTGGCCATTCGATCGGATCGCGGCGCGGCAGGATCGACCAATCGTAACGGTCGTTATCGATGCCGTAGCGGCGGTGAGGATAGCGGACGTAATCGTCAGACAAGCTCATGTCACCTGCGCCCTCGTCATTCTCGGGGCCCACTCTTTCTTATGCTCCGCGATGGCGCCGACCGCTGCATCGTAGTGGTGCTCAAAATAATAGTCGGCAATCTCGCGGCTGGTCGTCACCCAAACCTCTTTATGCCCGGTGATGTATTCCAAAGCCTCGGCAAAAGCGTCGAGCCGGAACGGCCGCCCGATCAGGAACGGATGCGTCGGGATGCACATGACGGAACCGTTCTCATCCGCTTCCTCTAGCAATCGGTCGAAGAACCCTTTCTGGACGTCCCGGAACTGGCGCGGCGTGACGCGCGGTCCGTTGAAGAGGGTGAAGTCGTTCAGCTCTACCGAATAAGGCATCGAGATCATCTTGCCCTTCGGCACATTCAGCGGCACCGGTTGGTCATCGTGGAAAAGGTCGCAGACATAGGTGAAATCGTATTCCGCGAGCATTGGAATACTTCGCTCCGTATGGGTGATCGCCGGAGTAAGCGAGCCGATAACCCGCTGGCCCGTATGTTTCTTGATGCTCTCGATCACGTCCTCGATATAGGCACGCTCTTGCGCCTCGTTCATGCCGTAGAGGTAACGGGTGTTGTAAATTCCGTGGCTGAAGAATTCCCAATCGCGTTCCTTACACGCTTCGATGACTTCCGGGTGGTGGTCGAGTGTCGCGACATTAAGGGAGACGCTGCCTCGCACACCGTATTGCTCCATCACTTCCAACATACGCCAGAACCCAGCCCGATTGCCATAATCCCGGTGCGAATAATGGATGACATCCGGCAATGGGCGCGGCATCGCGCGGCGGTGCGGGTTGAATGGCGGATCGAACTCGTAATTTTCGATATTCGGCGCCACCCAGAAAGCAATCTTCTTACCCTCGGGCCAGGTCAGTTTCGGGCGGTCGATATAAGGCCAATAATCGTAATGTCCGGGATCGCTTTTCATGGTGGTTAGAACTTGAAGCTGCGCCGGACGAACTCCACGAAACCACCTCGCTCCAGATGCGATACCTGTCGTGACTTATCATCGGACCAACCGTAGAGTTTCTTCTCACCGTATTTCTCGACCTCACGCTGGCGGTTCATCGGGTTGCGCTCGGCGCGGCGCGCATCGTAGCCGTCGATCTCCGCCTCGAAATTGCTGTCGTCATAGCGATCTTTGTGAACTATGACGCGGGGCGGCAGGCGCAGGCTGACCCAAGGCTCCCAATCGGGATAGCCGACGCAGAGTCCGGCGACCGGGAAGACGTGGTCCGGCAGTTCCAACATTTCTGCGATTTCCGCGACTGGCTCGCGCACGGCACTAATCGGGCAGGTGACGAGCCCCTCTGCTTCGGCAGCCCGGATGAAGGCGGACATCGCTAAGGCCGCGTCGACTGTCGGATTGAAGAACGCATCCAACTCCTCATGTGCGAGCTCCGTGCCCCGCAGCTCACAGACTTTACGAATTCGCCGCCCATCGCCACAAAAGACGAGGAACACCGGCGCCTGCGCAATCCACGCCATCGACGGAATCAGCTCCGCAACCCGGTCTTTCTTCGCCTGATCATCGACATGCAACACTGCATATTGCATCAGGTCTGACTTGGTCGGGATCGACAACGCCGCCGCGAACAGCAACTGCAATAGTTCATCGTCGACCGACTTATCTGCCCAGCGCCGATGCGAGCGATGCGCCAATTGCCGAGCGATCTCTCCCTCCGGCGGGCGTTCCTTGCCAAGGTCAGTTTTCTCGCCGTATCGCGCTTCGTAGAGATCGGCCAGAGTTTCGGTCATATGATTGTCCTTCCTGAGATGTGCCAGAACTATAGCTCAAGCACTAATTCCGGATCCCCACGATACGTACTCCGGAATGACATGAGTGGAATTATCGCCCGAGACTGCGTAATTGTCCGGAAGCACATTTAAGAAACCATCCGCTCCAAGAACATGCCCATCTCCGCATCGAAACGCTCAGGGTTGTCGATGTTAACCGCGTGCCCCGCGTTCGGCACCACGACCTTATGGCTACCGGCGATTTTGGCCTCCATATAGTCGCTCGCACCGATAAACGGCGTATCGTCGGCACCCACCAACACCAATGTCGGCTTGTCGATGTCGGGCAGTGAGAAGATCACTTCCGAATTGTCGTGTGCCAGCATGCCGCGCGCCGCGTGGGCCAGGCCGCTTGCGTCGCGATGTTTCGCCAACAGAACTTCAAGACGGTCGCCGAACACAGAGAGGCCTTCACTCTCCAAACGCTCTGCCCGTCGCTCGGCGGTCTCGTTCCATTTCAGCCGCGCTTCGTCCTTCTTGAATCCCGGGCCGCAACCAAATAACATCAATACTTCGCAACGTGCCGCGTGAACCTGATGAAAGGCGAGCGTTGAATAACCGCCGAGCGAATGCCCGCCGATGATCGCGCTCTCCAGCCCGCATTCATCCAATACCGCTGCCATATCAGCGACCGTGTGTTGCTTCGAGTAGAGCCCGGGATCGTTCGGGTAATCACTCTCCCCATGGCCGCGCATATCCCAGACGATGATGCGGTAGCGGTCCTTAAATGCCTCGATCTGGCCCCGCCACATCTGGCTGGTGGCGCTGTAGCCGTGGGAGAGCAGAATTGTCGGCCCCTTACCGTGATCCTCGTAATAAAGCCGCACGCCATCGCGTGTCAGATACGCCATCCCTACCCCTCCACTTCATAGCCGAATTCTTCCGCCGATACCGTTAACCAATGCCAAATATTCGCCGAGTAGCTTCGCGGCACGTAAAGTTCGAAAGCTTCCGGACCGACCCGATGCAGCAACACACCCGCATGTTCGACCATTGTGTGGGCGATGGCCTGTACGGGAAACGCATCGGTGTGCAGATCGACCGCGATACCTTTTATCAAGACACTTCGGGCTGCCTCGCCCTTAAGGCGCAAGATCGTCCGGCTGTCCGAGAGGTCGAGCAGCATCGCGTCCTCATCCGTCGCAACACCGTCGAAGCGCTTCATTAAAGCCGGGTCGTCGGCGGTAAACCAAAGCCGCTCCGCTCCCGTCCAGACTGCGGTCACCGTATCCGCGACACTGGCGATACCGAACGCGTTCGGAACGGTGCCACCCGCCGCAGCTGCGAGGCCCTTTGAGACGGTCTCGAACGTGTCGGGCCACCCTGCTACCTGGACGATGAAACGGCCCCGCACTTCCGAGAGTATGACGTTGGGACTGTCGCCCGGACCATAGCGGCCCGGTTTGATATAACTGGCAAGCTGGGAGCGGGCTTCAAGCATGCTTTTCACTCCCGTCATTCTCGCTAAGGCGGCAATCCATTTGGCAAGTCCAGTCAATCTTGATCCCCGCCTTCGCGAGAATGACAATGGAATTAAACCTAACCACGTAACTTCTCCCCGTCCGGATCGACGAAATGCGGGGAGACAACTTCGACTTCGATGTTCTCTCCCTTCACCGTGCGGCAGGCGAACATGCGCGTGCCCTGCCGCTCCGTGCCGTTAGAGACCAAGGCTAAGCCGATGTAATGGCCCAGTTCCGGGCTATATGAGACCGATGTGATGTGACCTAACACGCCCGCCCCAGAAGGGTCGGCCGTCAATTCATCGAACGATCCCACATCGCGCACCGGGCGGTCGTGCGGATCGAACGGCGTCTCACGGATCAAGGAACCGGAGTTGAGATTGAGAGAGCGGTCGACCGGAATGAGGCCGACCAAACGGTCACGGGTCTCCTCCAGCAAAGCCGGTCGGTGCATCAGCACGCTACCAACATAATGCTTCTTCTTACTTGCCATGCGACCGAGCCCGAGATCTTCCATACTCGTCTTGCCGTCCAACTCAGGCCCGGCGACATGGCCCTTCTCGATGCGGAGTGCGGCCATCGCTTCGGTCCCATAGGGCACAACATCAAAGGCTTGGCCGGCGTCCCAGACCCGCTCCCATAATGCGTGGCCGTAGTCAGAGGGCGTGTATATCTCATATGCGAGTTCGCCCGAAAAACTGATGCGAAAGATGCGTACCGGCGAGCCGTCGAGCGTGCCTTCGCGCACCCCCATGAAGGGCAGCGCTTCGTCCGACACATTAATGTCTGTGCCGAGCGCGGCCAGCAGCTCGCGGCTTTTCGGCCCGGCGACGGCGATGCCCGTCCATTGATCGCTGACCGAGGTGAGATGCACCCGCAGCTCAGGCCATGCGGTCTGCAGTAACATTTCCATATGCGCCATGACCGGTCCTGCATTCGCGGTCGTCGTGGTCATGAAATAGTGGTTTTCGGTAATGCGCGATGTGGTGCCGTCATCAAAGACCATCCCATCGTCACGCATCATGATGCCGTAGCGCGCTCGGCCCACATTCAGGCTCGAGAACATATTGGCGTAGACACGGTCGAGGAATTCTCCCGCGTCCGGTCCCTGCACATCTATCTTGCCGAGACTGGTGACATCGACAATGCCGACCTGATCGCGCACCCCTTTCGCCTCTCGGCGATAAGCCGCATGAATATCCTCGCCGTTCCTTGGGTAATAGCGAGGCCGCATCCAGAGGCCCGCTTCGACCATCACCGCGCCATATTCCTCGTGCCAATCGTGGATGGGTGAGAAACGCTCCGGCACGAAATTGCGACCAACCTCGCCGGCCGCAACCGCACCCAAGGCCGTCGGCGAATAGGGTGGACGGAAGGTTGTCGTACCAACCTCGGGAATGGAAAGCCCGCGCGCCTCAGCCATCAACGCGAGGCCCGCGATATTCGCCGTCTTGCCCTGATCCGTCGCCATGCCGAGCATGGTGTAGCGTTTTAGATGCTCGACCGATACATAACCTTCACGGTGGGCCAGTTCGATATCCTTCGTCGAGACGTCGTGCTGAAAATCAATGAACGCCTTTCCCATTCCGCCTTCCGGCTGGGGTACCTTCCAGAGCGCGCGGCTTGGCACTTCGTCCCTCCAGTCACCGGCGCTACCGCCAACCGCTTCCTGGTTCGGGCCCAACAGATCACCGGGCAGGAAAGCTTGTTTAGTGTCGTCGTATGTGGGGCGCCCACCCTTATGGCTCATCAAGTGGACAACCGGCGACCACCCGCCCGAGATCGCCAAGAGGTCACAAGAGATGCGGCGCATCGGCCCCGAGAGAGCTTTCCCATCCGATGATAATGTGGCGATGTCGACGGCGCGCAGCTTTTGCCAACCTTTCGCCCGTTGTACCACCATCCCAGACAATATTTCGATACCGGAGGCCCGAGCCTCTGCTGCTAAAGCCTCAGGCACTTCGCTGCGCGCGTCGACCAAAGCGGTCACGTTCACACCGGACGATGCCAAGTCGATGGCTGCTTGATAGGCGCTATCGTTATTGGTGAAGACGACCGCGTTCCGGCCCGGCAAGACGCCGAACCGCTTCACATAGCCTTGCGCCGCCGAAGCCAGCATGATGCCCGGCAGATCGTTGTTACGAAACACCAGCGGGCGCTCCAGCGCGCCGGTTGCGAAGACGACGCGTTTTGCGCGCACGACCCAAGATCGTTGGCGCGGCTGTCCTTCGGGCGGCACCGGCAGATGGTCTGCCACCCGCTCGACCAGGGCGAAGGAATTGCCGTCATATTGACCGAAGGCCGTCGTCCGGGTCATCACCGTGACGTTGTCCATTGCCGCTAGCGCATCGACATCGGGCGTCGCCTGGCCGGTATTAGCGGCACTACCGCCGAGCCACGCCATTTGTTCCACCAGCAAGACACGCTCGCCCTTCTCGCCCGCCGCGCGTGCCGCCGCCAATCCTGCGGGGCCGGAGCCGACCACCAACACATCACAGAAAGCGTGGGCGCGTTCGTAACGATCGGGATCTGGTTGATCGGGTGCGATGCCCATCCCAGCCGAACGCCGAATAATGCGCTCGTAAACCGGCTCCCAGAACGATGCCGGCCACATGAAGGTCTTATAGTAGAAACCCGCGACCAAAATCGACGACAACAGATCGTTGACGCTCATCACGTCGAGGTCGAGCGACGGCCAGCGGTTCTGGCTTTCGGCGACGAGTCCGTCGTATATCTCCACCATCGTCGCCGGTACATTCGGCTCCCGCCGAGCACCCTGGCGCACGGTGACCAGCGCATTCGGCTCTTCGGGTCCCATTGTGAACAAGCCACGCGGTCGGTGATATTTGAAACTTCGAGCGAGCAAGCGAACGCTATTCGCCATCAAGGCAGAGGCCAGGGTGTCTCCCGCGTAGCCTTCGTAAGACCGTCCATCGAAGGTGAAACGAATGGATTGGCCCCGGTCCACGGCACCGCCGTCGGCGCGACGGAATTTTTGCCCGGCCATCTCAGACGCCTCCGCTCGAGGACGGTTTCGCGAATGTCACACTCGACACTTCATGCGTCACCGTATCCCGCTCAACCACCAGCCACTGACGGCAGCCGTGCGAATGATGCCAATATTCCGTATGGACGCCCTTTGGATTGTCGCGGATGTAGACGAAATCCAACCACGCCTCCATATCGCTCGACCCGTGCTCGGGTCGCCTTTTCGTGGCGTCACCCGCATAGGTGAATTCACCATGGTCACGCTCGCCGCAGAAGGGGCACTTGATCCTGATCATCGCCCGCTCCCTACTGAGCCCATGGGTACGGACCGGCACCCCGCTCTTCGATGAGGTGACCGGACGAGAACCGCTCGATGGTGAACTTGGCGTTCAGATCGTGCGGGCGGTCTTGTGCGATCGTGTGGGCGAAGCACCAACCCGACGCAGGGGTCGCCTTAAACCCTCCATAGCACCAACCGCCATTAATAAATAGACCCGGGATCGGCGTTTTCGCGATAATCGGGCTACCGTCCATGGTCATGTCCATCACACCGCCCCAGTGGCGATGAAAGCGGAGGCGCGACAGGCTCGGCATCAACGAGACGCCCGCCGCCATCACGTGATCAATAAGCGGCAGATTACCGCGCTGGGCATAAGAATTATAGCCGTCGAGATCACCGCCGAAGACCAGCGTGCCCTTATCTGATTGGCTGAGATAGAAATGCATCGCCCCGCAAGAGACAACGATATCCACCATTGGCTTGAGCGGCTCGGATACAAACGCCTGCAGCACATGGGTCTCGATGGGGAGCTTCAACCCGGCTTTCTCTGCCAGATGCCCCGTATGGCCCGCAACGGTCGTACCCACCTTCTTCGCATTTATGCGCCCTCGTGTGGTCTCGACGCCGACGATCCGCTCGCCCTCTTTCACGAAGCCTAAGACCTCGCAATTTTGGATCAGATCAACGCCATAGCTATCCGCTCCCCGCGCATACCCCCACGCGACCGCGTCGTGTCTCGCCACCCCGGCGCGGTCCTGCCAGAGTGCGCCATAAATTGGAAACCGGGCACTCGGTGTATAGTCGAAATAAGGTGCGATCTTTTGCACTTCTTCGCGGGTGAGGATATCCGCGTCGATGCCATTGGCACGCATGGTGTTGCCGCGTTTCGAGAGCACCGTCATATTCGCGTCGGAATGACCGAGATTGAGCTGGCCCCGCTGCGAGAGCATGACATTAAAGTTGAGATCCTGCGATAAGCCTTCCCAGAGCCGCATAGATTTCTCGTAGAACAGCGTATTCCCAGGTGCGAGATAGTTGGAACGCACGATGGTCGTGTTCCGCCCCGTATTGCCACCGCCAAGATAGCCCTTCTCCAGCACCGCGACATTGGTGACCCCATGCACCTTGGCCAGATAGTACGCTGTCGCTAACCCGTGCCCACCGCCGCCAATGATGACCACATCGTATTCCGGCTTCGGCTCCGGGTCGCGCCACATACGCTCCCAGTTCTTATGACCGGTGGCGGCGTTCTTCAACAAACTGAATATGGAATATCGCGACACGCGCTGGCCTCGGACGACGGTTGGAGAAATCCTGCCTAGTGACTTAGACTCATTTCCAGGTGAGACCAAACTTTACAGTGCATTTACCGGGGAGCAAGACCATGAGAGACGACAATCTCTTCCAACCACCAGATCACACGCTCTACCCGCGCTATACGGGTATCCCGACTTTCATGCGGGTGCCTTATGTCCAGGACGTGACGCAATTGGATATCGCCATGGTCGGCGTGCCCTTCGACAGCGCCGTCACCAACCGTCCTGGCGCGCGCCACGGCCCCCGCGAAGTGCGCAACCAATCGAGCCTCATACGCCGGGTCCATCACTTAACAGGCGTGAACCCGTACGACCTGTGCAAAATCGGCGATGCGGGCGACACGCCGGTCAATCCGGTCAACCTGATGAAATGCCTCGACCTCATTACAGAATTCTACGAACCGATCGCGGCAGCGGGCGTAACCCCGCTTTCCGTCGGTGGCGACCACTTGATCACGCTGCCGATCTTCCGCGCCATCGCCAAGGACGGCCCGGTCGGCATGGTGCATTTCGACGCCCATACGGACACGGCGGATGAGGCTTATAATGGTGAGAAATTCCACCACGGCACGCCCTTCCGCCGCGCGGTTGAGGAAGGCCTGCTGGACCCCAAACGCGTGATTCAGATCGGCATTCGTGGCTCGACGTCGGGCGGCGACTATCACCAATTTTCCCACGACAGCGGCATGCGAGTGATCTATATCGAGGAATTCTTCGAGATTGGCGTCGACAAGGTAATCGCGGAAGCCCGCCGCGTGGTCGGCGACGGTTCAACATATGTCAGCTTCGACGTCGACGGCCTCGACCCAGTCTACGCGCCGGGCACCGGCACACCGGAGGTCGGCGGCTACACCACCCACGACGCACAGCGCATGCTACGCGGCCTCAGCGGCTGTAAGCTGATCGGCGGCGACGTCGTCGAAGTCTCCCCGCCGCTGGACCCGACGGGCAACACCGCGCTGGTAGGGGCGACAATGATGTTCGAAATCCTATGCCTGTTAGCGGAGGCCCGCACAAACCGCTGACCGGATCGCACACGTCCCGGAAACGAAGTGTTGATGAGGCGCAAAAACGCCGTACATCAAATTTGCTGTCACATTGCGGGGAGAATGTCATGAGCTACCAGCATATCGAGGTCACGCCGATCGCCGGGGCGTGCGGTGCGGAGATTAGCGGGGTCAATCTGTCCGAGGACCTCGACGAACAGCGGATCGGCGAAGTGAAGCGGGCTTTTCATGAAAACCTAGTGATCTTCTTTCGCGACCAGGACATGACAGAGAATCAACACAAGGCGTTCGGCGCGCGGTTTGGCGAGCTCAACATCCATCCGCGCTATGTGCCACTCGAGGGACACCCGGAGATATTTCCAATCCGCAAGGACCCGGAGCATACAAAGATTGTCGGCGGCAGCTGGCATCAGGACCTCACGCATTTGGAAACGCCGCCACTCGGCTCGATCCTCTATGCGCTCGACGTACCGCCGGTCGGTGGCGACACGTTATTCTCCAATCAGTACCTGGCCTTTGAAAGCCTGTCGGAGGGCATGCGCGAGTTGCTTGACGGGCTGACTGCCGTGCACGACAACCGCATCCAAGCACCGAAAGCCACGGTAGCGCGCAACGCCAAGATGACCAGCAAACTGCGCGACGACCCCGACGAGGAAGACGAACCCGAAATGGAGCACCCGGTCGTCGTCACCCATCCGGAGACCGGGCGTAGGGCGCTGTTCGTCAACCGCGCGCGCACCCACCGCTTCCGGGGCATGACCGAGGAAGAGAGCAAACCGCTGCTCCAATTCCTGTTCGACCACAGCCACCGACCAGAGTTTACCTGCCGCTTCCGCTGGGAGAAGGGCTCAATCGCCTTTTGGGACAACCGCTGCCTGATGCACAAGGCGCTGAACGATTACCCGGGATATAAGCGGTATATGAACCGCGTCACAGTCGAGGGGACACGGCCGGTATAAAGCCTCTTCGTTGCCCAGCCGAAGAGCTAGGATCCAGTGCACGCACCAAGGGCCGGAACTGGCTGGGTCCCGGATAACGCTGTCGC